>JBBTQB010000068.1:0-16205 GCA_038065835.1 Patescibacteria group bacterium | reverse complement strand
GCAAAAGCCAGAGACCCGACGCTCAATTGATGATAGTTCGAATCCTGCACTCTAATTCTTTGATTAATTAATATATGATTATTTTTTACAACCCCATAGTCAAAATTCTCTACGGGGTAGCCCTGTAGTGAAATTTGGCTTTTCCGTTATCCTACCCACACCTGTGCACCGATGCACAGGTGTGGGTAGGACTGCCAAAATTTCTACTATGGGGTATCATTTTAAGATTGCTTGTTTACAACCTGCACCATAAAACTAGCTCCTAGAAGATTAGAAGACTTTTGATTCTCTTCATCTTGGACCAATTTATTTATTGACAAACTGTTAATTTTAAGCAAATAAGGACTCGTTTCCAGTTTTTCAGAAAACCTTATTATATTTTGAAAGTTACCGATAACGTTAATAAGGAATGAAGAAGTATGGTAGGCGCTGTTTATTTCTTTACTTGAAGGAGTAACCAAATTGACACTTACTTCAATATTTAAATCAGATGAAGTCTTTTCTAAAAACTTTATAAAATTAACCGGATTTTTAGGATCAATAAATAATTGGTCAATTTTATCTAAATTACCCTTGTAATTAGTTAAACTCTTACTATATTTATCTAATTCTTTGCTTTGCAAGTGTATAAAAGCTGTTTTTTCCCTATTTGACAGAACTTCTATTGAGTTGCTTTTAATATCCTTTAATGCTGGATATATTAAAAATACAACCAAGAGCAATGATATTAGTATAAAAACAGCTAAAGTTGAATATATTTTATTTGGTAATTTCACCCCGTTAGAAGTCCGTTTTATGGTAGAATCTCTACTACTTTAAACAAACTTTTATTATAGGCTATACCCCGCTTATCCAGACTAGGTTCACCCGGTTAAATACCGCTTTTGCGGTAATTTTGCAAAGCAAAATTATTTAACAGGGTGAATTTCAAAATTTAGGTTAAAGCTGATATTAGTTGGTTTTACCAGGTTTTCTGGAGGTAAATAAATATTTTTTACACTCGCTTGGCTTGTAATATTGTCTTTAAAGGAAAGCAATTCATCTCTGGTGGCGCTTGTTCCAAGTATACTTATCTTAACCCTATTATCTGACCCTGTTTGGCCTAGGGAGATACTGTTAAAAGTTATACCATCGGGCCTTTGGGTTTGAAGAATAGTTTTTAGGTCGTCTGAAAGATATGCTTTTTTCTTATAAAAACTATCCATTATTGACAGGTCTGCATTATTTTTTTTTAGAGAATCTAAAAACAATAAAGAGTTAGGAGTTTGATATTTTTCTTCTGCATCCTTAAGAATGGCTTTTTCATTACTAATTATTTGCAGAATATAAAACTTAATAGATAATAAAACTAAAGCAAGGCAAATTAAAAAAATTATTGCTGTACTTCCTAAAACTATGACTAAATTCCTATTCTTTTGAAACAGCAATTCTTGTTTTTCTTTTTGCGGCAGAAGGTTTATCAATGCTCTTGAAACCTGAAACCTGAAACATTTTTATAATTCTTTATGTTTCACGTTTTATGTTTAATGTTTTATTATTTAATTAAATATTGTCGCTATAACTATTTAAGTATGTGTCTGAAGCTCCTCTTAGGGCAGATCCCATGGCAGTTCCAAACGACAAAGCCTTGTTGCGGGGAAATAAATCATTTCTATCTTTTAAAATATTAACTAAAGGATCCCCCAGCTCAACTGGAATATTTAATTTTTTTAACAAGAATTCGGCAAGACCTTTTAAGTTAGATCCCCCGCCGCATAAAACAACTTTCTTTACCATTCCGCCGGATGGAAAATATTCATGGGAAGAATGGCCTTGGTAAAAATCAAGATACTTTTTTATTTGCTCTGCTAAATTGCTTAAAATAGGCATCATGGCAGAAGCTATGTTACCTACCCTGATGGAACTCTTGTTTAAACCATGTTGTATCTTTAACTTTTCAGCCGCTCCAAAGCTAATACCCAAACTTTCAGAAATTGCACTAGTAAGTTGGCTTGAAGAAATGGGAACCGTTACAGTAAAGCGAATGGAGTTTTCTGAATGGACAATTAGCCCTGTTTTAGTTTCGCCGAAATCAACAAAAATAGTTGGAAGGGTTTTTTCGTTATTTCTTGTAAGAACCCTTACAATAGATTGTGATTCAACTTCTAAAATACAGGGGGATAGACCGATTTTCTTAAAACATGACACATAAGAATCAATTATTGGCCTTGGCATAACGTTAATAAGCAAATCCAAATGATTAGAATTATCTTTATGATAATCAATAACCTGGAAATCTAAATAAGCTTTTTCTATTGGCAGTGGTATATAATTTTCAGCTTCAAACGGAACAGCTAACTTTAATTCATCTTCTGTCATCTTGGGCATTTGAATTACTTGGGAAAAAGATTTTTCTTCTGGTAATGAGACAACAACATATTTTGTACCAAGTTCTTGGCCATGAACTGTACTACAAGCCATACTTATTATCTTTGACAATGACACATCGTTTTGAATCACGCCTTCTTTTACTATGCCAGGAGCCACATCAACATCATTAAAAGAAACTATGCTAAAACCTTTACGCTTTTTTTGTAGCTTAATAATTCTTAATGACAGGTCATTTATATCTATTCCAAATATTTCTGGTTTTAAATTCAAAAACTTAAGCATTTTTACATTATATCATAAAGCGACACCAATCTACCTGTCTGCGTGCTTTACGCACAGGCAGGCGAATGACACCCGAATTTAGTGTAGGCGCATTTGTGTACTCCGAGCGGAGTCCCGATGTAATCGGGACGGAGCGAGGTTGCGCTTTTTGTGTGCTATTTTTCTCCCCAACTCAGAATTTTCCAGCCACCGCTAGGACCAGTAGAAAAGAAAACATTTTGGAGGCCTATTTCATATTCAATAACTGCATTGTTGCTAAGCTTAATTTTATAGCCAGTCAATCCCTTGACACTAGCGCTATTACTTACATTAATTCTGCCATCACTAGCATAAAAAATTGCACCGGTTGCATTATTATCAATGCCAACAGCTGAATCAGAATTATATGTTGACAAAACTAGTATATAACTCCCACTTTGCCCTGAACCCTGTAATATTCCATTATTGGATATGCTAAAGGCTTTATCAGAAACTAAAACCCCCCCCATAGAACCATAAGCACTATCCAGTTTTATCTTACCATTATTGCTTACTGAAATATCTCCAACTACATATATGGTTCCTGTCATTGTAAGAGTTGCATTGTTACTTACTGTTAAACTTCCTGTAATCTTAACTGGGCCTAGTCTTTGGGTTTGATTATTTGAAATCGTAACACTCCCATTTATAACTCCGCCATCAGTTGCCTGGGTCTTCCATTTGTCAATTTGAGCCTGTGAAATTGGAAGGGGCACTGGTGGAATTTCTTCGGATTGAGTTGTAATTGAGCCTTGGACTTTACAAGTACGAGTACCTCCTATAACATAAGTCAAATTTTTTTCAATTACTGCTGGAGATAAACAACTATAGGTCAAAGCATTTCCTTTAATTATAATGTCATCTATACTATGTTCGTTTCCCGAAACTATAACATCATTGTCTATAATTGCATTATTGGCTCCACGTATATTGCCAGTGGAAAAGACATTACCTTTTATCCTGCTTCCATTATTCATTTCTAAACCACCATCACCTACTTGAGCGCCATAAAAAAATGAGATCCCTTCGCTATCTATACTGTAAACAGTTTGTATATTCCTTAATCTATCACTATCATTGCCTTGAGAATCAATGACTCTAGATCCTCCAACTGTTGGATTAATAGTAACTCTGGTGGTTGCATCCCCTACACTCAGATTATAAGAGAGGGATGAAATGTTGGGATTATTTTTTAAAAGAATTAAAGCATCTTCAACACCAGCTTCTGCTGCATAATATGCTTGAGTTGACTTAACAAAGTTAGTAGCAATCTGTTGCCTATAAAAAACCAGGGCGCTCATTGTAACAGCAATACTTATCATTATTATCAAAACAAAAAATGTAATCACTGAAATAACGAAACCCCTGCTGTTATAAAACTTGAAACTTAAAACGTGCCTGCCTGCCATAGCTCCTGCCTGTGCGTATCCGCACGCAGACAGGTTGGCGTAGGCGGGAAACATTATTTTATCTGTTTTTACTTTTAATTTTTCGTGGTATGTTTTAGGTTTCATAATCTCTAATATCTTCTTAAAGAAGCTGTTGAAGTTAGGCTAACTGATGCGTAGTTTCCCGAATCATTATTTGGGTTTTTATAATTTACAGTCAAGTTAATTTTAACAGATGGCTTTGTCCCGTTTAAAATTTCAGAAAATGTTAATGAAGATATTTCAACGCTTTCTGAATTAAGAATAATGGGGTTTTGTGATTCTTTCTTCATGCACAAGGCAGAACCGCAAATAAAAAAATCTATAAAACTGTAACTTTCGCCACTTGGTAGATACCTTGTGATTTCTAAAGAAAGCTGGTTTGATGTTGTTGTTGGCGTATAAACGCTTTTTGCACCTCTTACTTCATATGTCATCACGTTTAAAATTCGCCTTGCGTTTTCTGAGACCTCTCTATCAGCTTTTGTTTTTGCGTTGTAATAATTCATCCACAAAATAAATGAGATAATTGCAAGCAAAACAATGGAAAAAATTGCTACTGAAACTAAAATTTCCACTATAGTAAAACCTCTCTTGAAACTTGCCTGCCCGCCATAGCTCCTGCCTGTGCGTATCCGCACGCAGACAGGTTGGCGTAGGCGGGAAACCTGCCTGCCTGCCATAGCTCCTGCCTGTGCGTATCCGCACGCAGACAGGTTGGCGTAGGCGGGAAACCCGAAACGTTTATTTTGTATCTCTTTTTTAATATGTTTCACGTTTTACGTTTTATGTTTTACGTTTTATGTTTTATATTTCATGGTGCTATTTTTGCCAATTTGTGAGATAGGTTATTGTTTGATAATTTTTACTAGAAGAGATAACTTGAACGGTAACCTTCCTTGTATCCGGATCATCTGTCCCACCCGACAACACAATATAGCCATTGGCATCTCTTTGAACGCTGTCAAAAACCACCTTTCTCGTGAAATCTCCCAACACTTCGGATCCGGTAACTACACTCCAAGAAGGCGGACTTCCGCTTAAAACAAAATGATAATCGCTTGCAGTATTTAAAGAGCCAATTCCTGTCGTACTCCAAGCAGATGCTGTAGAGTCGCGAAAGGCTCTTACTGCTTCAATTTCTTCTGCAATTAAAGAATCTGATTCGCTCGATTTTTGTAATGATTGAGAAACGTTTAACGATAGAAAACCTACTCCAAGAAGCGTAATAAAAACAATACTGATAAGAGCTATTGATATTATAATTTCCAGAAAAATAAAACCTGAATTTTTATTTAAAGTTTTCACCGGCTCCGATTCTATTAAATCCGGATATTTCTCATTCAAAAATTGTTCTCCGATGTTCTCTGGCATATTTTTTCTAAATTTTTATTATTACTTTTATTTTTAAACTTCCAAACTCAATGCCACCACCCTCAATCCTGTGCATCGGTGCACAGGATTGAATCTTATTTTTTATAATTGTTAAACGGCGTTCTTGATGGGGTAAACAGTAATGCTTCTTGTTCCAGGTTTCCATCGTTTTCTTTCATTTTTGATATCGCTGCATCAAGTAAATTATTAAGCAAGAAGTGACCTTTATAAGTTTTTTTAGCAATGCCAAAGCCAGATTCATCTGACATCTCCTTTTCTTTATCCTTTATTCTTCTTAACCTTGCTTTACGATTTTCAATTAACCGCTTTACAATTATTTTATATCCGCTGTCATCTTGCAACAATGCTTTACTGACATTTGAAATTTTATCTCTACCCACCCCCAATATTTGAATAATTTGATCATGAGTAAAACTCGATGATAACAGCACTGCTATCTCTATTCTTCTCATTAAACTTGCAATTTCATCTGCACTCAATAAACTTTTAAAAAACAAACGCACCTCATTTCTGTTTTTTAGTGAGTCTATGGTGTCGTAAAATTCGGCGATCATTTGAATCCTTTTATTTTTTGGCAAATTGTTTAGATGAAATACTGACATATAAATTTAAACCTACGATTGATTTAATCCTACTAACCGAATCACAGGATTGTTTAATAATAGTTTTGAAGTTCTTGTTTTTGTTGTTATGCTATCTAACCTTACCTTATAATATATCTACTCAAAAAAGCTATTTATTGCCACAAAGAATTTGAAACATAGCTTGATGTGTGAATTGTAGTTAAACCGTCATCTGAATAGTCTATGAGATTCCCTGTATTATCGCCAGAAATTGTAACTCTAAGGCTTTTATTATTTGACCTTCTGTCTCTGTGCAGGCTAAATTGAGTTCCATTTGTGTAATTAATATCATTTAAATGGTGTGTATCAATTTCTATTGTTTGATTAGATCCCGCAACTAAAATAGCGCCTTTCCACTTCAATTGGCCAGAAACCAAATTACTGCAAATTGAGACTGTCTGCTGCGGAGAACTGGCACCATTAAAATACAAAGACAAAGTAGCATTGGTAGCAGGACAATTAATAAAGTTTTGCCTCGAGTAGTCAAGGTGCACATGCCTTGAGTCTTTCGTCCTACTACTATCTGAGGGCGCTATTGAGGCTGAAAGGTCTATTGAACCGGAATTAGATACAAAAATATTTTTGCTTTGGCCCGTGTCTAACTTCATTTTTACCGACAAGCTCCCAGATTGCGCTGTTGTCCCTGTTAATTTATCAAAAACCACCTCGTTTCCCCCACCAAAACTGACCGAAAAAAACTCCATCGTAGAAGGCAAAGAATAGTTAATATCATAAGAACTGTCTCTAGATGCATAACTCGCGCCCTTAAACAAGACATATTTATTAGGAGAGGCCGAACTGTCAAAATAAACACCGTATTGGCTATTGCTTGTTGACGCCAAGGTTTTGCTTTGAGCTAGTCTTAAAATATTTACAACGTCTTGAGCGTTGCCGCTTAAGTCTGTTTCTTGCTTTTGCAAGGCAAAATTACTAATAGCTACTGTGGCTAAAATGCCCAAGATTACAACCACCACAATTATTTCTATTAATGTAAAACCCGCTTGATCATAAAACTTGAAACGTGAAACGTGAAACATTATTTTAACTTATTAATAATACCCCAGAGCATAGCCCCAATTTCTTCCGATAACTTTAATAATTCTTTATAAACTAAATGAACAAATTGATCTATTTTACTTTTCAGTTTCACGTTTTACGTTTCATGTTTTATGTTTCATGAACTACTGGCTTATTGCCTCTAAAGATGAATACATTGGCTGTATTATTGAAAACGCAAATATTCCGACTCCCAACCCCAAAACAATTATCAAAATTGGTTCTATTAAAATTGACAGCCTTTCAACTGCTGAAATTGCTTCTTGCTCATAAAAATCTGCCAACTTCTTTAAAATACTGGAGCTTTTGCCTGTTTCTTCTCCAACTTCAACCATTTCTGTCACCCCAAAAGGAAAAATATCTTGATGAAGTTTTAGCGCATTAGATAGCTTCCATCCTTTTTTAATTTTCTCTTCAGCATCAATTGCCGCATCTTTAAAATAATGATTATTAACAGTTTTAGAGGCAATCTCCAAAGACCTTATTAGGGGAACGCCGGCTGCAACCATTGAACTCAAGGACCTTATCAAAAAGGCTGAGTTATTTTTTTTAATGATGGGAGAAATTACTGGAAGATTCAATAAAGCAGAATCTATTGCTCTTTTTCCAAATCTTGTCTTCATTAGCAGATAAAAAGCTGCCGCAAAAAGGAAGATAAACAAGAAAACAATATACCACTTTTTAGCTAAAAATTCTCCTGTAGAAATGAGTATTCTAGTATATATAGGCACCTCAACGTTTAAGGATTTAAAGAATATATTTAAATTAGGAATTACAAAAACAACCATGACAATTCCTACAATAAACATAACCAGCAATATAATGACTGGGTAAATCATGGCATTTTTTATTTTAGACTTTAATTCATGCTCTTTTTGAAGCTGTAAAGATAAAATTTGGAAAACTTCATCTAGGGTTCCAGATTCCTCTCCAACTTTTATCATGTTCACAAATAAATCAGAAAAGATATTAGGGTGTTTGCTTAAGGAATCCGATAAATTTTCTCCTTTGTTTATTCTTACTTTAATATCAGAAAGAGCAGCTTTTAATCTTAAATTTTTTGTTTGTTGGGATAAAACTTCAAAGCTTTTCACTAGGGAAAGACCAGTACTAAACATTACTCCCAAATTTCTAATTAGTAACAACTTTTCTGTTAATGGAACTGGAAACAAAGAAAATGAAAAATTCAGACTGAACTTTCTCTTTTCATCCTCTAGAACAGCTCTTATTAAAACCGTTCCCTTGCTTCTTAGTATTCTAGCAAGTTCATACTCATTTGGAGCATTTAAAATTCCTGTTTCATCTTTCCCATCAAATGATTTAGCTGTATATAGGTAGTTTGGCACGTTCGCTTTCGCTCAAGTTCAAAAATCAAAGTTCAAAAGTCAAAATTTAGGTATCGCGCACAGCGCGATTATTTTGAATTTTAAATTATCATTTTGAAATTTGAGATTTACATTTTGAATTTTAGTCTATAATAACTCTTAATACTTCCTCTATTGAAGTTAGTCCCTTAACTGCTTTTACAAAACCGTTTTCAACCATTGTACGCATTCCGTTTTTTATAGCTTCTTGCTTAATGTCTCTTGTTGAAGCCTTATTGATGATTAATGACCTAATTGATTCACCTATTGGCAAAACTTCAAAAATTCCAATTCTACCCTTGTAACCAGAAGGAGAATCTTTGGATGCCTTGGGTCTGTAAAGCTCCAAATCTAGCAATGTTGCTTTGGGTTTGACTAGTTTGTCTGTCTTCAATATCTGCAAAATCCTTTCCATATCGCAGTATTTTGAAAGATTTGCAATGTCTGCTTTTTTTAGCTTGTACTTTTCTTTGTCGCCATAGAATTTTCTTACCAATCTCTGAGCTATAATGACATTCAGTGTTGAAGCAACTAAAAAGGGTTCAACTTTCATATCAAGAAGCCTGGGTATGGCTCCGGCAGCTTCTGTTGTATGAAGCGTCGACAACACTTGGTGTCCTGTGAGGGCGGCATTAATTGCCAAACTGGCTGTTTCACTGTCCCTGATTTCTCCAACCATGATAATATCTGGATCTTGTCTCACAAGAGATCTTAGTCCCGAGGCGAAAGTCAAACCTATTTTGGCATTAACCTGCGTCTGGTTTATTCTTGGCATTCGGTACTCAATTGGATCTTCAATTGTAGAAATATTAACATCTGGAGTGTTAAGTATTTCCATCATTGAGTAAAGAGTAGTTGTTTTACCAGATCCTGTGGGACCTGTAATTAATATCATTCCTGTCGGCCTAAGTAAGTTATTGTGAACAATTTCAAAAGCTTTACCAATTAGGCCCAATCCTTCCAGACTCTGGGTTTTAATGTCTTCTGCTAGCAATCTCATTACGATTTTTTCTCCATTAAAAACCGGCAAAACTGAAACTCTAACGGAATATTTATAATCTTCTGTTTCAATTTTAAACCTACCATCTTGAGGTAACCTATGCTCGTCAAGTTTTAAATTAGAAAGTACTTTTATTCTGGCAACAATACCTAGGGCAGTAGTTATCGGTAGGTTCATAATGTCATTTAATATTCCGTCAATACGAAATCTAACAATCACTTCTTTTTCTAATGGCTCAACATGGACATCTGAGGCTTTTTGCAATATTGCATGCTTCATTAGGGTATCAATAATACTTACAATAGGCAGTTCTTGGGCGGCTTTCATCAAATCCTCCTCTTTGGCTTTACTCATATCCTTTGCTTCTTTTTTTAGTATGTCGCCAAACTCCACATCTAGGGCTTTCTGATATTGGCTTAAAGCATTTTTTATTCCTTCGGGAGTTGCCAGTCTTGGTAAAATTTTTAAAAGCGGGTCAGCTTTTTTTATGAATTCAATCGTTATTAAGTCTTCTGGGTCAAGCATGGCAACCTCTAGGACATTGTCTCTTCTTCGAAAGGCAATAATATTGTGAGCGCGAGCAACTTGCTCTGGAATAACATTTAATATTTCTGGACTAATAGTCTCTTTTTCTATATTGACAAAAGGAATACCTAAAAGATATGCCTCAAACTTAGTTAGTTTTTCCTGCTCAATAAGTTTTTCTGAAACTAAAACCTCACCAATTTTTTTATTGGTTTCCTGGCTTATTTTGAGAGCCCGATTAAAATCTTTTTCTACTACCAGCTCTGCATCTAAAAGAAACTTTTTGAGCCGTTCTGGTTCAACATTCACCTACTTAAAATCAAAAATCAAAATGCCTGCCCGAAATGCTTCGCATTAAAGAAGCAGGCGGGCAAAAATCAAAATTTTGGTGTTGTGCTATGCGCAATTATTTAAATTTTAGACCGTCATTTTGAGATTTGAGATTTGAATTTTTAACTTATTTTATTATACCATCTTGCAAACCAAAAAGCCCTGCTTATTTTCCACAACAGAGCTTCTCACTTTATAAGGTATCTTATACTTTTTTTACCTGTTTATTTTGTAGTGTTTTCAGTAGTTTTTTCGTTTGTTATGGGTAATTCAATATAAAAAGTAGATCCCTTACCCTCACCCTCCCCGCCTGCAACGCCTTCGGCGTACCCGCCAGCATCGCTGGGCGAAGCACTGCGGGCTGGGCCGATACGGGCAGGTGATTCAACCCAGACTTTGCCTTTGTGGGCCTTAATAATCTCACCTGATAAATAGAGTCCCACTCCGCTTCCAAGGGAAGCCACCCTTTTTGCCTCTTCTGACCTCTCAAACATTTGGTCAAAAATGGTTGAAAGTTTTTCTTTTGGAATTCCAATTCCCGTATCTTGTACCACAATTTTGATATTTGATACTTGATTTTTGATATTTATTGTTACTCCTCCCTTCTCCGTATATTTCACAGCATTATCAACTATGTTAAATATTGCAGCCTTTAATTTTTCCCTGTCAGCTGAAATTGTAAATATCTTCCCGCCTGCATCGGCTATGCCAGAAGCATTGCGGGCAGGTTCTGGCTTTTCCACCTTTACATAAATTCCCTTAGATTCAGCCTTAAACTGAATTTCCTGAACAATCTCATTTATTAAACCTAAAACATCAATGTCAGGTTTTAAAGTGATAACGCTTTTCCCTAATTGGAATTGGGCCATATCCAAAAAGTTATTTACCATCCTTATCATATTTTGTGTTAGAGTTTGGAATTTTTGAATTACCTCTATTGTTTTTTTATTTTGTTTTCCAAACATCCCTTTTAAAAGCAAATCCGCATAACCCATCATAGATGTCAAAGGAGTCCTCAAATTATGCTGGGCGGTCATTAAGAACTGGTCTTTAAACTTATCCAACCTCTCTATCTCCTCCTTCGCCCTCTTCTCAATCACATAGGCCTTTCTCACATCCTCCGCCATTTTTGCTATTTCCTCTCGTTGCCTAACATCCCTGAAAATTGCTCTAGCTAATAAAATACCCAAGATAACCATTATTAATAATGTACCGCCGTTAATAAATAAGCTCTGAAAATTTTCTGATAATAATGTTCTCATCAATAGAGCTACCCAAATCAAAAATATGAATAACGCCGTGGTTATTATCTTAATATCAAAAAGCCTGTATTTAATAACGGCGTATCCCAGAAAAAGAGGATATAATACTACAAAAAAAGTTCCGTAAGGAGGAACTTGTATATTGTACCAAAGCAAAAAATTAGTTAATCCGCCGCCAAAGCCAATAATCGATCCAATTATAACATAAACTATCTGATACTTTTTTTCCCCTGAAGAAACTTTATAATGCCAAAACAAAAGAAACAATGAATAAAATACAATTAATATATAAATTACTACCAAATAAAAATTATATAGTATTCCTGGGTTTGGCCAGAAATCAAAAAACATCTTTTTGCTAACTCCTTTGATAAATAAATCAGAGAAAGAAAAAAATAAAATAATAATCGCAAATATATAATTTAACCAGACAATATATTTATTCTTTTTGGATATTTCTAATAGTGATACTATCCAATGGAAATAAAATACGGGTATAAAAAGAGAACCGATTGATAAAATTCTAACCCAAAATAAAGCAGAGCTAGCATCAATAGCTAATTGCCACTGCCAATAACCAAAACCCCATAAAGTATTTGCAAGTCCAAGTAAAAAATATAATCTGTTAATTTTATCTCTAGGATTATAAAATATGACGAATAAAGCAAAAATTAATCCGGCTAATCCATTTATCAGGCCTGAGATGGCAAAAATAATTGGCATAATTATTTTTTTATTACTGCTATAATATGATTTTTTAAAGGCTCGATTACTATTTCTCCATTTTCCAAAAAAAAGCCCGACTCCTCCAAAATATCTGCAATTTGTTCTGGTGTTCTATAATATAACTTTGGCCAACCTGTCTTATATATAAAAGACATTTCTGAATTAGGATGAATGTTAGATACGATAAAAACCCCGCCTTTTTTAAGGATATTATAAATCTGCTTTATAATTTGAATGCCTTGTTCTTCTGAAAGATAATCCAATAAGCCGATCATCTCAATAATATCCATGGAATCATCACTAAACAAAGATTTAATATTTTTAGCGTCATCATTAATCCACTCGAAATTATTTCGCATATTATACTCTTTGGCTGCTTGTTTACTTAGGGTTATTGATTGAGTACTCTTGTCTAAGTTAAAGATTTTTACATTTTTGTAATTATGTTCTTTGATAATTTTGTATAGAGGATGCATTACCGACCTCCCAGACCCTCCTCCAACAGTAAGAATTTTTATTACTTCTCTGCTTTCTTTATGGTCTATAATATTTTCAACTTCTCTTTCTATTACATTCTGCACAATTTTTAATCGGTTTCTCAATCCTTTTGGTTGAGATAAAAAGTGGTGCCAAAATATATTTGTAATGCCCCTGACAAAACCTTCTGAGAATGGTTTATTTTTGTATTTGGCATAAATTACTTCCATGGCCTTAGCTGAACCAACATTATCTACAACATCTGCAGCATCCCTGTTTGAACGCTTCATTATTTTTTTTATCAATGAACTTGGCAAATTATTTAATAGAGGTACAGAAAATATTCTGAATATTTTTATCCAAAAATTGTGTTTCTCTAAATCTTTATAATTTGCAGTAATTATTTTCATTGAATTATTTATTATTATTTATAACTTCCTTTATAAAATCATAAATCTTCTGAAATATTTCTGACCGGCGGTCAGTAATGGCCAGGTTATGGAAATTGCTGGAAAACCAATAAATTTTTTTGAAAGAAGATCCTAAATGCTCATAGATAAAAGTAGCGCTTTTGGGATGTATAACAGGATCAATACTGGCATGCGCTACCAACACGGGAATTTTTATTTTACCTAAATTGGGCTTTGTTTCCCTTCTCACAAAACTTAAAAATTCCCTTAAGCTCTTTGTTGGGATTTTGGCGTAAGTAATCTCATCTGCCATATCTAAATAATCAGTCTTATATAAGCGAGGGGGTTTGCGATAATATTCCTTAAATAATCCGTAAGAATAAAGTCTTAAAATAACGAACAAATGATTTCTCAAAAAAATTGGCGCCCCTAGGCTAATCAATCCAGTGGGTTTATTGTTGAACTCTTTTACAAGCCAGAAAGATAAATTTGCGCCAAAAGAATTACCAATAATAAAAATTTTTTCGGATTTATCTTGAAGTTCCAAATAGGCTTTTTTTACTGACTTTAAAAACTCATCAGAATTAGTTTTCAATAAATGCTCCGGGCTAGTCCCGTGGCCCGCAATTAATGGAGCATAATTAGTAAGGCCTTTTTCTGCCAAATAAACGCTAAGTTCTTTAAACTCATTAGGAGTACTAGAAAAGCCATGGATCATTAAAACCCCGACTTTTGATTTTTTATCGATAAATATCGGCTCACTTCCTTTCATTACTTTGATTATATCACTTTTCTGTATTGCGCAGCGAGTTTATTATATTAGGCTTATTTGATTTTTTAACGATTCTTTTTGAATAAGATTCCTATAAGCACAATACTTGCACTCGTCTTTTGGCAAGGGAACTTTGTCTGAATCAAGACAGTTTTTAATTTCTAAAATTGTAGGCTCAACCCAAGAAGAGTTTCCTATGTAAGGAATTATTGAAGTCTTAAACTCCAACTTATCATTAAATGTCTTGCCGTGGCTTTTAATTCCATTTGCATAAACAAAGTATCCGGTATTTGAAATAGAAAACCCAAGCTGCCTGAAGATCCACTGATAAACTTCCATTTGCCTTTTATAACCTTCTTTATACTCGCCGTCCAAAGATATTTCCCCATTAGTGCTGGTTGATTTATAGTCAACGATATGAAGTTCTTTTGTTGTGTTATTTTGCCAAATATCATCAATAATTCCGCAGATATTCAAGTTAGTTTTTTTGTGCAATACAGAAGCGCCTACTTTTTTGTTGACATCATCTCTCCAAATATGAAAATTTTGATGCCAAAAAGGTATGGCGTCTACTCTGTAAACATCCATTAATGTGTGTGGCCTTTTTTGATCTCTAAATTCGTCGAACTCATTCTTTAACAGCGCGTCAACTGCGCTATTCAAAGACCAGCCAGGCATATCAGGCCTTGATATTCCTAATTTTCTGTCTAGGTAAAAGCAGTGTGGGCACTCTAAAAAAAGTCCTATTTTTGACCTGCTTACATTAAAAGGAATTTGGGAGTCTGGATTGTATAAATTTGTTCTTTTTTTTTGAATCATATCTTAATTTAATCTAGGAGACTTCGTTATCTTGATAAACCCTGCTTCCTACGGATTTTACCTGCCCTTGATATTTACCCCGATAGGGGTTTTTTGCCTTTTTATCTATTTTAGAAAAGACAATTTGGCATATTCTGCGACCAGATTTTAATTTAATTGGCAGGGAGTTAGCGTTATAAAGCTCTAAGGTAATATTACCTTCAAATCCCGGATCTATCCATCCGGCATTCTGCACAAATAATCCAATGCGCCCTATTGAGCTCCTACCCTCTACAAAAGCTGTAATGTTTGCAGGCAGTTTAACATATTCTTTTGTTGACGCCAATAAAAAGCCGTGGGATGGAATTATAATACTTTGAGATTCAATTTCTCTATATTTTATAGGCTTGTCAAGGGTAATAAAGCTCATTTGCCTGTCTTCAATGGTAAGATAGTGATTCCCCAGGTGCAAATCAACCGAAGCTGGATTGATATGGGCTTTTAATTTTTTATCCTTAGTAATCAACTTGCCACTATCAATCATTTTTTTTAATGTGGAGTCTGATAAAATCATCGTTCAATTTATAGAGCTTGGTGAATAATGCTCTTTAGATGGGTTTTGCCAAAATTCTGAAGCGAAAATTTGATAAAACGAGGAGGTTTATACAGAGTATAAGCCGACGAATTTCAGCAAATTTGCAGCCAGAATTTTGGTAAAAGACGCTAATATGGCATTATTCACCAAGCTCTTATGATTCCCGCCTGCGCCAACCCGCCTGCGTGCGAAGCGCGGGCAGGGGCTTTGGCGGGCAGGTAGGATTTACGATTTAAGATTTATGATACTAAAAAATAAAAACTAATACAACAAAAAAGCCAGCAGGGCTTTTTTGTTTGCAGAAAAATTAGCAGTAAGTGCAAATTCCAGAACAGCACTTGCATATTTCCATTCTTTCAACCAGCTTCATGAGACCTATTACAATAATTATGACTGGCCAGACGATATTTACTACATCCCAGTTTATCATTTCCCAAAACCCCATCAAAAAAGTTACGCCAAACACCACAACTAAAAATGGTATAACTTTATGGTGAATGCAATTGCAATTTTTCATATCCTGCATATTTTCCATTTTATTGAAAATTTAATAATATTATATTAGAGTGCAGGATTCCAACTATCATCAATTGAGCAAGCGAATTTTGAGGAAGATTCAAGGATTGAGGAGCGAAGCGATGCCGCAGGCATCGGTGAGCTCCGAAAACGCAGAATCTTTCCAAAATTGGCTTGCCCCAGAGCCTGCCTGCCCGTTTTTTACAAGTTGCGTTGCTCTCATTTTTGAAAATAGCGAGGCGGAGCAAGGAGGCTTATC
>JBBTQB010000067.1:0-16596 GCA_038065835.1 Patescibacteria group bacterium | reverse complement strand
TTCGGCAAGAGCTGAACTCCCGCCCTCAAGCCTTGAATCTTCCTCAAAATTCGCTAGGTCATGGTTTTGCTTCGCAAAAGCCAGAGACCCGACGCTCAATTGATGATAGTTCGAATCCTGCACTCTTATGCTAAAAAATACTTATCCGGGAAAATTTACCCCCCACCCGTTGCGGGAGAATCATTGGTATTATTCAATAGCTGGCAATAAGCTTTTTAAAAGCACAAAAGGTGGGGGGTTTATTGTAATTGAAGGTTTAGATGGTTCTGGAAAAAGCGCACAAGTTGAATTATTAGTAAATTTTTTGAAAGAAAATGGTAAAGAAGTTATCTTAACAAAAGAGCCAACAATGGACTCTGGGGCGGGTAGAAAAATAAGACAGGTTTTAAAGAAAGAAATCATAATGGAACCATTAGAACTTCAAAAGCTATATGTTCAAGACAGGAAAGAACATTTGGACAATAAAATTATTCCGGCGCTAAAACAAGGAAAGTTTGTTGTTTCTAGTAGATACGCTTTTTCAACATTTGCTTACGGTTTTTCAGAAGGATTAAATTTTAATTTATTGATAGACCTTAATAAAAATTTTTTGTTGCCCGATATTACTTTTGTAATTAATGTTTCTCCAGAATCCTGCATAAAAAGGATTGAAGGAAGAGGAGAAGATAAAGAATATTTTGAAGAAAAAGGAAAACTAGAAAAAGTTAATGAAATTTATAAAAAAATGCCCGTAATATTTGAAAACGTAATTATGATTAACGGCGAACAGACGATTCGCGAAGTTTTTGAGGAAGTAAAAAAAATAGTAAAAAATAAAATATGAAATTAAATAAAAAAGATCCCAAAATTTCAAAATTAATTAAGTTGGAAACTGAAAGGCAAAAAACCTCCCTGGAGATGATTCCTTCTGAAAACCATTGTTCACCAGCTGTGCGCGAGGCACTTGGTTCACTTTTAACTGATAAATATGCCGAGGGCTATCCCGGGAAAAGGTATTATTCGGGCTTAAAATATTATGACCAATTGGAAAGCTTGTGTCAGGAAAGGGCAAAAAAGCTGTTTGGGGTTGAATATGCCAATGTACAACCGTATTCAGGTTCTCCAGCAAACGCCGCCGTGTATATGGCGGTTGCGGAGCCAGGCGACACAATAATGGGAATGGCCCTGCCTATGGGCGGGCATCTGACCCACGGCTGGAAAGTGAATTTTTCAGCTAAGTTTTTTAAGTCAGTCCAGTATGGGGTTGATCAAAAAACCCATTTGATAAATTATAACCAAGTTGAAAAACTGACGCGAGATTCCAAGCCTAAGCTTATTTGGGTTGGAGCGACAGCTTACCCAAGAGTTTTTGACTGGAAAAGATTGGGCCAAATTGCTGATTCTGTTGGAGCATATTTAGCGGCCGATATTGCTCATATCGCAGGATTGATTGCGGGAGGCGCCCATTCTAACCCAGTGCCATACGTTCATATTATTTCAACCACAACCCATAAGACTTTAAGGGGACCAAGGGGCGGCATTATTATGGTCACTGAAAAGGGTATTAAAAAAGACCCGGATTTGCCTAAAAAAATTGACAAAGCTGTTTTTCCAGGGCTACAGGGCGGGCCGCATGAAAACGCCATTGCCGCCATTGCAGTATGTTTAAAAGAGGCCTCAATGCCGGCGTTTAAAAATTATGCCAGGCAAGTTGTGAAAAACGCAAAAGTGCTGTCAGAAGAACTTAAAAATTATAAATTTAATTTGGTTTCAGGCGGCACAGATAACCATTTGATTTTAGTTGATTTGAGAAACAAAAATATTACGGGTTCAGAAGCGGCAGATTTACTGGAAGAGGCTGGAATTACAATAAATAAAAACAGCATTCCTTATGATCCAGCTGGGCCTTTTAAGCCATCTGGAATAAGAATGGGCACTCCTGCCATTACTACCAGAGGAATGAGAGAAAAAGAGATGAAAAAAATAGCCAGTTGGATAAACCAGGTAATTTCGAATCCAAAGTTGGTAAAAAAAGTAAGGGGAGAAATCAAAAATTTTTGCAGAAAATTTCCCTTACCTAGTTAAATAGAAATCCCCCGCTAAAGACTCGCTATTTATATTTCTTCCTCCGCCCTGCCTTCGGCAGGACTCCGGACTGGCTTCATCCCTGAGGAGACAGCCTCGTTTTCAACGAGAGCTGCACTCTTTGGGGTTTTCTTCCAATTCATGGAAATAAACAAATTCAAACCTGTTTTTGAAAAATTAGAATTTTCAGATGAAGATAAAAAGCTTGTAAGCCCGTTTTTTACAAATTTAGATGAATCTGTTTTTGGAATTACTTTTTTGCCGCCGGAAGTAGCAGGAGCTTTGTGTTCTCGTACCAGCCGGGCAAAGGATGATTTAAGAGTGATTTTTTTGCAGGAATTTTTGAAGCCCTTTTTGAAAGACGACAGTGATTATTCAAAGTCTTTAAAGGCGCTGGTTGAATTTTTACAGCAAAATCCAATTGAACTTATATTCTCTAATCCAAAAGCCAGAGAATTTTATATTAAATGGCTCGCTGAGTATGGAGATGATTCTATTGCCCAAATGGCAGGGGCTCATTTGGTATTTGCCGGGATATCACAGGTTGCCATAAAGCACATTGAAGATATGAGAGTGGGAATCGCCCCCATAGAAAAGTCAACGAGGTATGTTGATTATTCAACAAAAGTTAACGGCAGTTACAGGTATTACACCGACCCAACCTTGCAGGATATTGGCTTATTGGATGAGTACAAGCAGGCAATGGACAATCTTTTTGAAACTTATACATCCTTGATGCAAGAATACATGGATTACTTGAAAAATAAGTTTTCCGGTGAGGAAGAAAGAGTTTTAAGAACAAAGGCGTTTGATACTTTAAGGACTTTATTGCCAGTTTCAACTTTGAGCCAAGTAGCATTTTTTGCCAACGGCCAGGCATTTGAATACATGGTTAATAGATGCCTTGACTATAGGTTAGGGGAAATCCGCTGGACTGGCCAGAGGTCTTTTGAGGAGTTAAGCAAATTCATGCCGGCATTTTTAAGGAGAACCAATACAGAGCTAGCCATAAATTACAGAGAGTATTTATCTGGGAAATCGCAAAGGGTAAGGGAGGCAATTAAAAAAGTTTATTACTCAGCAGAAGAACCCAAAAACAAAAGAACTAAAGAACCCAGCGTTAAACTTTTAGAATTTGATGCTGACGGAGAAAGTAAAATAATTGCCGGGCTGGTTTTCAAAGAAGTGGGCGAGTCTTTTGATATGGTTCTTGGAAAGGTGCGGGAATTGTCCGAGAGCCAAAAAGAAGAGGTTTTAAAATCCGCTCTCAAAAACAGAACGGCAAGGTATTATAAAGTTCCCAGAGCCTTTGAAAATGTTTATTTAAGGTTTGAGATTTTAATGAATATTGGCGCCTGGAGGGATTTGCACAGGCATAGAATGCACACGCAAGAAAGGCAGCTGTTCACAATTAATAACGGCTTTGATGTGCCCGACGGCTTGAAAGAAGCGGGGCTTGATAAAAAGTTTGTTGACGCCATTTTACAGGTAGAAGAGCTTTTCAGGAAAGTTGCCAAGCACAATGTTGACTTGGCTCAGTATTGTGTAAGTTTGGCCCATAAAATAAGATTTATTCAATATCAGAATATGCGTTCATTTTTCTGGGAAGCCGAGTTAAGAACTATTGCCCAGGGGCATCCTGATTACAGAGAAGTAGAGAAAGAAAAAATCAGATTGGTGCAAAAAATTTATCCTTTGGTTTCAAAATATTTGCTGGTAGATATGGGTGATTATGACTTTGCCAGGCGGGGAGATACAGTCCAGATTCAGAGAAAAGAGAAAGATTTACAAGAATATTTTGCGAAAAAGTAAAATAGACCTGTTGCTTAATATTTAATATAATTGGTTCGCTCGTTCGGAGAGTAAGCATTGCGATGCTTACTCTCCTTGCTCCCTGCTAATTATAAGATTCGTAGCGAAATGAAGTAATTTCGAGCGAGAAAAAGGAATTGCGAGGAGGCATATTGAGACTAAATCTGGCGACGAGTAATTCCTTTTTCGCAGCCGAAATTACAAATTGCAGTAGAAGTCTTATTAAGCAACAGGTCTAATATATGTCCTGAAGAAATCAGGACTTTTATTTTACGCTTAACTTTGATATATTTATAATACTATGTATAAGCCAAGTATTGGACTGGAAGTTCACGCTGAGTTAAATACTCAAAGCAAAATGTTTTGCTCTTGCAAGAATGATCCTGATGAAAAACGACCGAATTTTAACATTTGTGAGATTTGTACTGGGCAGCCGGGAAGTTTGCCAGTTGCCAATGAAGAAGCGATTAAAAAAGTAATTAAAACTGGATTAGCTTTAAATTGTAAAATCGCCGAACAATCAAAATTTGATAGAAAAAATTATTTTTACCCAGACTTACCTAAAGGATACCAAATTTCTCAATATGACCAGCCAATCGCGAGCAATGGCTCGCTCCAAATCAAAGATCAAAATGCAAAAATCAAAAATATACGGATACGCCGTATTCACCTTGAGGAAGATACTGGTAGTCTTTTACATCCAGAAGGAGCTGATTACTCTTTGGTTAATTTAAATAGGTCGGGAGTACCTTTAATGGAGTTAGTAACAGAGCCAGATATTGCTTCTGGCGAGGAAGCAAGAAAATTTGCTGAAGAATTACAGTGTATTTTTAGATATTTAGGGGTTTCAGATGCTGATATGGAAAAAGGCTTAGTGAGAGTTGAGGTGAACATCAGCTTATCAAAAACAACGAGACCCGGCCTCGTTGGTGAAATTGGCGAACTTGGGACGAAGGTTGAAATAAAAAACTTGAATTCTTTTAAAGTTGTTGAAAAGGCAATTGATTTTGAAATTGAAAGGCAGAAAAAGTTATTGGGAGATGGGGAGAAGGTGGTGCAGGAAACCCGTGGCTGGCGCGATAAAAAAGACCTGCCCGCCGAAGCCCCTGCCCGCGCTTCGCACGCAGGCGGGTCAGCGCAGGCGGGAATCACATTCAGCCAACGGGAAAAAGAAGAAGCGCATGATTACAGATATTTCCCAGAGCCGGATTTACCTCCTTTATATTTTGAAAAAGAATATATAGAAAAAATAGAAGCAGAAATTCCAGAGCTACCAGAACAAAAAAGAAATAGGTTTATAAAAGAATATGGATTGGATGAAAAGTCTGTAGAGGTTTTTATCAACAATAAGGATTTTAGCGAATATTTTGAAAAGGTGGCTTCAGAAATTGATGAATGGATTGACCAAAAAAATAATTCAGAGTTGAAAAAGGCAATTAAGCTTGCTTCAAATTATCTAATATCTGATGTGTTGGGAATTTTAAATGGTAAAGAATTTATTGAAAAGGAATTTAAGATTACCTCAGAAAATTTTGCTGAGTTTATCAAAATGATTCATAGGGGAGAGATTTCCAGTAAAGTAGCCAAAATGGTTTTAGTTGAAATGATAAATACCGGAGTAGATCCATCTGCTATTGTAGATGAAAATAACTGGAGGCAAATGGAAGATGATGGGGAATTAGAGAAAGTTATAAAAGATATAATTTCAAAAAACGCAAAAGCAGTTGAGGATTATAAAAAAGGAAACAAAAATGTTCTTCAGTTCTTGGCAGGTCAAGTAATGGCTGTCACTCGAGGAACAGCAAATCCTGCAAAAGCCAGACAATTACTCGAAGATTTGTTACAATAGAGTTAGAACCTTAGCATAAAGGGGTGCTGTATGAACAAACGTGCCAGAAAAATGTTGGCAGCAGGTATTGTGTCCCGCGTCAAAACAAGGGTTCCTGCGGAGTCAAATCGGCAGAAGCAGGAACGAGCAATGGCCATAGCAGCCGCGAAAAAAATTCTTGAGCGCTACAGGCGGCTTCGCAAGCCGTGAAGAATCAATGAGCCGTTGGAAAACTCCAATGGCTTTTGTTTTATAAACTTTTTAATTGACCTTTCCGCTTCCTTTTGGTCTTCTATCCAATGGATTCTCTTATCGCTTTTGAACCATGTCATCTGGCGTTTGGCAAAGCGTTCTGATTCTTTTTGGATTTTTTCAATCATCTGTTGGTAAGTAATTTTTTCTTGAAGGTATTGGGCAACATAACGATATTCTAACCCAAACTCTTCTAGTCTGCCAAATGTCAACCCGTGTCTACGAAGTCTTCGGATCTCTGTAATCATTCCGTGGTTTAACCTTTTGATTAATCTTTTTCTAATGGCACTCTTTAGTTGTTTTTTGGACTTTGTAATGCCAATTTGTAAAGATTCAAACTTTACATCTTTTATTATTGGCGGCACCGGCTTTTTGGTAGCTTCTACAATTTCAATTGCTCGTATAATCCTCACCTTATTATTTTTATCGATAACAAAGGCTCTTTTTTGATCTAGCTTTTTTAGTATTAAAAAAAGTTCCTTTAGAGATTTTTTTTCAAATTTTTTTCTTAATTTCCAATTAGGTTTTACTTCCGGAATTTTAATACCATCAACAATGGACTGAATATAAAATCCTGTGCCGCCAACTAAAAAAGGCAACTTGCCTCTTTTTTGTATTTCTTTTATTTTTTTTTGTGCCAGTTTTTGAAATTGAGCAACTGTGAATTTTCTTTTTGGACTAGCTACATCTAAAAGATAATGAGGGACTCCCCGCATCTCTTTTTTGGTTATTTTACCAGAGCCAATGTCCAATCCTTTGTAAACTTGGCGCGAGTCCGCAGAAATTATTTCTCCGTTAAATTTCTTGGCGAGCCTTACGGCCAAATCAGACTTTCCTGAAGCCGTGGGTCCCAAAATCACAATCAATTTATTCATAATATTTACAGAAATCCTTCCAACTGGAAGGGGGTCGGGGAAACTTCGGTTTCCCCGTATAGGAAATTATTCAAAACCGGCGAGACGCGAGAGTCTTTTGCGAAGCAAAAACTCCCGTCTGTGGGTTTTGAAAGAGCAATTTCGGTAGTCCCGCGAAGCGGAGACGCCCGCCGTAAGGCGGGAAGAGAGATTGCGATCTGCCTCAGTGACTTCACTGTATTTCTTCCTTCCTTTCCTTAATGAAGTATCGCCACCTCTCAATAAACTCCACAAAGGTTGAAAATGGCATATCAATTAGCGCAGAAAAAAATGCTGCAATTGCATTATATTGCTTCCAAGTGTTAGACATCCATCGTCCTAATTCAGTAATTGGTAAGAGTAGTACATCTGATATAAACCCTAGAAACCCTTCACGTTCTTCCTCTATATTTAGCTCGTGGGCTCTTCTTTGTATTGCCTTTCCCGCAAACAAAATCAAAGCAATAAATATAATATTTATAACAATGGAACTAATGGGAAAATTAAAGTAGTTAAAGATCCAATATATAAGCCCAAAAGAAACAACGGCTCCCACTAAATAAATTAAAGAAAGAACAGATCTTACCGCAACACTTTTTATCTTAGGAACTTTCAATTCATAAGTATCTTGTTTTTCTCTTTGGTAGACAATCTTCATTGTTTCCATAACTGCTACGCTAATATTTTTATTAGAAGGTAATTTTACTGTAGCTACCAAAAATACCATAAACAAGGTTGGTACAAGCACATCTGCTACTAAAATAATAAGGTTTAATTCTTCATTAAGTATCCTTGCCAATATCAACTCCAGTATTATAAGAGATAAAATTTTAGTTACGAATATTGATGTTACTGAATATATAGCAGCTCTTTTAATTTTTATTTTTACATTTTCTAATCTTGAAATATAGGCATTTTTTATTAAATTTTCTAACAACTGAGGCTGATAGACTTCCTGAATTGTTTTACTAGTAGTATCTGCAGATAAAATATCTCCTAGCAGTAGATATGGAGTATCATATCTTTCACATATAGTATAAAATCTTTTTTGCAATGGATGCTCTAATTGTGCTTCAACACTTTTTAGGATTTTGTGAATATTTTGTGATATTTTTAAAAGTTCCTCTTGTGACGGATTGTCCCAATAAGGATATTTATACCTCAAAATGTTGTAGCTGATAATGGGATTGTCTAATTTAAAAAGGGCTTTTTGTACCCCAATATAAATTTGAATATTCTGGTCTTCTTTTTTCAACAAATTATCTTTGTAAACATCTTCATTAACCTTTATGCGGATTATCATGTGAGAAAACATAAAATCAATCAATGCTATTTCTTTTGCCGAGGGTGCTAAAGTCTCCTCAATTTCACAAGCAGCAATTTCTAGAAGCTTTGTATAAAATTGCATTCCTGCCTTACCTTTCTTGTATTCTGGATTATTTTTCAATATGAAAACGTACTTTTCGATTATCGCTTGAATATCTCTGATTTTTGACTCTTCTATTTTATCATTTGGAAAATATCCTCCCCTTATTAATTCCAAAACTAATGGCTCTGAAATATTTTCAACAGCAAAATCACTTAACTCTAAATCCAAAAATCTTCTTTTAATCTTTCTTATTATTGCCGCTCTTCTCATCAGATGTTCTTCTTTCCAATCAATTATTGTTCTAATTTGCTCATAAAAAGCAGCGACCCTTGAGGCAACCTCGTCAACATGTATGACCGAAGCTCCTTCCTTGGGTTTTAAAGACTTATGCCATAGTTCATATTTTGATATAAGGTCTTTTGTTGATTGGGATAGATCGCTCATATCAATTCGCTCAAGTTCAAAAGTCAAAGTGCAAAAGTAAAAATATAGGTATCGCGCTGCGCGCGATTATTTTGCATTTTACACTATCATTTTGAGATTTGAGATTTGCAATTTGAATTATCTTTTTTTACTTATCTCTTCTCTTATTTTCTCAACAAACTCTTCTAATTTCATTTGTCCTAAATCTCCCTTACCTCTTTGTCTTACACTTACTAATTGTGCCTGAATTTCTTTATCACCAACAATTAAAAGGTATGGGATTTTTTGTATTTCAGCTCCGCGAATTTTCTTACCCAAAGTTTCGTTTTTATCTATTAATTCAGGTCTTATTCTTGCTTCGATTAATTTGTCCTTTACTCCTTTTGCGTAACTAATATGCTTATCTGAAATTGGAATTATAGCAACCTGAACAGGGGACAACCAAACAGGAAAAGCTCCAACATAGTGTTCTATTAAAAATCCAATAAATCTTTCAAGTGAGCCGTAAATTACACGATGGATTACTACAGGAGTCTTTTTTTGACCATTAATGTCTGTATATTCTAATTTAAACTGGTGTGGTTGTTGAAAATCTAATTGAATTGTACCCATTTGCCAAGGACGACCAATTGAGTCTTTTACCACAATATCTACCTTTGGTCCGTAAAATGCACCATCTTTAGGATTTTCTTTATATGTTATTTTACTTTCTTTTAAAATTTTTCTTAATGTGTTTTCAGCTGCATCCCAAGTTTTCTTATCTCCAAGGAACCCATCTGGTCTGGTGCCTAAACGATATTCGTACTTTATATCAAAGATAGAGTAAAATTTTTTAACAATTTTAAAGATATTTTCATATTCACTTTCTATTTGCTCTTCTGTTATAAAACAGTGGGCATCATCTTGCCTGAATTGGCGCGTTCTTAGAAGAGCATTAAGAACCCCAGAGCGTTCATATCTATGAAGCGGGTCTGTGTCCGAAAACCTTAATGGCAAATCTCTATAGCTTCGTAATTTTGAACCAAATACTATCATAGCATTTGGGCAATTCATGGCTTTTACACCATATTCCTCTTTTCCTGGGGTTTTTACTACAAACATTTCTTCCCAATAGTGCTTATAATGTCCAGAAATTATATAAAGTTCTTTTTTATTAAGAATTGGAGAAATTATTTCTCTGTAATCATTCTTATGTTCTTCTCGCCAAAATGAAATTAATTCGTTAAGTACAATAACACCCTTGGGTAACCAATAAGGCATTCCTGGGGCAGTGGGGTGGAACATAAATAGCTCAAGCTGAGGCCCAAGTATTTTATGGTCGCGTTTTTCGGCTTCCTCTTGTGTTTTTAAATAATCCTTTAGCTCTTTTTCTGTTTCAAAAGCCACTCCATAAATGCGGGTAAGCATTTTATTTTTTTCATCTCCTCGCCAATAAGCGCCGGCAATTTTGGTCAGTTTAAATGCATTTGGGTTAATTTCTTTTGTACTTTCCACGTGTCCACCCTTGCATAAATCCAAGAAATTTCCGTTTTGATAAATTCCCACAGTTTTACCCGGTAATTCTTTTATAATTTCTAACTTATATGGAGAGTTCTTAAATAATTTTTTTGCTGCAGCTTTTGAAACTTTTTTACCAATAAACTTTTGATTTTCTTTAATAAGCTCTTTCATCCTGCTTTCAATCCTTTTAAAATCCCCCGACGTCGGGCGTCGGGAAGCTTCTACCTTTGAAAAGTCAATGTCGTAGTAAAAGCCGTTTTCAATAGTGGGTCCAATGGCTAGCTTTGTTTTAGGCCAAAACTCCATTACAGCTGCTGCTAGTAAATGCGCCAACGAGTGCCTTATTTTTTCTACTTGTTCCATATGTGTTATTTTTATTTAATCATGTTATCATTTTAGCTAAATAGCGGAAAGACTTGACAAGGTTTATGGGTATGCTATAATGGCACCATTAAGATCGAGGTGGTCGCCTAGCGGATACCTTGGTCTTGGTGGGCCAAATGCCTGCCGAATATTGACAGCTAGGTCTCCGGAGGGTTCACAGGGATAGCGAAGCTGCGGCCTACGCATATGCTAAGCGAACCAGAACAGTCGGCTCCGAGGCGAAGGACGCTTCGCCTCGGAGAACTTTGCTCTTTGATAGGAGGAGGTGGGTACCGAATTTTAGGAATCAGCGGAAGGTTTACAGAGAATAATCATTGGTGAATATGTGACCTACGGCTACTCGCGAGAGCCGAATAGGAAGCCGCCAAAGATTTGTATTGCAGCGATTTTCTGGGATCCTCGTAGATGCCCAGACTGCAACGTAACTCTGTTCGTTGAGGCTCAAGGGCCGTTGTTGTGCCCGGTTGCCAAACGAGGATCAATATTCTTCAAGATCCTGCCAGTTTGGAACAGCTAAAACCACGTCCACGGTGTAATAAACCCCACCCCTCCCTTTTTCACATAACAAGCCGATGAGATAGTTCGATGCAGGTTATTTAAAGACCACCTCACAAGTGATCCGAAAATAACCCAAAGAGAAATAGCTCATCGGCTTTTCTCATACAAAAATTTTAAATTTTTCTATTAACGACTATAATGATTATATGAGTAAAATTGTTAAGGTTATTATTTTAGAAACAATTGTTTTGGTTTGTTTGTTTTTGTTGCTAATATTTTTTCCAAAAGAAAATACCATATCAAAAGTATGCTTTCGAGAAGGTTGTCTTCAAGTTGAAGTTGCAGATACTCCAGAGAAACAAGAAAGGGGATTAATGTTTCGCGAAAATTTAGAAAAAGAAAGAGGGATGCTGTTTGTTTTTAAAAAAGAGGCAAATTATCCATTTTGGATGAAAAACACCTTAATTCCTTTAGACATAATTTGGATAAACCAAAATAAAGAAATTGCTTTTATTGCAGAAAATGCGCAACCATGCCCTCCTTCGCCAAAGGCTACGGACGGGCAAAGCAACGAGATTTGCGACCCAATTGATCCAAAGCAATCGGCAGAATATGTTTTGGAAGTAAATGGGGGATTAGTAAAAGAAATAAACCTTAAAGTTGGAGACAAAGTACTAATAAATTAAGATTCTTCAGGGACAAGGATTTCCTGGACATCATCAGCAACAATTTTAATTTCACCGTTGCGGTTGTCAACGCGGCCGGCTAAGTTTTGACTTTATTTGAATATCTTGTTATAAATCATTTAGCTCCTGCAACCTAAATTCTGTTAAGAAAGCGAGGATCTCATGACCGATGAACAGAAAGTAATGTATACGGGAATCTGCATGTGCCGAAATACGGAAATGAACCTATTTTGGCAAAGAAATCAACTGATCACCATCATTAACCTGGCAGCTATCCCATTGTTGGTTACAAATCCAACACAGATAGCATAGAGCTTGGTGAATAATGCTCTTTGGATGGATTTGTTTAAAATATCACAGCGAAAATTGGTAAAGATTATGAGGCGATGCCAGAGGGCATCGTTGAATAATCTTTACCAATTTGCAGCCGATATTTTAGATAAAGACGCCAATATGGCATTATTCACCAAGCTCGCATATGCCAATGTGGCGATCATTGGTTTTGTATTGTCTTGTACTTGGGCAGAAATCAATTTCCGATCAAGGGAAATGATGTTTTACTGGCACGACCGGCTAGCACTGATGGAGCCGCCGGAAGACAGTCCCTTGATTGTGTATCGGGTGTTTACAGGGATAGATTGGGAAGAAACTCACGAACCCTTTCTTTTCCCGATGATAGTTCTCAGAATGTCTTTGCCTGGGCTATTCATCTTCGGATGGATTGTTGTTTTTCTCGTATCACGGTTCTTATGAGAATTTAATTTCTCAAAAAGGAGGTGACTGATGAGTAATGTCAATTTAGATCGCCAGCAAAAGTCCCTCAATATGGAGTTGCTGAGTTACTCTATATTAGGAATCATTGCTGGATTTGTGCTATTGAGTCTTTGCGTGTGGGACTTTGTAAGCACACAAAGATTCGGACCAATCTCTGTTCATTTCTTGCTAGCTGCTGTTGTTTCTTTCTTGTTCTCCGCTCATTTCTTTAGGACATATAGGAGACGGAAACTCCTAGAAGAAGAAAAACATCGGAAACTAGCAGCCACCAAACATCAGGGTTAGTTCTTTGTGTAGACAACCTATAAGCCTTAGTTCGAGGACCGAGGCTTTTTATTTTGCTTTCAATAAAAAGAATAAACAGAAAACAAAATAACCCCTCACCAATTTGCCGGTAACATTTGTATTACTTCAGAGACAGACGGAGCGTGGCGCAGCGTAGTCGCTTCGCTTAATAGACTTTATATTTCAAAAACTATCGTTGGAATTGGTGACGGGGTTAACTCTCTTCTGGTACCAATATTTCCTGTACATCATCTGCAACTATTTTGATCTCGCCGTTACGATTATCTACGCGGCCGGAGATAAAAACCACTTTATTTTCTTGTAAAGCGTCTGGATTTCTATCTAATAAATTAGGAAAGACAACTATTTCTGTTTTGGCAGTCAAATCTTCAAATTTTATGAAAAGCATTGGCTTACCAGACCTGGTAATTATTTTTTTAACTTTGTTAATAAGACCTCCAAGGATAATTTTTTTATTAACCATTGAGTTGTCAATTTTTGAAATGGCAAAACACTTTGATTCAAAAAGTTTCTTAAAACCGCTTAATGGATGTGAGCTTACATAAAGTCCCAAAAGCTCTTTTTCCCAAGTAAGCTTTTCTAAGAGTTTTGCAGGTAGAGCAGGCTCCAGTCTTATATCATTATTTGCTTTTGCTGTGGCTGATTGAAATAAGCCAATTTGTCCATTTGATTTATTTTTTTGGTTTTCCCTGGCGATTTCTAATAACCTCTCTAAATTATGCAGGAGCTGGTTTCTTTCAGCAAATGCGTCAAAAGCTCCTGACTTTATCAATGCCTCCATTGATTTTTTATTTAAATCTTTTGATTGTACGCGGTTTATAAAATCACCGATTGATTTAAACTCCCCTGACTTTTTCCTTTCATTAACAATTGCCTCAATAATGTTTTCTCCAACATTTTTAATTGCTAAAAGGCCGAAACGAATCTTACCCCCCACTGATTTTGAAGTACTAGGTTCGGTAGAGTGAAATTTGCTTTTAGCATCAAAATCAGTGGGGGGTGAATTCTTCCCTGGAACCACGGTAAAGTTTTTAAGTGATTCATTAATATTAGGAGGTAAAACTTCAATATCCATTTTTTTACACTCTTCAATTAAAAGGGCGATTCTTTCAACATCAGCTTTTTCAGAAGTCAAAACCGAGGCCATAAACTCAACAGGGTAGTGAGCTTTCAAATAAGCTGTTTGGTAAGCAATCATAGCGTAAGCTGAACTATGACTTCGATTGAAGCCATAGGCAGCGAATGGTAGAATCCACTGCCACAATTCTTCGGCAATTTTCTTGCTTGTACCCTGTTTAACGCATCCTTCAATAAACTTTTCTTCTTGAGCATCAAGCAATAATTTTATTTTTTTGCCAACCGCCTTTCTCAATACATCAGCTTCTCCGAGCGTAAATCCAGCAATATCTTGAGCTACTTTCATAAGCTGCTCCTGATAGATCATTATCCCCTGAGTATTTTTTAAAATGGGTTCTAGTTTTGGATGTATGTATTCTATTTTTTGCTGTCCGTGCTTTCTTTCAATATAATCGGGTATAAATTGCATTGGCCCTGGACGGTATAGAGCAACCATTGCTACGATATCTTCAAATTCAGTCGGTTTTAAATCCTTTAAATATCTTTGCATTCCGCTTGACTCCAATTGAAATATGCTTGTTGTTAAAGCGTTTTGTAGGAGTTTAAAAGTTTTTGTGTCATCAAAAGAAATGTTTTCAATATCAATTTTTTTGTTTCTTATAACAAAAATTCTGGCTAGTGTATCTTCAATGATTGTTAAATTCTTTAGTCCCAAAAAATCCATCTTTAAAAGTCCTAGGTCTTCAATGGAGTGCATTTCATATTGGGTAACAATATTCACATCGTCTTGAGTTGGGTGTTGAAGTGGCACGGAGTCTGTCAGTGGTTTTTCAGAAATGACTACTCCGCAGGCATGAGTTGAAGCATGACGCGCCACCCCCTCTAATTTTAACCCTAAATCAATCAATTTTTTTGCCTGCGGATCATTCTTATAAGAATCTCTAACTTCACTGACTTTTTCTAAAGTTTCAGATAAATCCAACCCAAAGGGAATCATTTTTGCCAGAGTATCGCAGTAGCTATAAGTATACCCAAGCGCCCTACCAACATCACGGACTACAGCGCGGGCGGCCATTGTTCCAAAGGTGATAATCTGGGCCACGTGGTCTTTGCCATATTTTTCTGCTACGTATTTTATGACTTCATCTCTTCTCCTGTCAGTAAAGTCAATGTCAATATCTGGCATGGCAATTCTTTCAGGGTTTAAAAATCTCTCAAAAAGCAGGTCATATTGCAGGGGATTAACATTTGTAATGTTGGTTACATAACAGACCAATGACCCCCCTGCTGACCCTCTGCCCGGCCCAACAACTATCCTGTTTTGCTTTGCCCAGTTGACAAAATCCTGAACTATTAAGATATATGGAGCAAACCCAGTTTTGTTTATTACCGATAGCTCATAGTTCATTCTTTCTTTTATTTCTGGCGTAATATACTCGCCTCCGCCAGAGGTGTGCTCCGAAGGCACATTCGCCTTTGGTGGAGATCCGCCTTGGGCGGAAAATCTTTTTTTTAAGCCTTCATTGCAGAGTTGAGTTAAATATTCTTCTGGAGTTTTACCGTTTGGAACTTGAAAGTTAGGCAGCTGGACTTTTCCAAGATCAAACTCAAAATTGCATGACTCTGTAATTTTTTGCGTATTTTCAATGGCCTCTGGGCAATCGCTGAAAAGCTCTTGCATTCTTTCGGGGCTCAACATTGAAAAATCATCTGCTTTTAAAGATAGTCTTTCAGAATCGTTTGGGTCAGATCCCGTGTTGATTAACATTAAAATATCCTGAGCTTCAGCGTCTTCAGGTCTTAAATAGTGTATGTCATTTGTGGCGATTAACGGTATGTCAGTTTTTTTTGAAAGCTCAATTAATTTTTTGTTCAACGTTTGCTGTTCTGGAATATTTTTGTGGTATTGAAGTTCTAAATAAAAGTTTCCCTTACCAAACCAATTCTCATATTTTTTTGCCAATGTTTCGGCTTCGTCAGTTTTGTTTGCTAAAAGTAGTCTTGGAATTTTTCCATTTAAACAAGCTGATGTGCCAATAAGACCTGCTGCATATTTTTCCAAAATTTCTTCGTCAATACGAGGCTTATAGTAAAATCCTTCTAAATGCGCAGCCGTGGTAAGCTTTACTAAATTTTTGTATCCCTGCTCATTCCTTGCCAACAAAATCATATGGTAGCTTTTTGAGTCTATGTTGGGGCGCTTGTCTAATCTGCTTTCATATGCAACATAAGCCTCTAGGCCTATGATCGGTTTTATTCCTCTTGCTTTTGCCTCTTTATAAAATTCTACGGCTCCATAAAGCACTCCATGGTCAGTCAAAGCTACAGAATCCATTCCTAATTCTTTAACGTAATCCAAAAGCTCTGGAATTTTTGGTAATCCGTCCAGTAACGAATAATGGCTATGGGTGTGTAAGTGAGTGAACTTAGACATAAGAGTGGGTGCTTGCCCCGTTAGAAATAGCGAGGGCTCGCAGCGTAATTTCTAATGGGGTGGAGGTGGGTAAATTTCATAGTTAAGACACGAATACGCTGCGAATAATGCTAATCTACCTGCCCGCTTTGCTATGCCAGCCCGACAGCCTAGCAGTCTTGGTGGCGGGCAAAGCATTGCAGGCGGGCGAATACGCAAATTCGCATAAGAGTGCAGGATTCGAACTATCATCAATTGAGCGAGCGAATTTTGAGGAAGATTCAAGGCTTGAGGAGCGAAGCGATGCCTGAGGCATC
>JBBTQB010000066.1:0-10833 GCA_038065835.1 Patescibacteria group bacterium | reverse complement strand
TTATCTCATTTTTGAGATTCTCAATCTGATGATAGTTCGAATCCTGCACTCTTATACTTGCTCTCTTAACTCACCTTTTAAGGCATTTAACCCTCTATGTATCATAATCCTTACTGCTCCATTACTTTTATTTAAAATTCCACAAATCTCCTCAATCGGCATATCCTCTAAATAGTACCATATTAGGACATCTTGATAACCTTTCTTTAAATTCTGCATAGCTGATCTTACCATCTCAACATCTGAACCTAAAACGGCTCTTTCGTGCAAATTTGTTCTATTATCTGCTATCTGCCCAATAAAATCAGTAGAAACCATCTTTGTCTTACTTTTTTCCCTATAATGGTCCGTAACCATATTCCTAGCAATCTGGTATAAAAATGCCCCGGTATTTTTAATGTTTTCCGGTCCTTTCTGGTATGACCCCCAACCGTTTAAAAAAACTTTAGAGGTTATATCCTGAGCTATTTCTTGTGAATTTACCTTGAGATAAACAAACCTATATATTTTCTCAACATATTGGTCGTAAATAAGACTAAATTGTTCACTGGGACTATTCATTTTACAAAGCAATAAACTCATTGCGTAATAAGATTCTTTGCAGTAGAAGTCTTATATCCGAGCGAGCGAGGCAGAAGAAAAACACATTTCTCTTTTGCCGAACGAGCGCTGGATATATGATCTGTATATTACGCAATGAGTTTAATATTATATACTAAACGTAGGACAGAATCAAGTCTTTTTTTAAAAATAGGACATACTTTTACTCTAATACATCTATGTCCTACGGGAAAACCAAACAGATAGGACATTACTTATGTCCTACTTACTACTTCAGTTTATTTGATCAGTTCATTTGATATGAGACTTTATTCCACTCACCGCTCCTAATTATTTTGGACTTTTTTAGTAATTCATCTAAGTCTCTTCTTATAGTTCTCTTAGTCACGTTTGAAACTTCCTTGATAATGTCCGAAACCTGAGCTCTACCCATGCTACTTATTATACTCAGTATTTTTTTCTGCCTTTCCGAGGTTTTATCCTGTTTTTCATCGGCCCCTACCCCTGAGGATTGTAAATATATTGTTTTTAGCAGAATTTCTTTTGACTTATTGTTTTTCAGTAATTGCTCAGAAATTAAAGGTGGCTTACTTCCTGCTTGTAGAGAAGGGCCTAATTTTGCTGGTTCCGCTCTTTGGGCAATTACTAATTTATCCCCGATGTTGTATTTTTGGGGGGTAATTTGACTTTTAATCTTATCGTATTCTTTTAAAAGTATTAAAAAATTAATCCCCCCAACCCATCCCTGATATTTTCCAAGTTGCAGATAATTTTTTAATACTTCAATGTCGTCTAATAGTTCAGCCCTCGCCTTTTCTTTCTGTAAAGAAGCCCAGCCAGATGCATCTGAAATCAGGGATAAGTTTTCCAGTATTTTTAGCGCTTTTTCTTTTGCTTTATATTTTAGTGGTTCGTTATCTGGAAAAAAATCCAACAACTTATAAGTTGCATTGATTATTTTCATAAAATTTTCTTCCATAATTTTGTAATTTTAACAAAAAGGCACATGTAAGTCAAAAAATAACACGTGCCAAGAAAAGCGATTTTATGATAGAATTTAGTAGACATAAAATGAACAGGATAATAGCACATCTTGATATGGATGCTTTTTTTGCTTCGGTTGAAGAGGTTACGACCCCTTCATTCAAGGGAAAACCCATTGTAGTTGGATCGGACCCCAACGACGGAAAAGGCAGAGGTGTGGTTTCCACGGCAAACTATAAAGCAAGAGTATATGGCATAAAATCTGCTATGCCAATTTCAATTGCCTGGAGACTATCACAAGAAGCCAAAAAGCAGAGTAAAGAAGAAGTCATTTTTTTACCAGTTGATTTTAGCTTATACGGTAAAGTTTCAAAAAGTGTTTTACAAACCATAAAAAAGTATTCAAATAACGTAGAACAGGCAAGCATTGATGAGTTTTATTTTGATTTAAGCTTTACTAGTTCTTTCAGGGCAGTAGAGGATGTTTGTCAAAAAATCAAGCAAGAAATAAAAGAAAAAGAAAAAATTACCTGTTCCATAGGAATTGGCCCCAATAAGCTTGTTTCTAAAATTGCAGCTGGCATAAAGAAACCAGATGGAATATTTTTAGTTAGAGATTTAGATGTTAAAAATTTTTTGAATCCTTTGAGTATAAGAGAGCTTCCTGGTATTGGTCCCAAAACCGGAGAATTTTTAAATAAAAAAGGTATTAATAAAATTGGGGATTTGATTAAATTTTCCAAAGAAGAGTTAAAAGAAGTATTAGGCAAAAACGGAGAGAGCATATACTACAAAGCTCGTGGCATTGACGATAGCCCTGTTTTAGAATACCACCAAGTAAAATCTATTGGAGAGCAAACCACTTTTAGTAAAAATACTTTAGAGCCCATATTTATTCACAGTGCCTTAAAAAGGCTTTCCGATAGCGTTTTTAAAAGCTTTGAGCGAAGCGCTTTTACCACATTTGGCACTATAACCATTACCGCGCGCTTTTTTGATTTTGAAACAAAGACCAGTTCCAAAAGCTTTAAAATGGCGATAGACAAAAGCAACAAAAAGAAGTTTGAACTAGAAATTTTAAAACTGTTACTCCCCTTTTTAGATAAGAGATCTAACCCTAAAAGAAAGCCCATTCGCCTAATCGGCGTCAGAATAGAAAAATTAATTTAAATATCTAATCTAAACAACCAAAACTATTTCTTGTTTCCTATTGAAGAGCTCATTTAAACTCTATAGAATTAATAAAATCATTAAACATCTTTTCCGATAAGCTTGGGCGATAAGCAAAAGAATAAAATATGCTTGGATTGCTGTTTGAAACCCTTATATCAAGCGCTTTATGGATAAAATTCCTCCATTTGGGCTGGCCTAAAAAACCTGGTACCTCTAATTTCTTTGTAATTTCGTATAAAATTGCGTCTCTTCCATTTACACTTATTTTATCGGCCCTTGTAATATCCACTGTTCTTAAAGTTAAAAAATTGTTGGCCTTAAAATAGGTAATATAAAGCTGAGATTTTTCAATGTTGTTGTTTTCTGACGAGCTTGGATTATATACATTTATTGCACTTAACTGTGGCATATATTCTGCCTCGAACTCAATGGGAATTTGCGCTAAAAAATCAAACTCTTGGTTAACTTCAGAAAAATCGGCCAACTTTGTTTTTATCTCCTCTTCCATTGAAAACTGCATAATAGAAACTTCTCTTTCTTGAAATAAAAAATAGGCAAAAATACCTGAGACGATTACTAAAAATATAACCACTAAAATTATAATCGCTAATTTATTCATTTAATAGCTCCACTAATAGCTCCACATTAAATCACCTTTTTTAGTTGAAACTTTTATTATTTGCAACCCATTTATAGTTTCTGAAATTGTACCTAAAGAGTCTTTTCCTGAAATTTTTGTTTGAGTGCCATTGTAAACTGCCTGGATTGAATAATCTTTTTTTGATTTGACTGTCTGGAAAAGCTTTTTAAGATTTTGATTTTTATCGTACGACAAAGAAAATTTCATTTGGTTTTTACTAATATCAACTGAAGTCCCGTTGTATTTGAGTAACTTAACTTCAGCAGACATTGATTTTTCTTTGTTTTTTTCTTTTAAATATATTTCAGTCGTGTTACCTGCCAGATCACTAAGCAAAATTACATCATCCTTATCGTTAATTACAATAGAATCACTACTTGAAATGTTATCCGTACCTATAATCTTTAAATCTTTTACAACTGGATCAAATTCAATGATAGCTTCTGGTGGAGTTTTGTCTATGGTAAAATTCAGTATCTTTTGTGGTTCGTTGTTTCCCGCCCTATCCGTCGCAAAAAATGAAATGGTATGCATACCTTCTTTTAACAAATCAATGGTTGCTTCATTACCATCTGCGGTATTGTAACTTGAACCATCAACTTTATAGCGTAGATTTAAAACCCCAGAAATCTGGTCAACTGCTTTTATATTCACACTAACATCACTTCTGTAAAAAGTTGACTGGCCTGTTGTTCCTAATATTTCAATGTTTGAAATCGGAGGTAATAAATCTTGAGACTGGTTAGCGTCAACCACAGATGATGGTAAAATAGTTTTCGGCTCATCTGTTGAATTTTGTTGAATAATAAGTGTTGTTGAGTCTCCTAAATTTATCTGCCCGGTTAACTCATTTGTAACGGGTAGATTGCTAAAAACTTCGGTTTCTGCTACTTGGCCATTGATAATCTCCTGATTTTTAATTGTAAAACTACCCTCCCTAGTTCCATTTATGTTGATTTCATAAGTTTGATTATTATTTGTCGGCAAATATAAAAACTTATGTTCGCCCAAAATTTCAAGCGCGGCATTAGGAATTTGATTGGTAATGCTTCCATCTTCAGCCAATCCTAGATAATTACCACTTTGATCTAAAACACTAATATTAATAGGACTAAAGACAGAAATTAAATTACCATTAAGTTTACATTCTTCTACATTTTGAGTAATTATATCTCCGCTTACACTGAGATTGCTACCTGATAAAAGATTGGTTATCTGCTGGCGAATTCCGCTCTGACTCAACATCCTGCTGTGGTTAGAAACAAGGGCATAGTATTTATTATTTTGATTAATCGGTAAGTTAGTCGCGCTTTCTAGGGGAACCGTACTGTCTCCTGTGCCAAATTTTACATCATAATTTGTAATTTCAAATCCTAAAATATTTTTACTTTTTCTTTCTATTATATCTGTGACAGTCGCTGCCCTGCAGCCATCTATAGCATAAACATCAACGCCGGCAGTTCTCAAATCAAAATCATCAAAGTTTTGTATGTGAATACTTTCAGCGCCAGCTAGACCATTAGAGTTTAATTGATGGTCTAAAGTAATATAATTTTTGAACTGGCTGTAATCTAAATCAGTAACTGTTACTTCTGGGTTAGATAGTGAAAAATTTCTTTCATCAATAACTTTTACAAAACTTCCCTTAAAATCGTAATATTTTTGGCTTGGTAGAAGGTCATAGGCAACTGGCATATTTTCTGCAATTTTTTTAATTTCATTCTCTGAAAGCCATGGAATACCAAAATCATCTCCTTGTAATAATGTTTTAATGGCAGCCGGAGCTCCGGTATTTGGCACTCCCACAAAAACAGCTTTATTAATATGATGATTTGCCAGATTATCCATCACATATTTTTTAACCAATAGTCCACCCATGCTATGTGCCACAACATCAACTTTATCACTTCCCGTTTGTTCTACAATATCATTGATTTTTTGTCCCAATAGGTCAACTGCCGTTGTTCCATCTTCAAATTTTCCCGAAATTCCATACCGCCAGTCATACGGAAAAGTAAACAGCGTTTCATTCTCTATATATCCTTGTTTGCTAAACTCGTCGATAAGGCCGTCTGTATAATCGAACTTTATTGGACCCAAGGTTTTTGATCTAATAACATTTGTAATGAAAGCTAATTGGTCACTTGGAGAAAGATTTGTGTTAAAAGACAACTTATCCATGAAGTCATCGCCAATATCGGTTAGCATCCTTCCTAAATCTATCCAAAGTAATTCATCACCACTTTCTATTTCCGTCCCCATTAACCCGGGTACAATCAAAACAGGATTTTTCTCTTGGCCAATAAGGTCTTCCTGTATGGTGTCAAAATACATTACTCCATCAGTTCCAGTTATATCAATTGTATCTATTCCTGAAGACCAAGCTGATGAAACTGGCGCCCATTCCGTCCAAGTCCCTCCACCAATATTATACCTTGCTTTGTGGTCTACGCTTCTCCATTGAATTTGCACTGCATGCCAAGTGTCTGACGTAAAAAATGGACCAAAATTAACAAAGTCTGAGCCGTTCCAATAACGAAAATCCAATCCTCCTGTTTTTACTTTTATCCTATCAATAGTTCCCCCTTTGAGTGATATATCAAAATGAGGACTAGTAGTTCCTCCTATATGTCTTCTTAAATAAACTGTAATTTTTCCATCGTTAAGTAGAGTACCCGATCTTTTGGCATTCTCTCCCGAGCCAACAAAGTGTGTCATTTTAACGGCCGCAGCTCCTTCTTTTGTTGGATTACTCGCTATTACTGTGCCCGAAGAAGATATCCATTCACCTTGTCCTCCCAAAATAGAATCAATTGTATAAGAATTAAAATCATCCTTAAATATTGTACTTGCATAACAAAATCCTGCAACTCCCCATAAACTTAGTATAGTTGTAAGAAAAATCTTTATTTTATTTCTCATATTTACTATAAACCCAATCTCATTGTACTAAACACATAACCTAAAAAAAATAGGAAACATAACCACACTAAAATAATTCCAAAAATAATAGTAAAGAACTTTTTGCGAGATTTAATACTTATTATCAATAATCCAACAACCCCAATCAATTCAATGAATAATATTATAAGCAAATAAGAGGGGTTGTCTGTGAAAAGTTGAGAATTAACTACATAAAAAATTAAGGGCTTAGCATTTGTCTCTGAAAAGTTATTCATGATAGATAAAATAGATAACGGTGTAAAAGAAAATAACACCTCTGGAATAATGAACATTGCTATGAAAATCCATAGCCAGATTTTTTGTTTTTTTATCATAAATAAATTAAACTTTTATGTTAATTTTTATTGCGACACGTTAAAGAATTGTATAATTTATCCCAACAAAAAACCACATTTACATGTGGATAACTTTTTACAAAATTTCTATTGATCATCTTCCGATAACCTTCCAAAATATACCCTATTTTACGCAATTGCGTAAAATAGGGTATATTTTAATTCAATAACTTACAAAAACTTTACATTTTTTCTACTAGCAATAGTCTAACATATTGATCCAAGGCGTAAAATTGCAAAAACTTTTCTGTCCTATCAGATACATCGTAGGGCGTAACCCAAACACTCTTTTGAAACACTTTATACCCCAGGTCACGAAGCATTGCTCGCAGTAACCCTCTTTTTCTACTGTCTCTTTTTGGGATATCAAAGATAAGCATTATCCATTTACCATCGTTTCTCTTTTTTCTCTTTTGATCTTCAACTTTGAAACTAATTCTTAATACCCTCTCCATGCCTTCAGGGGTTATCATAATAGCTTTTTTACCTTTTAGGTTTTTGGATTTTATTAAATTATTTCTTTTTAAACGGTAAACAAGCTTGCTAAATTGATGTCTTGTTACCATTTTACTGTACTTTTTTAAGATAGGATTTTCTGGAAAAATGTCTCTCATTGTACGCCTCCTTCGAAAGACAAAGTAAGCTACATCACTTGCATCTTCGATAAAATTATATATATCCCAAAGAAATTGATCTGTTATTGGAAGCTTCATACAAATTAATAGATTAATAAGTATTTTTAATCTTTACGTGCTATAATTATACCCTATTTTACGCAATTGCGTAAAATAGGGTATAAAGTATTCTTAGGAAATTTCCCGTAAAATTAAATCTCACCAAAAAACGCCCCTCGGGCGTTTTTTGGTGAGATTTATTATTTTCTTGATGAAAGTTTTTCTGGCTCGCGCATTTTTGGCAGAAGTTTTGGAGTTTCAAAGATGATTTTGCCGTTTTTAGCGTCAATTAAAACTCGGCTGCCAGCTATAATTTCGCTCGTAACAATTTTAATAGACAAAGGGTCAAGAATTAATCTTTGGATTACTCTTTTTAGTGGGCGAGCACCGAGATTGGCATCAAAACCCTCTTTGAGTAAAAGCTCTTTAGCTATTTCTGAAATCTTGATGCTGATTTCTTTTGCTGCTAATCTCTTTTCAACTTTTGACATTTCTAAGTCAACAATATTTTTGATTTCCGCTAATTTTAAGTAGTTGAATATGACAATCTCATCAATTCGGTTTAAGAATTCTGGGCGGAACTGGTCTTCCAAAGAATCCATCATTTTGTCTTTTATTGATTCTCTTTGGGCAATTTCTTCTTTGGTGGTAAATCCAATTGAAGACATTTTGTTAATATAGTCAGACCCCACATTTGAAGTCATAATTATAATTGTGTTTTTAAATGAAACCATTCTGCCTTTAGAGTCGGTAAGCCTGCCGTCTTCAAAAATTTGAAGTAAAATATTAAAGACATCTGGGTGCGCTTTTTCAATCTCATCAAGCAAAATTACAGAATACGGCCTTCTTTTTACTTTTTCTGTAAGCTGACCTGCTTCCTCGTATCCCACGTATCCTGGGGGTGAACCAATTATTTTTGAAACGGTATGGCGCTCCATATATTCTGACATATCAAGTCTTATCATTGCTTTTTCATCGTCAAACAAAAATTCTGCCAAAGCTCTTGCTGTCTCTGTCTTTCCAACGCCCGTTGGCCCTAAGAATAAGAATGACCCTAATGGTTTATTTTCTTCTGAAATTCCTACCCTTGCCCTGCGTATGGCTCGTGAAATTGCAGAAATTGCCTCTTCCTGGCCAACGACACGCCTGTTTAGAATAGACTCCATTGTCTCTAATTTTTTGGCCTCTTCCGTGATAAGCCGGGTTACTGGAATTCCAGTCCATCTTGAAACTACCTTGGCAATCTCTTCTTCTGTTACTTCTTCTTTTAAGAAGTGATGTGCTTTTTGAAGTTTTATAAGCTTTTGCTCGGTTTGCTTTTGTTCCTTTATTAATTGAGGAATTTTTCCATATTTTATCTCAGCTACTTTTTCTAAGTCTGCCTCCCTCTGGGCAATTTCCGTCTGATAATATAAAGAGTCGATCTCTTCTCTTATCTTTTTTATTTTATCAATCAACTCTTTTTCAGCCTTCCACTTGGCTGAAATTTCTCTTGATTTCTCTTTTATTTCAGCCAGTTCTTTAGCAATAATTTTCAATCTCCTGTCAGAATCTTTTTCTTTTTTAAGGGCTTGTTTTTCAATTTCAAGCTTTGTAATTTCTTCTTCATATTTTTCCAGTTCTTGAGGTTCAGACTCAATTTCCAGTCTTAGGGCGGAAGCAGCTTCATCCATTAAATCAACTGCTTTATCTGGCAAGAACCTGTCTGCAATATAGCGAGAGCTTAATTCAACAGCAGCCTTAATAGCTGAATCTTTTATTCTTACTCCGTGATGGACTTCATATTTTTCTTTTATACCTCTTAAAACAGCTGTGGCATCCTCAATATTGGGTTCTTGCACATAAATTGGCTGGAATCTTCTTTCAAGCGCAGAGTCTTTTTCAATATATTTTTGGTATTCTTTTAAGGTTGTAGCTCCAACAGCTCTTAATTCTCCCCTTGCTAAAGCCGGTTTCAACAAATTAGAAGCGTCAATTGCGCCTTCGGCAGCTCCAGCTCCTACCAAGGTGTGAAGCTCATCAATAAACAAAACGTAGCGAGTTGAAGCTCGGCTTATTTCTTTTAATAGGGCCTTAATCCTTGTTTCAAATTCTCCTCTGTATTTGGTGCCAGCAATTATTGCACCTAAATCCAAAGAAATAACCTCCTTATTCTTTAAGAATTCTGGCACGTTACCTCTAGCAATCCTCTGGGCAAACCCTTCAACAATAGCTGTTTTCCCCACACCCGCTTCTCCAATAAGCACTGGGTTGTTTTTTGTCCTGCGGGAAATTATTTGCATCAACCTTCTTATTTCATTATCCCTTCCTATAATCGGGTCAATTTTCCCTTGTGTTGCCAAGTCAGTAAGATTTCTAGTATATTTCTCAATGACTTGGTATTTTGATTCTGGTTCTGGATCTGTAATTCTCTGTCCTCCCCGTATTTGAGACAGACTTTTCAATACAGAATTGTAATCTAATTTTTGGGCGCTCAAGTTGGCTCCAGACACCAAAAAATTCTGTTTTTCCAAAACGTCTTTTGCCATTGACTTTGTATCAAGCAATGCCAAGAATAAATGTTCAACTGAAATAAATTCATCTTGCATTTTCATTGCTTCCTGCCTTGCTCTGTCTAAAACCTTTGCCATATCCTGGGTAAGATAAAACTGACCAAAAGCCGTTGGCGTTAGAATTGTTAATATTTTTGAAATCTGAGATTCTACCTTCTTTTTTAAAATATCAAGGTCAACTCCCAACTTTTGGAGAACAGTTAAAACAACTGAATTTTCTTGCAAAAGTAAAGCAAAAAGCAGGTGCAGAGCATCTATTTGCTGCTGACCTCTTTCTTGCGCCAGTGACTGGGCTGACAAAATAGCATCTTGCGCTTTATTGGTAAAATTTGCGCCACCACCATTCACCCCGTTAGAAGTCCGTTTTATGGTAGTTCATTTCTACTTTAAACAGACTCTTGTTATTGGTTATACCCCCGCTTATCCAGACAGAAAGAATTTAGTGATTAAATTCTTTCTGATTAGGACTTCTAACGGGGTTCATGATTTATAATGTTATAATATACAAAATTTTGGGAAAAATCAAGTTGACAAACTTTACTATTTGTTATATTTTTAGGTAGCTAGCACATTCCTACTTTTATACCTTGAATTACGAAATACAGCTTTTAGCAGGTCACCGGAGTGGGCAAACAAATACGCCCATTGGCTAATCAAGAAGTTAACTAATGCGGCAGTTTGGCTCATCCTACTGCCTTTCCGAATTGTTTTCTACGCCTTTCACAAGGGATTTGAAAAACTATTTGGGAAAAAGAAAAGAAGGAGGTAAGTTATCTTACTTCAAAGGTGAATACCCAAGCGTGTTCGCCTTTTTTCATCCAAGAATTTTTACCTCTATTATAAAAAATAAAGAAGCCCAGCACTACACTTCAACTATAAAAAGTGGCGCTGGGCTTTAGAGTGCAGGATTCGAACTATCATCAGATTGAGAATCTCAAAAATGAGATAAT
>JBBTQB010000065.1:1700-14579 GCA_038065835.1 Patescibacteria group bacterium | reverse complement strand
TCTTCCTCAAAATTCGCTCGCTCAATTGATGATAGTTCGAATCCTGCACTCTTTAACCAAATTACTTAAAAGAGTCTATATTGACAACCTTCGCTTGTCTCTGAGAACCATCAAATGATTTTTTAAGCTTAGTTGAAAAACGCACGACGCCTGGCTTTAATGCGTAAATAGTGTCATCTGAGCCCCTTTTTACATTTTTCCCGGGAAGGTATTTTGTACCTCTTTGCCTTACAATAATCATTCCTATTTTTGCAACTTGACCTCCGGAAATTTTAATTCCTAGTCTTTGTGATCGTGAATCTCTGCCCAATCTTGATGAGCCTGTTGATTTGGATGTAGCCATATTCGCTTCGCTCAAATTCAAAAGTTAAAGTTCAAAAATCAAAATTTTGGTGTCCCGCCAGCTGGCGGGACTATTTTGAATTTTAAATTGTCATTTTGGGATTTGAGATTTGAATTTTCAATTAACCTTATACTATCAAAAAATATTGATTTTGTCAAAGTTTTAGTGTAAAGTTTAAGTTATTATGGAAAATATACCAAAACACATCGTATTATTTCCTGATGGTAACCGTCGCTGGGCTTTGCAAAAAAAGTTATCAATACAACAGGGCTATTTAAGTGGTAAAGACAAATTTAATGATTTTTTACGATGGTGCAAAGATAGGGGGGTAAAAATAGTAACTGTATTTGGTTTTTCAAGTGAAAATTGGGTAAGGCCTCAAGACCAGGTTGATTTTTTAATGAAGTTATTTGAAAAATACCTCCAAGAGGGGATTGATGAATTTAATAAAGAGGGAGCAAGGGTAAAGATTATAGGGCAAAAAGACAAACTGTCAGATTCATTAAAAAGGGTGGTTGAAAAGGTTGAGAAGGCAACTGAAAACAATACTACCCTTCAATTGAATTTAGCTGTGAGTTATGGAGGCAAGTGGGATATAATCAATGCTGTTAAAAAAATTATTAAAGATAAAATTCCTTCAGAAAAAATAGACGAAACATTATTTGAAAGCTATCTTTCAACAGCTGGTTTGCCTGACCCAGACCTGGTTATAAGAGCTGGAGGAGAAATGCGACTTTCTAATTTTGTTTTATGGCAAGCAGCTTACGCAGAGCTATATTTCTCCCCAAAACTTTGGCCAGATTTTACAGAAGAAGACCTTGATTTAGCTATAAAAGAGTTTAGCGACTGTCAAAGGAGGTTTGGTAAATAAACTTTTAACTAAGTTTAAAGAGTGCAGGAATAGTGGGTAGGGTCCACTAAATTCTTACCATTAACTTTTCATTTTCCACCCATTTTGATTTTCTAGGCCTATTTTTATATTTTGAAGTTAATTTATGAATTTCTATTAAAGAAATCAAATCATTTTTTCCCCATTTAGCAATGTACTTTCCTTTATTACGATAAATTATCTCAACTGCTTTTTGCCACAATTCAAAGTCTTTCTTCTTTTTACCTGCTAGGTGGTTTTTATTAAAAAAGGGAATTACGAATTTTACTACATCGTCTATTTTTTGCACTGAAAAACGTGCCTGGTTCTTTATAATATGTATGTTCCCGCAGCGTAAAGTTTTTCTGATCTTTTTAATTAATGATAATTTTCCTTTGGGAGCGGTAACTATAAATTGTACTTTCCATCTATAATAAGTAGGAGAGTTGGGCCGCTCATATCTTGTATCTTTGCGAAATTGCAGATCAAAACAGCTGCTTTGGTTAATTAAAAATTGAATATTAGAATTTTCTTTTTCTGCCATAAAATGATTTTATAATATATTTTATTATGCGACAATATATATTGTCGCATAATAAAAACAGGCGAGGAGTCCATGGGCGAGGGCAGTATACTAAGTGCAATATTTGCCAGCAGGGTTTTGTTATATAACAAGAGCAACAAATAGGGAACCTAAGACTTTAAGTTTTTACCACTATGGAATTGACGATGTATATCGCGAAGACGCTTATTTGTCACGTGGGTGTATATCTGGGTGGTGGCAATATTTTTATGACCTAGAAACTCTTGTATGGTACGCAAGTCAACTCCTTGATTAAGCAAATCTGTGGCATATGAGTGGCGAAGCGTATGGGGAGTTGTGAAAATGGGAATACCGGCCATCACAGCATATTTTTTTACTGTTCTTTCAATTGATCTTGATGTTAATCTTCCGCCAGATTTATCTTTGGCTCTAAAATTGAGAAATAAGGCCTTCTCCTTTGAGTTTCTTATTGATAAATACTTTTTAATCCATTCTAGGGCCCTTTCTGAAAAGTATACTGTACGAGGATTTCCGCCCTTACCTATAATGCCAATTTCAAAGTCTTTCTTGTTTTTAATATTTGCAAATTGTTCAGTGTTGAGGGCGACTAATTCAGCTATCCTGAGGCCAGTTGAAAATAAGCTTTCTAAAATTGCCCGATCCCTTATTCCAGTGTAGTTCTTAGATTCGGCAGCTGCCAAAAGCCTGTCTATTTGCTCTAAATTGAGGAATTTTACGGTTTTTTCGCTTTTATTGCCCTTTGGAAGGGTTATTTTATCTGGAGGCAGTGAAACCATATCTTTTGCCACAAAATAGGATAAAAAGGCCCTTAAAGCGATTAAATAGTAGTTTTGAGTGCTTTTTTCAAGGGAATGGCCTGTATAAGGACTCTGGCGGCGAGATAGGTATAATCTATAATTCCAGATGTGTTCTGGATTAAGTTGATAGGGAAGCAACCCCTCAAGTTCCTGTGATTTTAACCAACCGGTAAACTTATTTAAATAGCGCTGATAATTTTTTTGGGTATTTTCTCTTAAACCTTTTTCAACCTCGCAATAATCCAAAAAATCAGGAATGTGCTTTATAATTGACTTGTTTGATCTTTCCATAAGCGGCACATTAGAGACTAATATTTTAAAGATTATTCTTTAATAGATCTCAAGAAGTTATTTAATATTATTTTTATTATTTTTTTATTATGTGTCGCTTTACCTACATTTTGCGACAAACTATATATTGACAATAGGTCTAACCAATAGATTTGTCAACATTCTTTACGCATCGTTGTCACCTAATTCCTTATCTACTCTACTTTAGCGCCAGAAATTTTTGAAAACTAGAGCACTTAATATTTAAGTGCTCGAGCAATGCACTTATTTTTCCCAAAAAATAAGCGCTCTGGTTTTTCTTGATTTGAATCGCATTATTCCTTTGATTGTTCACCTCTTCTTTTAAGTACCCTCCCCTCTTGTTCTTATTTATTGTGGGCATTGTAAATTTTCAGTCCCAATGATATCTTGTGGCGATACTCCCAATGCCTGTAACACTTTTTCAGCAATAAATTTTTTAGTTGAGCTAATAGAATTTTCTTTTAAATTATTAACTTGCCCAGCGGCGCTCTTTTTTATATTTTCTCCAACGGCTTCTGCCTTATTTTGGAATTCAGAAAGTGTGCTATAGGCATTTTCTCCAACTGAATTGTCTATATTATTTAAATAAGCATCAGCCAACGAAGCGTAGCCACTTCCCTTTTTGATTGGATTGCTATTCTTTAAGCTGGCAACTGCATTATCACCAGTAAAAGCTTGGCTTAAAAACGTCACTGCTAATATCGCAGCAATTATCAAAATATTTATGATTAATACCCTATTCTTTGTTTCAAATTTATGATTCATGGTTTATGAATTAACTAATTTTACCATAAATTTTCTCAAACAAAAAAGCCTGTGCCAATAATTAATCTTAGCACAGGCCGAAATCCCTTAAACAAGAACTAATCTTCTTGCTTGGATTCCACTTTTACAATTTTGTACTTGATATCGGCCGGGTCTCCAAAAGTCTGGTGAAGCAGCTTCTCTTTATCACTCAGGAAAGGGTCTTCCTTTTTACTCTTTTCAAGATCATTTCTGTTATCAGCAAATTCAATAATTCGCCATGTTTTTCCGTCATTGGTAGAAACGAGCAAAGCAAACATGCCTCTGCCTCCTAGTATAGTTTTAAGGGCTATTCACACTATATCATTTGTTTCTATTTTATCAATAACACCATACCTGGATATATTTATTTACCTCGAATTCTTTTTTAGGTTTTACACTTACTTCCATACTTCAAAGTATGGAAGTAAGTGTAAAAAAGAATTGAACAAACAAAAAAGAGGGTTTAGGATGACCCACAACCTTTGTTAACTTTAGCCGTTTTAGGGCCAAAGTACCTCTATGATCATATCATCAATCTCATCGATCTTATCGTAGAGAAAAAGCACCTCGCAGTGGTTATTGGTGATATTGATCATGATATCATCCAGTTTACCACGGATGCGCTCTAGCCACGCACGCTTGACGGTGACTGTCTCTGCAGATTTCATTGCAATCTCCTTCTTAGGATTTCGGCTCACATGTGCCGTCCCGCACTCTTTAGCGGTATTGAATTGTCAAATTCACACAACCTATTTGTAACATACTTAGTTATACTTTGTCAATAGCTGACTGGATTCTTTGCAAGGTCTTCTCTTTCCCTAAAATTTCTGCTATCTCAAAGGGTCCTGTGCTTGCTTGTTTACCAGATAGTGCAACTCTCAATGGCCAAAGAAGGTATCCCCTATTTTCTATCGGATGTCCCTTTTCTCTGTTAAAATTTTCTGCTTCCTTAAAAAAAACTCCTTCTAAGTCTTTGGTAATATATTTTTTAAACGTTTTAAAAGTATGGTACGACCTCTCTAACGATTCTTTTACTTCCCCATCCCCCATAGTCTGCCACGCTAATAAATTTTTATCATATTCTAATTTTTCTTTAAAGAAAAAATCTGTAAGTTCAGTAACATCAGAGAGTTTTTTCATCCTTGTCTTAACTGCTTCAATGATCTTTTCCAATGTTTTTTCTGAAAAGTTTTTGTGATCTTCTGGTAAATATAGCAAACAAAGTTTTAAAAGTTTGGCAGGTGTTTTTTCTCTTATATAGACTCCATTGGTATAATCTAGCCTTTGTATATTAAACACTGCTCCCCCCTTCTGAACTTTTCCCAAAGAAAATTCTTTTATAAGTTCGGACATAGAGAATATTTCCTTTTCAGTGCCCGGATTCCAACCCAAAAATGCCATGAAATTTACTATAGCTTCTGGCAAATAGCCATTTTTATGGTAGTCAGATACTGCCATATCCCCTGCCCTTTTTGACATTTTAGATTTATCTGGATTTAATATTAAGGGTAAGTGAGCGTAAATTGGTTGGTAAAATCCCATTGCCTCTTGCAATAAAATTTGGCGTGGAGTGTTTGATAAATGCTCCTCTCCTCTGATGACATGGCTAATTTCCATTTCATAATCATCCACCACAACTGCAAAGTGATATAAGGGATTTTCTAAGTTTTTGGCAATAACAATATCTCCAAGAAGCCCTGCATCAAACTCAATACGTCCTCTAACCAAATCATCAAATTTTAATTTTTTTTCTAAAATTCTAAATCTAATAACCCCGCTTGTATATCCTTTATCTCTGCATTTTCCATCATATTTCGGAACTACTCCCCTACTCATCTGCTCTTGACGTCTAGCTTCCAGTTCTTCTGGCGCGCAAATGCAGTAATAAGCTTTGTTTTCCGTTAAAAGCCCTTCTAAATATTTTTCATAAATATCTAATCTTTGTGATTGCTTATATGGCCCGAATTTTCCATCAATATCAGGGCCTTCGTTCCACTCAATTCCTAGCCACTTTAGTTCATCAATTATTTCTTGTACCCATTCAAGCCGAGACCGTTCTTTGTCTGTGTCCTCAATTCGTAAAATAAAATCTCCCTTGTTTTGCTTGGCAAAGAGGTAATTAAACAAAGCGGTTCTAGCCCCTCCTATATGCAAGGGACCTGTAGGAGAGGGCGGAAAACGAACCCGAATCTTTTTAGTTTGAACTTTAAGTTTCTTTGGCATCTATTTAATTTTAAAATTTAAATTCTAAATTTTAATTGAAATTAAAATTTTAAATGTTTAAAACATTTTATTATTTAGTATTGATTTAAAATTTAAAACTTAAAATTTAAAATTTCGCTGGCGATTTTTTCTGCCGCGTCTGGTTTGGCAAACCCAAGGGCGGCCTCTTTCATCTTTTCAGATTTTGAAATAACGCTATCTATTTTCTCCAAAAAATAATTCAATGACAAACTTTCTTGTTCTATTACTATTGCTGCTCCAGATTTTGCGTACTGGTAAGCGTTCTTTAACTGGTGGTTACTAGCTGAAGATGGAAGTGGAATTAGTATTGCTGGTTTTCCAACAGCTGCAATTTCAAATATATTTGATGCTCCAGCTCTTGAAACTACAATATCAGCTATAGTATAGGCGTTTTTTAATTGTACTTGATTTAAGAATTCATACAAATGATAATATTTTTCCAATGGCTTATTACTTAAAATCGCCTTTGATTCAATATTTACTGCTTTATAATTACTTGGTCCTGAAACATGAATCACCTCATAGTTTTGTAAAAGCTTATTCAAAACTACTAAAATAAACTCATTTATAGCTGTAGCCCCAGAAGAACCTCCTGAAATTAAAATTATTGGCTTTTGTGATGTTAGATTAAAAAATTTTATCGCTTCTTCTTTGTCCCCTCCCAGCAATTCCTTTCTTATGGGATTACCAACTACAATTGTCTTACTCTGATCAAAATATTCTGTTTTTTCAAATGCAACAAAGATCTTCTTTGCCCACCTTGAAGTTATCTTATTTGATAAGCCGGGAGCTACGTCTGATTCGTGCATAAAAACAGGGATTCGCAGAATTCTTGCACAGTAAGTTACCGGTAAAGAACCAGTGCCGCCCTTTGAAAAAACTAACTTGGGTCTTATTAACAAAAGTGCAAAGAAGCTTTGCAGAAAGCTAAACGGAATTTTAAATGGTAAGTCAATAAAGTTCTGCCAAGCAAAATATCGTCTCATTTTTCCTGCAGCAATCGAATGATTTTTAAAATTTTCTTGTCCTGTTAACTTAAAACTACTTTTAGGACCAATATAATGAAGTTCGATTTTTGAACTTAATTTATTTAACTCTCTAGCTACAGAAATTATGGGCATTATGTGTCCGCCCGTTCCCCCGCCTGTAAATAAAATACGCATGTTGTAATTGTTAAGTGTTTCTTGATATATTTAATAATAATCCAACACCAATCATCTCGGCAATTAAATGGGAGCCGCCGTAGCTAAAAAAGGGCAATGGTATTCCGCTCAACGGCCATATTCCCAAAGAAGAGGAAATGTTCATGAAAACTTGTAGTATTAACCAGGTCATAATTCCAGTAGTTACCATTTTAGAAAATTTATCAGCTGATTTTCTAGCTATTTTGGTTCCTTGCCAAAAAAATAATAGGAATAAAGCTATTAAAATTGAAGAGCCAATAATCCCTGTTTCCTCTCCTAATATTGCAAAAACAGAGTCTGCCATTGACTGGGGCAGAATTCCAAATTTTTGCATTGACATTCCCCAGCCCTTGCCAAAAAGTCCTCCAGAGCCAATTGCCAGCAAAGACTGTCTCAATTGAAACCCCTTGCCCAAAGGATCTGACTCGGGATTTAAGAAAACTAATAGACGCTGGACTCTGTACGGCTCAATTTTTATTAAGACCGAAGCACTGGCTATTTGGACTAAAACAGCTAAAATTGTATGCCACAAAGGCGTGCCTGCAATAAAATATACGGATAGTAAGGCTGCTGTCACTATTGCCAACGTGCTAAGGTCTTTTTGAAAAAACAGAATTACTGATACCGTTACCAGCAGCAAAGAAAACGGTAAGAAAAATTTTATAAAATTATTATAACTACTTTTTACTCTTACAAACAAGCCTTTTTTTTGGTTGTCCTTGAATTTTTTTGAGAGCCATGATGCAAGGTATAAAACAGAGGTTATTTTTAAAAATTCTGATGGCTGAAAAATATTTCCTCCTATATTTATCCATCGTTGTGCTCCCCAGAATTTAACGCCCCAAAACGGCAAAAAGACAGCAACTAAAAGCACTAGGTTTATTAAAAAAATGACTGGAATTATTTTTTTTATAAATTCTAGCGGAATTTTAAATGCTAAGAACCCTAGAAATAAACCAATAATAAGGGCGTAAAATTGGTGGAATAAGTAGTAGCTGGTATTTCCGAAAGTTTGCAGAGATGAGGGAGCTGAAAGGTTAGCTAGAAATAAAATACCAAAAACTATCAAAATAATTGATATAAATAAAAAATAGTAGTTTATATGCCTTTTCATTAATCAGCGACACTAATTACCAATGACACGCGAATTTACTAATAACTATTCGTAATATTATTTGTAATTGGAGTCGCTTTTATTTGCTGAATTTCTTTACGTAATACTTAAATTGATTCCCTTTTTCTTCAAAGTTTTTCCATAACGAATAGCTTGGAGAAGCGCAAGATAGCAAACACACATTTCCCTTTTTAGTATTTTTATAGGCAAATTTTACGGCTTTCTCCATTTTAGAAGTTTCAAGCACGTTAAAATTTACACGGTTTTTCAGAATTCTTCTGCCACTGTTAGGAAATAAAACTATATTTCTTATTTTATATTTTTTAATTGTTTTTTCCAAACCTGAAAAGTCATATCCCCTATCTTCTCCGCCCAGTAAAATAGTATCAATGCTCTTTATTGATTTTATTGCCATTATGGTTGACTCTGGAATTGTTGAAATTGCGTCATCGTAAAACTTAATTCCCTTGTACTCTCCGATAAATTCCAGTCTATGGGGCAGGCCTCTAAAATCTTTAACCACTTTTGTTATGACTTTTTTGGTTATGCCTAAAACTTTGGCAACAGAAATTGCGGCTTTTATATTTTCTCTATTGTGCTCTCCAAGAAGTTCTGTCTCAAATTTGATTGTATCATCAAAAGGAATTGCCCTGCCTTTATAATTCTTAAGCCATTTTTTAGATTCCTTGCTTTTTTGGTTGTATATAAAGACTTCGTTTCTATTCTGGAAATTTATTATGTTTTTCTTTGCCTTAAAGTATTTACTAACACTTCCATGGTAATCCATGTGTTCTTCAAACAAGCCTGTTAAGACAGCGATGCCGGGCGAAAACTTTATATCATCTAATTGATAGCTGGAAAGTTCTAAAACAAAAATAACTTTTTTATTAACAGGTCTTAAAAGACGCTCTAGCATGGGTTTACCAATATTTCCCAAAAGTTCAACCCGTCTCCCAGATTTTTTTATGATTTCATAAATCAATGCTGACGTAGTGCTTTTACCCTTGCTACCGGTAATGCCAATAATAAGATTTTTATCCTTCACTTTTGAGAAAAAGATATTGGTAGCTGTTGTATAGGGAACCAGAGCAGTAAAATTAGTGGCTGGCACAGCACCTATTTTAGGTGCTGTGGTTTTTGCTGGTAACCCTTCTTTTGGTATGCCCGGTGTTTTTATTACAATGTCGTAATCCCCTATATTTTTGAGATAATTCTTTCCCTGCTTTTTATCTGCTATACCAATCTTCATTTCTGGGTAATATTTTTTCAAGTATTTTTCTGTAATTTTTCCCTCATTACCGTAACCTAAAATCAAGGCACTTTGCATGCCTAAAAACTTAAATTGTTCTGGAACAGAAGACTCTTTTTGAGCTTTTAAAACTTCTGGATAAAGTTTTACCCGGTTAAATAATTTTGCCCTTGGCGAAGTTACCACTTCGCGGTATTTAACTGGGTGAACTCTTTTTGATAATTCCTTGATAATAAAGTCGTCTTTAAAGCTGTTTTTTGCCAAGCAGATTGCAGTTTGTGATTCCTGAAAAGTACCTACACAATCAAAAGGTTTGGACTTTCCTTTTCCCAGAATGTCTTTAAACAAGGGCAGTAAGTTTTTATCTTGATATAAATTTTTTTTGAAAATCTTAATTAAATCTTTCTTTTTTAAAAAGGCTGACAATAATGTAAAGACAAAAACACATTTTGCGCACTGGCAGCACCACAATTTCCGCGTAGTTCCGCGTGAGTTTCTGCGTAGTTCCGCGGTAACTAAGTTACGATTACAGCTAGAAAAATAAGGGAAATACTTTTCTAGCTTAGAAAACATTTTTACTATCCTTATTTCGTAAAAGGGTCTCAACAATGAAAAATAGAATAGGTCAGGGCTTATAAAGCTCTTTATGTAATCTTGAAAAAGGCGCTCAAAATCAAAAGATTTTGACCATTGGTGGTTGATTTCTAACCCTTTATACTTTAAGTTCCCAAAATTGCTGCTGTATTCATTTCCTACAATAAAATAAGAATACCCATATAAAACTGCTGAAAATAAACCCAAAAAAGCATAAATAGCTGAAATTGGTATATGGCCAGAATATCGATGTTGTTTAAAAACTTTTGGGTCTAAAATTCTAACTACTGTTAAGTTTCTTTTATTTAGAAGCTTGGCTATCTTATCAATTAGGTTTGATCTTATGCCTGTTTGGACAAAAAAAGTGCTAAATTCAAAATTATTTTTTTTTAGTAATTCCGCTGTAATAATTGAGTCCTTCCCTCCCCCAATGCCAACAAGGCATCGTAATTTCGAATTTGGAATTTCGAATTTCGAATTTCGTACGTTTTTTTGATATGAGAATCGTGGAGAAATTTTTGGGTCTAAATTATTTTTATAAAAAAACTCCCCGAGCCCGTTTTTGTAGACTTTATTCCAAAAATCAGCCTCGTTTTTTGATAAATTGTACGGCAGTTTTACTTTTGCCGCACCCTCCCTCGCTAAAACTGCGGCGGGCGGGCAATATAGTTTGTAGTAGCTTATTCCTAATATGATATGCAACCCCTCCAAAAACTTCTTCAAAAGGCCGCTAGGCAAAAGGCTTGTATCTGGTATTTTAGGTAAAATTATGGCTTCTGTAAAAAACAAGGGCTCTCTACCTAAAAATTCTGTTTTATAATTAAAAATAACCCTTTTTTTCAAAGGATCAAAATTATATGAGATAAATTCAAAGGTCACTGCTCTTGTGCTAGGCTCGTTGTGAGCTTTTGGGCTCATAGATAATATGGGTAATTAAAAACGAGTTTATTATACATAAAAAAGGCGCTTTTGTAAAAAAGCGAGGTCAGAGACCTCGCTTTTTACTGATGATAGTTCGAATCCTGCACTCTTTACCTTCTAAAAGAAAGCCCTCTGAATATGATAATAAATAAAATTATCAGTATTAAGGCTATCAGCAGCCACAATAACCAATTCCTAAGTAAATTGGCAAATGCACTACCCGACAAAGATGCTGTAAGGATATTATCTTGAGTTGGAGTTTGTAAGGGATTAATCACTGTGCAGCTTATAGTAACATTGCCACAATACCTTGTATAGTCTGCAGACCCGGCAGCGCAAGTTGAGCCGTCGCACTTTAATATATTCTGACATTGACCTTCCCTGCAGATATCCTGAGTGCAAGAATTGTTATCTGAACAGTTTTGGTATATATCTTGAATTGATCCATTTGAATCATACCAATATATATTGTCTTGGCTGCACTTTGTCCTATAGTGTCTTGCGTATGTACTCTGAATGGCGGTGGTAGTATAGGCCTGCCCCACGCACTGACCATTCTGGCATGTCCTGCCAGTCAAGCCGCAGTTTTGGTAAACATCTTGCTGATTTCCCAGAGAGTCATACCAGTATGATATATTGTTTATGCAACCAGTTATACTATGGAAAATATAATTTGTATAGGTTGGAATATAAGTGTTAGTCACGCAAGTATTTGCAGAACATGTCTGATTTAGGGTACATGCTTGGTACAGGCTTTGCCTGTTTCCGCATGAATCATACCAATATATTGAGTTTCCCGAGCATTGCAGATATGAGTTAGACAAGCAGCTTGCAATGATTGTGGCACAGTTTCCGTTGCTGCAAGTTTGTCCCGAAGAGCAATTTTGTTGCAGCTGTCCTGACGTTGAATTTGAACAATACGCCTGGGCTGTCCCTGGATTGTTGCAAGTGTAGGTTTTAAAGTTTCTATATATACTATTGCCCTGACAGAATGGACTGTCTATATATGAGTTAGTTCCGCAGTCTGAGTTGGTGTTGCAGGCAGCTTGAATTTGATTAAATTCATCATTATCCTGCTTATTAGAGCATCCTGCATCTTGAGGATAGTCAACATTTCCATCTCCATCATTATCAACTCCGTCCTGGCATTGTGCCCTTGGGTTGGTTTCGTCATTGTCTGATGCAGATGAACATGAAAAGTCATTTGGGTAATCTATGGCCCCATCTTGGTCATTGTCTATGTTGTCTGAACATTGGTTCTGGCTTATGCAGCTGCCATTTGAACACGTCTGGTTTGAAGAGCAATTTTGTTGCAGCTGTCCTGACGTTGAATTTGAACAATACGCCTGGGCTGTCCCTGGATTGTTGCAAGTGTAGGTTTTAAAGTTTCTATATATACTATTGCCCTGACAGAATGGACTGTCTATATATGAGTTAGTTCCGCAGTCTGAGTTGGTGTTGCAGGCAGCTTGAATTTGATTAAATTCATCATTATCCTGCTTATTAGAGCATCCTGCATCTTGAGGATAGTCAACATTTCCATCTCCATCATTATCAACTCCGTCCTGGCATTGTGCCCTTGGGTTGGTTTCGTCATTGTCTGATGCAGATGAACATGAAAAGTCATTTGGGTAATCTATGGCCCCATCTTGGTCATTGTCTATGTTGTCTGAACATTGGTTCTGGCTTATGCAGCTGCCATCGCTATAAGCATAAAAAGCAATACCTTCGGGGGACCATCCTTGAGCTGCCGCACTACTACTTTCATTTGCTGAGGTTGTATAAAAATGGTCTACACCACCGCCATTAAAAGATCTGTATACGGGAATGGCGCCACTTACCTGGCTGCTATAAGCATAAAAAGCAATACCTTCGGGGGACCATCCTTGAGCTGCCGCACTA
>JBBTQB010000065.1:0-1600 GCA_038065835.1 Patescibacteria group bacterium | reverse complement strand
GAGGTTGTATAAAAATGGTCTACACCACCGCCATTAAAAGATCTGTATACGGGAACCAAATAATCACACTGAGCTATAGCAAGTGCATAGTTATTATAATTAGGTAAATTATATAAGTTAAAAAATAATCCTAATAATGCAAGAAAACAGACTTCTAATGTTACAAATGATATATTTTTCTTCATAATATGTTTTTTTGATGCTACTTAATATTATTATCTATTGAGAGATACTAACATATTAGATTTATTTTTCAAGTTTATGTATTTTGCAAAAACACTACCTTATTGATTTGAATAAGCATTTTGTCTATTAACTGAGAGTCTTTTAAGTATAATGAAAAACAGGGCTATTAGAACTAGTCCAACTATTATCCAGATTAGCCATCCTTTCAAAAAGCTTATAAATGCATTTTCCGAAACGGCTGCAGTGTTTACACTATTTTCTGAAGGGGTATTACCCGAAGGATTTACTACTGTGCAAATTACATTAAGCGTACTGCAATACCTTAAGTATTCAGCAGATCCGGCAGCGCAAGTTGAACCGTCGCACTTTAATATATTCTGACATTGACCTTCCCCGCAGATATCCTGAGTGCAAGAATTGTTATCTGAACAGTTTTGGTATATATCTTGAATTGATCCATTTGAATCATACCAATATATATTGTTTTGGCTGCACTTTTTTTTGTAGTGCAAAATATAGGGTTTTTGAGTTGTGGTTGTAGGTTGAGTTTGAGTTGCAGTTGTAGTTGTAATCGCGCCTGTCGTTATAGCATGATAATAATTTCCCACACACTGACCGTTATGACATGTCCTGCCGATCAAGGAGCAATTTTGATTTATATCCTGCTGATTTCCCAGAGAGTCGTACCAATAAGAAGTATTTCCAACACATGCTTTAGAGGCATGAGAAGTATAGGGTGATTGTGTATAAGGAGGTTGTGTATAGGTTGGTGGTGGTACATAGTTTGTTTTACAAGATCCCTCAGAACATGTCTGCGGATAAGAACATGCTTGATACAAATCTTGCTGGTTGCCGCAAGAATCAAACCAATAGACTGCTGTTCCAGAGCATTTCTTGTAGCTATGAGTCAAACAAGAACCAGTTCCTGTGCCTGTGCCAGTGCCTGTGCCTGTTCCTGTGCCTGTTGATGTTCCCACGCAAATAGCTCTTCCGTTAGACTCTTGGCAAGTTTGACCAAAAGAGCAGGTAAACAGCTGTTTACCTTCTTTTGAGGGAATACTACAAGTTCCAACTGTAGTTCCTTCTGGTCTAATGCAGGTTTGCTTTACATATGTGCCGTAGACATTTCCTGACTGGCAGTACTGGTTTTCCCAGTAGTTTTGACCACAGTCAGAGTCTTGCATACACCAGGCAACAGCACTAGCTTCTGATGGCATTATTGATAAATAGACAACAAAAGCAAGGCATAAAATAGCCCCTCCAATGATTAATTTATTTATATTGTTTAGTTTATTCATATTATTCTACCAATTTAATGTCTTGTTATATTATAACTTTATTTAATTATTGTCAAGGGGGTCGCAATCCTTCAGCACCTTCTGACCACCGAGCGTGTAAAATGAGGGTATGGCAT
>JBBTQB010000064.1:0-1101 GCA_038065835.1 Patescibacteria group bacterium | reverse complement strand
GGCGGAAGGGGGGTGTGGGGGGAATTCCGCCGCGCCCGAGCGTTCCGCCGGAGCGCCTGCCCGCCGAAGCCCCTGCCCGCGCTTCGCACGCAGGCGGGTCGGCGCAGGCGGGGAAGAAAAAATCGTTCGCGCGCAAAATCAGAAATGCAAAGAAAGTTTTTCTGCGAGGCAGGCCGCCGCTTTGCGGCGGCTGGCGGCGGGCTTCCGCAGTTTAGGATTTTTTGCTAAAGTAAGTTCGAGCAAAGTTATAAATGTACTCCACAAAAAGTTTGATTCTGGAGCGAGAGAGGGGAATCGAACCCCCATCTGTTCCTTGGGAAGGAACCATTCTACCACTGAACCACTCTCGCAACGTACAAATTTCTTTGAAATTTTACGTTGCTGAGACGTTTAATTTTCCCATAAAATTATTACGTCTCGCAATTGGTTAAAACTATATACTAAACAATCTACTCAACCACCCCAGCCAAACCTCTAAAATTCCTTTCTTTTCCCCGCTATTCTGATCTGGTTTACTTTCAGTTGCTACAAAAGATATTACTTTTTCCCCGGGTTTTTGTAAATTTAGCTCTTCTCTTGCAATTTTTTCAATGTATTGTTCTTTATCTGCATTTAGTATACCCTCTTTTAAACTACTATTCCTACTTTTCAAATCTTGGATTTTGTTTTTTAAACTTTCTATTTGATAGTTAAGTTGTTTCTTTTTTTGATAGATTTTAACATCAGCAATAATCAAGAGCAAAGCAATAATTAAGATTAAAATGCCCCCAAATTTAAATAAAACCTGATGAAATAGATTCTTGCTTTTATTTTTCCTAAAATTTGTTATCATGAAGATAATACTAATCTACAAATTTATACGAATGTCACAAATATACTATTCGTATGGGCATTTTCGTGTATCCCGAGTCCAAAGGGCGAGGGTTATGCTATTAGTGTGCTATGAAACCTAAAAAAATATTTCAAATAGTTTGGATTATTTTAATCTCATTGGTTGGATTAAGTTTAATACTGTGGTCTGTGGGCATAGGCTTTTTGTATTGAGATTACTTAAAGAGTGCAGGATTCGAACTATCATCAATTGAGCGTCGGGTCTCTGGC
>JBBTQB010000063.1:0-8387 GCA_038065835.1 Patescibacteria group bacterium | reverse complement strand
GCCCGGAGGAAATTTCCGTCAGGAAATTTACCGGAGGGAAATCCCAGCACCCCGAAAAAATGCCCCCATAGTTTAATGGATAAAATAAATCCCTTCTAAGGATTAGATTGAGGTTCGATTCCTCATGGGGGCACATATCAGAACATTCGTTCGCTTCAAGCACCCTATCAAAGGGTGTTTTAAGTTCAAATTTTAGGTTTTTGCCGTCTAAAACAAAGTTCTGAAGTAAAAAGTTGAGTAATTGCCGTTTTTCTTCAACTTCAGAACTTACAAAGAGTTCTTTAGCTCTTCTGGCAAGAGATAATAGAGTATTTGCCGTTAAGTAAAACTTTTCGTCTGCATTTGTGTGCCTTTGGATTTTTTCTAAAACTGCGGCTTGATTTTCTTTAATTTCTTTTAACTTTTCACTAAACATCTCTTTAGTAATCCTCCATTCTCTCAAGACTTTAAGCAACTTTCTTTGAGTGTCTGGTGAGGGAATTTCGTCTTCACCTTTCTTTAGTTTTTTAGGCGGAATTCTAATATCAAAACTCATCTTTTCTGTAGAATGAGTGCTAAGATATTCTTTTTTAATTTCTTGTAAAAGCCACCAAGTTTTTTGGTTGACTCGTTCTTCGGGCGTCATTGTAATGTAATATAATATTCACTTTCAACTACCCTTAATCAATAACTTTGAACTGTTTCCCAAGTGTAGTTTGCAATATTTCTAACGTAGCCTTCACCGAAAGGTTGCTGGTATTTTTGAGAACCAACCTGTCCCCATAAGTATTTAGCAAAGGAGTCAAAAACTCGTCTCCCCAGGAAGGAGAGAATGTTAATACGCCATCAAAATCCACTTCAAGAGTTTCGCCCTCTTTCACGTCTTTCAGAAGTGATTGTGCTGCCAAAAAAGCTTCTTTTCCTGTTTGGCGAGAGATTAAAGTAGTTCCAAATTTTCTTAATTCTATGGTCATATAATTTAGTAAGAGATGAGGACTAAACACCCCCTCAAATCTTCTTTTACATTTTCTATATTGAGATTCGCGCTATTACCCTGCATGGTTAATTTGGCATCACCTGTTTGGAAAGCCAAGTTGATAGGGTTTTTGGAAATGACATTCCTTACATACTTCAATCCGTTCCCTCTTGCTTCTGGTCTTCTGCTAGAAATAATTTCGGTAAACGCTACTTCCAATGCTTCTTTGTGAGTTTTCAATTCTGGTTTTACTCCTCTTAGTGTTTCTAAAATACCCACCCCTCTATCAGCCAATACAATCTGCTTTTTATTGAGGTCATATCCAAAGAAAATCCCAGGCGTATCAATCCATTTTCCAATGTTGTGGTCATAGGAATTATTACCAATTTCACCAGCCACAGATGTGAGTAAAGAAAACATATCTTTGGCGTCTTTATTTTGCATCATCAGTGTTTCCATTTTAGTGATTCGGGCAAGAAAAATGGCACTGGTTTGGCAATAAAAACCTTTTGGAAATTCAGCATTGGAAAGAACCCAATCTTTTGCGAGGGAAAACAAATCTTCAAGAAAAACTTCTATATCCTTCTTGCGATAGTATCTATGCCCACCTTCTTTTCTTCTAACGGAAGAAAGTCTACCACTTTCATCCCAACGCCGCAGAGTCATAATGGAAACTGCCAATAGTTCTGCTGCTTCACTGATAGTGATGAAATCGTCTTTTTCTATGTTGTCATTCATAAAATAGCTTTATACTAATTATCTTACCATACTTTCTGAATCTATTCAATCCACTCAAATCTATACATTGCTCTCTAAAAATAGTCTATAAATCTATACATTTAAGAATAAAACCACATGGCAAAGAAATAGTGAGTAGCGGGGTGCGATAATTCGCTTTTTGATATATTTTTTGGTATACTTTGATAATTGCTAATTTATTATGGGTAATAAAAAAATTAGAAAAAATCTAAAAAAGAAGATGCTCAATAACTTATAAAAGATAAGCCAACTTAAAGAGGGAGATGCCCCTCTTTTTGTTCCCCCGCAAACTATTGACATATATATAACTATATGCTATTATGGGTAAATTATCAGGCTCTCGTGAATCTGGTAACCCTGCCACGAGGGAAGGTCGTGGTAAAAGCTCATTCAGGGAGAAATCGGATGAAGAAGCTCGTGTTTCTGGGTGGGACGGCAGCGAACAACAACTGGCGTGAGAGTTTCACCGAAGCTCTCGCAGTTCATGGTCTCGGTGAGTATCTCTTCAACCCCGTCGTCAAGGACTGGAACGAAGAAGCTCAACGGCGTGAAGAAGAAGCGAAAGCCAACGCCAGCCATCTCGTGTTCTACATCGCTGACCCCAAGCAGGACGGCAACCCGCTCTCGGCTTACTCAATGGTGGAAGCCACGATGGCTCTCTACGACAAGACCGAGATTTCGGTGGTCGTCTTTGACACCGAAGGGATGAGCGGACACCCTCTCAAGGCGATGAACCAGACCCTCAAGGTGCTCAAGAAGCGTTTCCCCGAAGCCAACATCTTCGGGACGCCGAAGGAAGCCACCGACTGGCTCATCAAGCAGCTCGCCAGCTAAGCGAGCAAGAAGTTCTCCGAAAAAGGAGAGTGATAAAAAACAAGACCCTGCGATGTATGGAAACATTACAGGGTTTTTCTTTTTCAAAAAATCTGGGGGACGCCTATGTGCCTATATTTTCAAAAACACATTCTGGGGTCTCCCACTCACTTCATTTTATAAAACTCAAAAACAATAGTAAGCTAAAGGGTAGGGTGAGTTAATTTTAGACGTTTCCAACCATAGAGGTATTAGCTAAAACATACTCCCGTAATTCTTGCCAGTGCCTCAATTCTGTGATAAACTGGTCCCAATCAGTTCGCAAGTGGGGCACAACCACATACTAAGCCGGGTGACGGAGGTGGTTCGCCTAAATTAGCAGCAAAAAACCACTGGATTTTTCAGTGATTTTTTGTTAGATGCCTATGATAGTTCCACTCCCAACTTCTCTTTTATGACTTTTTTCATCCTATTTATATCATGACGCATCATCGCAAATTCATCTTCTATGTCTGTCATGCGTTTTAAGAAGCCATCGAGAATAGTAATAAGCTTATCAAGTTTCTCGGTAAATTTTAAATCCAGGTTTTTAATTTTTTCATCAACTGCATCCAAAATGACTGTTGTCTGTTCGGCTAAAAGCTCTTGAATATCTTTTTTCGTAAGTGTTTCTTCTGCCATAATTTTATTACCTATGCTTTCATATTACCAATTTGAGAATTCGTGTCAATTTTTTTCTAAAATAATCTTCTTATCTTTAAGCGTGAGTTTGCATTTCCCTTACCTGCGATTCAATGGAGCTTGGTGAATAATGCTCTTTAGATGGGTTTTGCCAAAATTCTGAAGCGAAAATTTGATAAAACGAGGAGGTTTATACAGAGTATAAGCCGACGAATTTCAGCAAATTTGCAGCCAGAATTTTGGTAAAAGACGCTAATATGGCATTATTCACCAAGCTCCAATGGATAATGCTTGTTGGTCTTCGGCCTCCATGCTTTTACGGGCGTAGAGGCAGTACTTTATGGGAGGAGTTATGACCTGAACTTGATTCCTTGTTTGTGTTGTTTGTTCCATTTTTGTATTTTATGTTTATGTTGATGCCGACCTTTACACATCAATGAATGACGCAACCCTACCAGGGAGTCCAAACCCCATCAGTTGGTAACTTTCTATAAACAAAAAAGCATCTTCCATAATGCTTAAATGATTCAGCCCCAGTGAAAATCCTTTTCACTAGGGCTTTGCTTATGTCGGGTCCTCATCCCGTCTTCTTCACTGGTAATCCCGTTATCACAACGGGATGGATCGGATTAGAAGAATCTATCCTAGTAGGACGACCGTTTCCGTCGGCGTCGAGCGTGAGGAAGTAGACCTTATTGCCTTTGGCGTCTCGCCACTCCGCCCTAGGAATTGTAGCGCCAGGAGGAATCTCGTCATCAGAGATCGCCAGGTAGGACTTTACAGCTCCATAACCAGTCTTTTTGTTCCAGTCGATCACCTCGAAGATGGTACCAGATTCATAGGAGACCACTGTGTATGAGGTCAACATTGGACCATCCTTGGGATTATTGGTATACAGAGGCTTCACGGGCTTGAGCAGGAGTTCGCCCCGCAGGACTTTGATCTCCACTCGACCCAGCTTGTACTCTCTCCCAGCGAGACACGGCGCCCGGCCGTATTGAAAAGCTGGAGAGAATAGCCTGGCGTGAAGCCGAAGAACATTCCACGAGCCCTGATCTGCAGAAACATAACATCTCCTTATTCGAAATTATCGGAATTAACGGCTTCCGAATCGCCGTCCCAAAGTGGGGGTGAAAAGTGCTGTTTCTATGCTGTTTCTATGGGGAAAACTCATGTTTTATCCTACTTCTCCTCCATGACGTCGGCGAAGTCGCGCTGGATGTTGACCAGCTGACCCTCGACGAGTCCGTCGTAGATGCGGACGGCGGCCAACCCCCCACGGCTCGTCCCACCATTCATCAGAACGACGGCATTGTTGATCTGTTGACCCAAGCCGATTGGGTCAAAACCCTCATCATCAAGAAAGATGACCTGCCTAGCGACCTTCATGGCACCGGTGCGCTCCAGGAGTGCCGTCTCGGCTTGTCCGCGGTACTCACTGGGCTTTTCATCACGCCTGAGAGCGAGGACGATGATCTCGATGTCATCGCCATAGATCTGGCGGACGTCACCCATGACACCCTGGAACGAATTGCCGAGGTTCAGCACGATCTTCTTCATGAGAATTTCCTTTTCTGATAAGTCCCATTGATTCAATACACTAACGACCATCGCTAATGCACTGAAGTATGGGGACGATTTGTGGCTCGTCCAGAACCAGAGGGTTTAATGTAACCCACAATCTTGTGCTACAGCGTGAAGTCCGGCGGCTCTCCGAGTTGAGCCAAATTAGGCAGAGCAATTGCTCGCTCTTTCTTTCTGCAGAAAAGCAGATCCCAAGGTTTGGCACCCACAGGATACAGGCCAAAGACTTGGAAGTCTTTGGTTCTCTCCATGGCTTGGTGAGCCACACCGGCCGGAATGACAATTATGTCTCCGAAGCTGACTTGCGCCAGTTTACCAAGACGATGACCGCCCAGCCGCAAAGTAGCACTGCCACTATAGACAACCAACGCTTCGTGCGTGGTTGAGTGGTAATGGGGGCGTTTGTACACCTTCCACAACCACTCCTGTTTCCATCCCGTTTTCAGACCATACTCTTTGACCATGGCCTCAGCTTCGGAGGCATCCATGCCACGGAAGCTGACCACTTTTCGGTTTACCAAAACCGGAAAGCGAGAATTGGGAATGAAGCCGTCGTCCTTGAAAAAGAACTTTTGCATGTTTTCTCCTTGTTTCGGATTCAAGTTACCACCCGAAAATCGGGCTTTTTAAGCTACTTTTATGGAGGAAAGGCTATGCCTTATCCTGTGCCCCTACTGTATCACCTTTCCAAGTCATTGTCAATAGTATAGGCGTAGCAACACATCTTTATGGTTTAGTCAAATTTTTTGAAGCCCTATACGGTAACTTTTTATAGATTTCTCTACGTATTATGATAAGATATCAACATGACAACATTTTATGATTTATTTAATGCTATTTTGACCGCAGATAAAGAGATAAGTCGTAAAGCGGCGAGAGATGTACGTAAGCTAGTGTATAGCTCTAGTAACGATTCAAAGTACAGGGATATTGTTTCAATGGTAGAAAATGCTCCTGCAGAGTATGCAAAAATTGCGGATGATTTTCGTCAGGAAAATTTTGTAGTAGCTATCTCTGTTATGTATTTTTTGCATAATCGGGATGCCGAGCCGGATTTTTTGTTCCCGTGGCTATTTGAACTGCTTTGGCACAAAAACGGTAATATTCGCCATGCCGCAGTACGGATGATTGAACATGAACTCGGACCACTAACCTACCATATTCGTTTTCCGATAGAAATCAGACATCGAGATCTTTCCCCTGAGGTGGCTGACCGCGTATTGCTTGAACTATTTATGGTTTTAAATAATATGCTTTCAGAATCGTGGAAGCCAGAGTACAAAAAGTATAAATACATTTCATTACTTCCAAGCGGGACATATAAATCTGTGCAAATGATTTTAGCTGAGCTGGAAGAGGACTGTGGCAGGTATTATGTGGAGCAAATGGAAAAATTCTTAAAAACCTAACTGGGGCAATAAAGTGAGTTGAGGAGTGGATTGGCTAACAAGAAAACAACACCTTAAAAAACAATGGTGAAATAAGGAGTGGGGTATTATAAGTTTATGGATAAATTATTAGCTAAAACGTACTCTCACAATTCTTGCCAGTACCTCAATTCCGTGATAAACTGGTTCCAATCAGTTCGCAAGTGGGGCACAAATGTAATCCTGTGGATAAATTAGTTGTTTCCAATTATTGGTCCTACCACACATTATAGGTATAATAGATTTATGAATTGGAGTTATGTTGCAGGTTTTTTTGATGGGGAAGGTTCTGTTGCTCGCAATAACGGGTTAGGTTTTAGAATTACTATTCCTCAAACAAACGAAGAAGTTCTTAAATTAATACGTAATTTCGTAGGATTTGGTTTTATTATTAAAGTCAAAAAAAGAGAAAGCCATTGGAAAGACAGCTGGACTTATTATATTGCTAGTAAAAAAGATGTTTATTATTTCTTAAAGCAAGTATTACCATATCTTATAGTTAAGAGAGATATTGCATTAGAAGCAATCAATAAATTAGAGAAACAACTATCTGATATACGCAAAAGAAAAGAGTTGTATGACAAAAGAAAGTATGAAGTAAAAGTATTGAGATCTAAGGGTTGGGATTATAGAAAAATTGGGAGAGAGTTAAAAATAGATTGGGGTTATGCAAGAAGATTAGTATTAGATTTAGTATAAAATGGTGGCCGAAGTGTAATGGTTTTGCACAGGACTCTGTGGAAGTCCTAGAGGGAGTTCAATTCTCCTCGGCTACCCCAATAAAATAACAAAATCCGTCTGCGATAAAATCGGGACGGATTTTGTTTTACTGCACTCTTTCACTCTTTTTCCGAAAGTTTTGCTTTTAAAGTTAATTCCTTGCCGTCTCTTAAAATTTTAAAACTAGTCTCCTGACCGATTTTGCATTTTTGCAGTATTTGGGCCAATGTGTTCTGCATGGTAATTTTTTCTCCATTGCATTCAACAATTATATCAAACTCTTTTATGCCAGCTTTGTCTGCTGCAGATCCTTTTATTACTGGTTCTTCCCCCAGTAATTCTCTGACAACCAAAGCCCCGTCTTCTGAATGCAGTTTGTTGGCTTTTGCCATTTCCTTGTTAAGCAACACATATTTTACTCCCAAGAAAGGAACCACAATCTTTCCATACTTTTTTACTTCAATCAAATCTTTTTTGGCATAGTTTATGGGAATAGCAAAGCCGATATTTTGGGCTCCCATTATCATTGCAGTGTTTATACCGATGACCTGTCCTTCCATATTTACCAAGGGCCCTCCCGAGTTGCCAGGATTAATAGCTGCATCAGTTTGTATCAACCCTCTTAAATTCTGCATTTGGTGGTCAACTCCGCCAAAAGCCGTAATATACCTTGAAAGACCAGAAACAATACCAGCTGATATGGTGTCATGAAACTCTCCAAGGGCATTTCCTACTGCTACTACCTCTTCTCCTAGCTGTATTTTGTCAGAATCTGCAAGTTCAATAAAAGGAAAGTTTTTACCATCAATTTTCAAGACTGCCGTATCGTTTATAGGATTTCTTGATAAAACTTTGGCAGAAAGCTTGTGTTTTGGATCAATTATAACGGTGTAATCTGCAGTGGTATCTGAAACAACGTGATTTGAGGTTATTACATATCCGTCTTGTGAAATTATAAAACCAGATCCCCCGCCAATTTGGGTTTTTTCTGTTACGCTTTTACCGTCTTTGTTTGGCACTGGTAAAATAAATTCCTTTCCTCCATAAGGAAAGGAATAAAAATCTTCTACTTTAGGAAGATCTTTTGAAACCACAACAGTGATTACAGCCGGACAAACCCTTTTTGCTATTTCAATTATTGGTGATTTGTTCATGTTTTATTATTTTTAATGATTTGTCAGTTAGAGTACAGGATTCGAACTATCATCAGATTGAGAATCTCAAAAATGAGATAATTTCACAGGATTTTTGAGGTCGGGTCTCTGGCTTTTGCAAAGCAGAAACCATGACCTAGATTGGGTATCTTCCCGTGTAGGAAAACAGGGAGTGAAGCGATAGCCAGAAACCGTGGGTTTCTGGGGAGTGGAAACCTCCGCGACTTTTAGCAATTTCTATTAGAGTGCAGGATTCAAACTATCATCAGATTGAGAATCTCAAAAATGAGATAA
>JBBTQB010000062.1:0-8430 GCA_038065835.1 Patescibacteria group bacterium | reverse complement strand
AAAGCCAGAGACCCGACGCTCAATTGATGATAGTTCGAATCCTGCACTCTTAGGCTTTATTTTACCATGAAAAAGAGTAAAACTCTAAAGCGGCTTGTGTATAAGTCGAAACAATATTCTAAATAAAAAAACATCCCGTAGGATGTTCTTTTGAGCTCTGGATTACATAGATTTCTATTAAATCTGGGGCCACGGAACAGAATATAATTACTTTTAGAAGCCAAAAAATGAAATGTATTTGAAGGCTTACCGACGAGACCTATCCTATGCGATAGGTCGAGGAGGCGTAACGCACAAATCATTCATTTTTTGGCTTCCCTACGGGCGGGCGACTTCAGGTAAGCTTCTTCGTTGATCGTCGTAAATGATGCTACGGCATCAATTACTTCCTCGCGCCTTGAATCTTGCCTGAATTCACTCCGCTAAAATTAGTTATATTCTGCTCCGTGACCCGGGTGGGTGCTCTCAAGTGCTCGACCAAGGTCGGCACAAATATTAGGCTCCCATAAAAAATGTAATATAGAATCTTAGTCTCCAGAGCTACTTTTATTTTAGACTCTTAAAAAGTAGTGTCAAGAGTTTTATAAATCAAGAACTTTTACTAATTGCTTTATTAAGGCAACCACAACTGGAGGAGGCATCAAGCTATTTGAAACAACTCCATTTTCATCTCTTACCTCCCATGGTTTTTCTTGAATATTTACTTTCTGGTTATTTTTATCAAAAGAATAAACATATTCATGAGTTATTTCGTAATCATCATAATTTTCTCTTACTTTGTCTATCGGAATGGTATTTCTTAGCAATATCTTTTTAATGCCGTGCATTTTATAAATTTGCTCCATTAAATTCTCGTCTTTTTCTAATCTCTCTCTTATTGGCTCAATCCCCAACTCATCTCCTTCCTTCGTGACTAACCTTGCACCCTTACCATTCTTTACTGACTGACAATCGGCATTATCGCAAATTAAATAAAATTTGTTTGATGCTTGCCCCCTACCAAATTTATTTGGTGTGGGAGATTCATCGTACTCAACATTTTTCGTCGGCAAGAGTTTTAGATTGCGAGATGTGTTGCAGACAGGGCAAATTAACCGGTATTTTACTCTTTCGTCAATAATATTAGCTGGAACATCAATTAATACAAAAATATCAGGATCCTCTCTATAGCCAATCAAAGCCTTGAAAAACAAAGAAAAAGAAACTTGATCAAAATCTCTTGGGAATCCGTCAATAAATATTGCTTTTTTGCCTAGTTTTGATATTTCCCTTTCAGTTAAAGCCAATATTAATTCTGTTGACAAAAGTGTTTTAGTTGATCTGAGTTCCATTGATTCTATGATATCTGCAACAGAAACCGGTCCCCTGTATTTTTCATGTAAAAATTCTATAAGTTCCTTTTTTTTTGAGTTATCCCTTAAAACTTTATCAAACGATCTTATCATGTCCCCAATTGAAAAATGTTCTATTTTTTCGGGATCAATAACTTCCTTAAACATTTTAGAATAGGTTCCCTTGCCAGAAGATTTCTTACTTAAAAGATAAATTATAAAAGTATTTTTTTTTAAGTACTCTTTTATTTTTTTTATTTCTTCTGTTGCCTTGTATTCAAAATATTCTTTGCGCTGAATAGGATCAGTCAGGTTAAATTTCTTATCCCCTTCTACTTTTGTCTTAAAAATAGGAAAATTTATATTCTTCATAACTTATCAACGAATCTACGAATTAGATCATTCGTTGATTACTTATACCCAAATTTAGTAATTTTTGCAACTAAAAACTCTGCTTGCACAGAGTTTTTAGTTTTATATCTATGATAAGTGTTTTGATACTAGTTTTGTCATTTCAAACATATTCACGGCGGATTTTCCCCCAAATACTGCCTTTAGCTTATCATCTGCATTAATCATTCTCCTGTTTTTTTGATCCTGAAGATCGTTCTTTTTGATGTATACCCAAAGCTTTTTTACCACCTGAGACCTTGGAAGGGGCCCCTTTCCCACTACTGCCTCAAGGGCGGCAGAAAGTTTCAGAGGCTTTAAAAAGGCTGAATTTATTTTTCTTGCCATATTATTTTAAAAACATAAAAATATAAAAACTTAAAAAAATAATTTTAGATTTCTAATTTTTTAGTTTTTTATTATATTTTATTTTTTTAGCCCCATTATTCTAAACATCTTTGTTCCGCAAACTTCACAGGTGCCAGTCATTGCCATTCTTGCTTTTCCCCCCTTACCTTTCATGGTGACCTCTTTGGGATCCTTCATTTTTCTTTTTGTTTTACACTTTACACAATATGCTTCTGTCATTTTTAAATAAAACTTGAAACTTGAAACTTGAAACTTTTCCGATTGGATTTATGTTTCATGTTTTATGTTTCATGTTCCATGGTTTAAATCGACCTTGTCTCCTGTATTAAGCCAACAGGAATTAATTATTTACCATTAAGCTATTTTACTCTATAATAGTCGGGGGGTCAACTATATGTGTCAACCCCGTAGTGAAATTTCGGCATTATCTTTGATATTTTACGTTATAACATTCCTTGCGGGCATTAAGTTGCTTGCAGTTTACCATACTCTTTCCACCAAAGATTGTAATAGCCGAAATTCTACTACAGGGTCAGGTTTTCAGGTTTTTCATGGCTTTTGGCCTTACTGAAGTAAAAAATATATATGATTTCCAAAATACCAAATGTATTTATCACCAGTAGGGCAATAAACCAATTTCTCTGATTGTTTCTAGATGCTCTCCATAGAGCAATTCCCTTCCAGATTAAGGTCCAAATACTTAGAAGAATAAATATCAGATAAATCGTTGGATTGCCCAAAAAGTTATTAATTAAGTTCAGATCTGTCTGTAGTAACATAAATTTAATGTATTAATTTAATACTAATAGGTAAAACTACTTATGTAATATACTGCTATACCAAAGGCTACAGAAACATTTAACGACTCCTTTTTGCCCTTCATTGGCAGATAGATAATTTTATCGGCTTTCTTTAAAACTTTTTTAGAGATTCCTTTAACTTCGTTTCCCACTATTATTGCTAATGGAAAAGTTGGTTTGAATTTTGTATATACAACTGCTTTTTTATCCTGCTCTAAGGCAACAATAAAAACTTTTTCCTCCTTTAATCTTTCTATAAGCCTGCCTATCTGCTTTTGATACTCAAACGGGATTGTTTTTTCTGCTCCCAGTGCAGTCTTTGAGATTTTAGGATTCGGCGGAGTCCCAGAAATTCCGCATAAAAATATCTTTGTTATGCCTATTGCATCAGCCGTCCTAAATATTGAGCCAATATTCTCTAAACTTCTAATATTATTACAGATTACGTAAAACTTACTCATTTTACAATAACCTGAAGTTGTTTATTACTAATCCAAAGTCATACCCTAAAAAATGGGCGGCTTTTCGGCAAAAAACCATTCTGTCGGTAAAAATTTCAAAATATTCTATTATCGGGCAAAAATTAGTATCAATTTTCAGCGTTAGGGTTATTTTTTTCTTTACTTTATCAATATTCAATTTACTTTCCCGGGTAGCATAATTGACCCTATCATGAATATCTGCTTTAATTTTTTCCATATCTTTCTCGGTAACTCTTGATCTATCCACATCAGATTTATCAGCCAACACTAAAACTGCAGAGATTGGATGAGTAAATTTCATTTCTTCCACATCATGATTAGCAATGGCCTGCATAATCAATGCCAACTCTTTGGGTTTAAATTTATCACCAAAAACTTGTTGAAAAAGCACTGCTCCAAAGTAATGATGGTAGGTTCTTGTCATAAAGTTACCCATATCGTGGCAGAACCCTGCCATTCCCGCCAACTCCCCCTCTCTTTGGTTAAGGCCAATCTTTTTTGCGATGCTTGTGGCCCTATCAGCAACTATATTAGTGTGTCTTAAACCGTGGTTAGTATAAGATATGGCAGTCATTGACTCCTCGGTTTGCTTTATGAATTCTACAATATAGGGATTTTTTTTAACATCTTTTAAAGTAACCATAATCTCTTCGCTCAAAATCAAAAATCAAAATGCAAAAATCAAAATTTTGGTGTGCGCCTTCGGCGCATTTATTTTTAAAATTTGATTTGTATTTTTAATCTTTAATTTTTGATGTTTAATCTTTTTTCTACTTCCTCCCAATTCACCACATTCCACCACGCCTTTAAATAATCAGCTCGCATATTTTTGTATTTTAAATAATAAGCGTGCTCCCATACATCATTTCCCAAAATAGGTTTTTGTCCATCCATAACGGGATTATCTTGATTTGGTGTAGAAACAATATCTAATTTGCTATCTTTGGTCATAACCAGCCATACCCAGCCACTTCCAAAACGCTTTAATCCAGCATCATTAAACCTATTCTGAAAATCTCCAAAACTCCCAAATGTTTTATTAATTTCCTCGGCCAATCTTCCCGAAGGTTCTCCTCCCTTACCAGGACTCATTATCTGCCAAAACATTGTGTGATTAACATGACCTCCGGCATTGTTTCTGACCGCGGTTCTTATATCTTCTGGAATATCATTTAAATTAATTATCAAATCATCTGCGCTCTTTGACGATAAATCAGGGTATTTCTCAACCGCACCGTTTAAATTATTAACATAAGAGGCGTGATGTTTGTCATGGTGCAACTTCATTGTCTCCTCATCAATATAAGGCTCTAAAGCGTTATAATCATAAGGCAAGTCTGGCAATGTATGTTTATTCATTTTTTTTGCTTAATTTTAATAGATACATGGTCACAAATACTACAACAATAGTCACAATAACAGCATAAATGAATTTTATCAAAATGCTGTCCTTACTGAAAGGGAAAAATTAGTCAATAAATGATTTTATGGCTTCATTCCAAGCCAAACCCGCAACAAAGCTGAATGCAGCCAAAATATATCCAATGGTTCTTTCTTTTACTTCCTTTCTTATGCTCATTTATTGATTCTTCCATTATACAAAATATCAATTAAATAAAAAAGCCCAGTGACACATTGCCACCGGGCTCACACCCTACCAGAGGCTCACTTGCCTTTGGTTTTCACTTGCCTGACAATCCATTGCCCCTTTGGCGACCACTCAATGCGATAGCCAACTTCCGGCGCCTTCTCACCTGACAGAAGACGATCAAAAGCATCCATGGACTCATAGAGTGGCTGAGTCTTTTCGAGGAGATCAGCCTTGAGCTTGACGACCCTCATTGCCATGGTCCTGAGTTTGGCCTCTGACTTCTCGAGGTCCGCAGGAACTTCCTCCTTGGCATCCTTGAATACCGCTCGCGCCTTCTCAAAGCGCTTGAGCATCCCCTCGGTGAGATTGAGAAGGCCAGCATCGCTCTCGGCATCCTTCTTGCCGCTCATTTTCAGTCCCTTGACGTCAATGAAGACTGCCTTCTTGAAGACCCTGACGCTTTTAGGGTCAAGCTTCTCAACCAGGCTTTGCCTCACCTCCTTCTTAACTTCTTTCTTGACGTCCTTGTCTTGGGACAAGGCGTGAGGATTGCAGAAGCAAAGCGCCAGCAACGCCACCAGCAAAAGCATCAGCCGCATGATCGCTCTCCCTTCTAGAGAAATGTGCTGTGAGAGGCCTTCTCTCACTCAATAGACGTTGTACATTATTTTTAATGATATGTCAAATTTCTCCTTTTTTTATTTTTTGTCTTATTTCTTCTACAAAATTATTAAAATAGTAAAGATTGTGGAAGGTAAGCAACTTTAAAGCAGTTAATTCGCCAGCTCGCAATAAATGGCAAATATAATCTTTTTTATAATTCAAGCAAACGTTGCAAACACATCCTTTGTCTAGCGGCTCTCTTTTTTTTAAAAACTTCGCTTGTTTTAAATTAAGTCTGCCTTCACTGCCAAACAAAATTCCCCGCCTGGCATAGTGAGTGGGAACTGTGCAGTCAAAAGTATCAACTCCTGATTTTATTATTTTTTCAATGTCTTCCAAATGCCCTATTCCTAATAAATGCCTTGGTTTTTTCTCTGGCAGTTCTTTAATTACCCAATTTAACATTTTTGGCATCTTCTTTTTATCATTACCAAATTCACCGCCAATACCAAAACCATCAAATGGCAAACTTGCAATAAACTTAGCGCTTTCAATCCTTAAGTCTTTGAATTTGCCTCCCTGCACAATGCCAAACATGACCTGATTTGTCTTTTTAACTTTCAGGCAAACTTCGGCCCATGTGTGGGTTTTTTGTAATGATTTTTTAGTATATTCATAATCAGCTATTGGAGAAGTACACTCGTCAAAGGCAAAAATGATGTCGGCTCCTAACTTTTCCTGTATCCTTATTGATTCTTTTGGCCCCAAAAATAACTCCGTGCCATCTATGGGCGAGCGAAAGTACACGCCATCTTGCATAATTTTCAATCTCTGGGGCTGATTCCCTCTTTTTATACGTAGACCCATAGACCGGTCTATGGGTCTACGGTTATCTTTATCAAGAATAGAATTTAAAATTTTACCTGTTCCAAAATCCCTGCCAAATCCCAAAGAAAATACTTGGAAACCACCGGAATCGGTCATCAAAGGCCTTTTCCAATTCATAAATGCATGAAGGCCTCCGGCCTTTTTAATAAATTTCTCACCCCCCACTAACTTTGGGGTATGCCTTGCTTTTTCAGATTCTTTTTGATTCGCCTCCCTCCCAAAGTTAGTGGGGGGCAAGTCCGGTTTTAAGTGTAGGTGAAACGTATTGCAAATGAGTATCTGGGACTTTGTTTCTTCAGCTTCTTTGCTATCCAATGTTTTAACTACTGCTTTTGTTGCCACAGGAACTAAACACGGAGTCTCAACAACTCCGTGACTGGTTTCCATAAATCCCAATCTCGCGTTGCTTTTTTTAGATTTTTTTAATATTTTAAAGTTAACCATGTGATGCTAGTCTACAAATTTAATGCCAATCTACAAGTATGCAAATCTTTTTGAAAACTTGACATATATATTAATATATGATATCATCTAAAATAAAGTGGCGTAAGGTATTCCCCCAAAGCACTATACCTACTATTGAAGGGAGAGAAAAATGTTCTTTTTTGGAATGGCATGGGTTGTTGTCTCAGCTTTGTTCGCGTGTTTCACGTGGACAGGAGAGCATTCCAGTCTTTGCCTGGGCATGAGTGTTTTCTTTGGCTTGGGTTCAATCGGGTTTTTTGGTCTTGCAGCCGCCCAAGAGATTGTTGTAGCAATCAAGAAAAAATAATGGTTTCTAGCACCATAAGCTAGTCGGGCCACGGGTAAGTACCGTGGCTTTTTTCATTGAACTTTTTTAAAAAACTATTCTCTAATTCGCGTGAATTACATCTATAAGTATGTTTTTAAAAGCTTTTAAAAGTATGCTATATTTGAAAATTCACCAATTGAAAAATTTATTGAGAATTAAAAATTGCAGAAGCGTTTTTTCTATCTGTGACCGTATCCCCTTGTTTAACCCCCGCGGTTAAACATTATGGCTGTAATATGTCTTCTGTCCTGCCATTTACTGAAATTACAACGCTCTTTACAGTTGAAAATTGCAGAAGCGTTTTTTCTATCTGTGACCGTATTGCCATCACGCGGCAAGATCCAGCAACATTTTTATTCAATTCCGCGCTAAAATCAACTTTAGCCACTCCATTTTCAATGGTTAAGCTTTGAATTTTCACTCCTGAATTGATACTGGTAAAGTATTCTGTATTTTCTTTAATATATGGGCCAATTAATAATTCTTCTAACGCGGTTCTTGCCGGAGCCGTGGTTTTTTGAATGGTTCTTTTTACCTCTGACACTTTTTCGCACTCATCTTTGCCATATTTTCCAAAAAATACAGAAACCTGCATTGGTTCCATTTTGGGCAGCTTTACTGGCAAAGTGAAAGTTTTGTTTCTTTCTGGCTCTCCGCTTGGATTTTCATTGTAAAAAATCAAAGAACCATCTTGCTCTTTTGTTGAAATAAAGTTCAAAGTAGTTTCAAAATCAATTTTTTGCTGCATCCATTCTCCTTTTGCCTGCAAAACTCCAAAAGCTAGTTCATTACCTTTGCTATCTAACAACTTTACGGTTCCAACTTGTGCTTCAAACCCAATCCAGCCATCGCCATTCACATAGCCCTCAATTTTTAAAGGAGATGAAACAACTTCATTTTCTTTTAGTAAAAAGATCACAATCCCCTGTTTTTTTTGCTGTAGTGGAACACTCTTAATTTGGTTTTCAGTAAAAAACTTCGCTAAAAGAGCGAAGATAATTACCGTAATAGCTAAGACTATTGTTGAGATTAAATAAACTTTCTTCACCCCGTTAGAAGAGTCTTTGCAAAATGCTAATCATGAGACCCGGTCTCGTCAACGAGGCCGGGTCTCGTTGAAGCTTTTTGCTTAGAGTGCAGGATTCGAACTATCATCAGATTGAGAATCTCAAAAATGAGATAA
>JBBTQB010000061.1:0-3779 GCA_038065835.1 Patescibacteria group bacterium | reverse complement strand
CTCAAAAATCCTGTGAAATTATCTCATTTTTGAGCTTCTCAATCTGATGATAGTTCGAATCCTGCACTCTTTACTCCCTATTTTTTAGAAAAGGAGGTTTTTTGGTTTCCTCGTTAGAGGTCAGTAGAAAAAATATTTTGGATAAAAATATTTTTTCACACTAGTTTTATTTTTATTTACTAGTGGCATCTCTTTTTTAAAAAAGTCTATATTATCTCAACCTAACTTCTAAAGGGTTTAAAGAAAACATGAATTCTATAAAAGATTTATTAATTGTTAGCGTAGCGCCTTACTTTCTAGAGAAAGACAGTGTTTGGTTTACTCAAAATCTTGAAAAAATCCTTCAGTCTGCCAAAACGCAGGCGTTTTTCCAAGATAATACAATATTTTTAAAAAGTGGTCAGAAATATAATTTCTCCGAATTTTTAAGAAAGCTTGATGAAGTGGGATATGAAAGAGTATTTAAGGTACAAGATCTCGGGGAATTTTCACAAAGAGGTGGCATTATAGAAGTATTCCCCGTCAATAGAGTTGAAGCCGTAAGATTAGATTTTCTGGGTAACAAAATAGAATCTATTCAACTATTAGATATAAAGATTGAAAACGAGGAAAAAGTTTACCCGCCAAAGTTTTATGAAGAAAAATTTAGGCGGGCGAGAGAAATTTTAAAGAAAAAGCTAAAATCTCAAAAATTATTTTCTGATCTAAAAAACTTAAAGTCGGGAGATTATCTAGTGCATTTAGACCACGGGGTGGCTCGATTCTCTGGAATTGAGGATATGCAAGATATAAGTAATAAGCAACAACAATATTATGTATTGAATTATGCTCAAAACGACAAACTATTTATACCGGTGGGACTGGAAAGAAAACTTTCAAGGTATGTGGGATTTACAGATCCGGTCATCTCGCGCCTTGGATCAATAACCTGGCAAAAGACAAAAAGAAAAGTTAAAGAAGATGTTGAAAAGTTAGCTAAAGAGCTTTTGGAGCTATATTCAAAAAAAGAAGTTGTACTGAGAAGGCCCTATCTGTTAGATGAGGAGTTAGAATCAAAACTAAAAGAAGGGTTTATATATGAAGAAACACCAGACCAATTGCAAGCTATTGAAGATATAAAAAGAGACCTATCTCAAGAAAAGCCTATGGATAGGATTATTTGTGGAGACGTAGGCTTCGGCAAAACAGAAATTGCTATGAGAACATCTCTATTGGCAGCAATTAATAACTACCAAACTGCTATTATTTGCCCCACTACAATTCTAACTAATCAGCATTTTAATAACTTCAAAAAACGCTTTTCCACCTTAGGCGGATCTCCGCCTAAGGCGGATGCGCCTTCGGAGCACGCCTCTGGCGAAGAGGGTAATACGTTAGTAAGAATAGCAATGCTCTCCCGCCTGCAAACAAAAAAAGATCAGAAAAAAACTATAAAAGATGTGGCAGAAGGAAAAGTTGATATTTTAATTGGCACACATAGAATTTTATCAGGCGATGTTGAGTTTAAAAATTTGCAATTATTAATAATTGATGACGAACAGAGATTTGGCGTAAAACAAAAAGAAAAATTAAGACATAAGAATCCGTCTTTAGACATTTTAAGCTTGTCTGCCACGCCAATTCCAAGGACAATTTATTTGGCTCTTTCCTCTTTTAAGAATATGAGCTTAATGCAGACTCCCCCACAAGGTAGAATTGCAATAAGCACAAAAATTTTACCGTATAACACGCTTAAAATAAAAGATGCAATAAATTTTGAATTGTCTCGAGGTGGTCAGGTTTACTTTTTACACAACCGAGTAGAAACAATAGAAAGAACAAAAAATGAGTTAGAAAAAATGTTACCCGAAGTTAGTTTTGAATACATACATGGTCGAATACGAGAGAAAGAATTGATAAAAATAATGGATGAATTCCAAAAAAATAAAATAAATGTCTTGGTTGCCACCACTATTATTGAAAATGGAATTGACTTACCAAATGTAAATACCATAATAGTTGAAGATGCTTCTCGTCTCGGTTTGGCACAAGCGTATCAAATAAGGGGTAGAGTTGGCAGATCGCACATAAAAAGTTTTGCTTATTTGTTTTACCCTAAAAAATTTGAGCGAGTAGTAAGAGCGAAAACCCCGCCCTCTATGCTAAGGAATAAAAACAATGGCTTAGAGGGCGGGGTGCTCCCTCTGTTCGCAGAACGGCTTAAGGTATTAGGACGGGCAAAAGAACTAGGAGCAGGATATCAAATTGCCATAAAAGATTTAGAGCTCCGGGGAGCTGGAAACATTCTGGGTAAAGAACAGTCAGGGTCTATAAATAAAATCGGCTTAAATCTTTATTGCCAAATTTTATCCGATGCTATTGAAAAAATGAAAAAACCAGGAGTGTAAATTCCTGGTTCTGAGATAAATTAATCCTCAAATAAACTTGCCGGAACCAGCCCCGTGAGGCTAAATTGTACTTCTCGCCTTAGTAATCAACTTATTGTGAACCAATTTCCATTGAGCACAACCCTTTTTCCCTCCTAATTGTTCTACATACCCATGTGATCGAAGGACTTTTAGCGAGCGCGAGGTTCCACCGACGCTTAGCTGAAGCTTCTTTGCGATTTCTCTTGTCGTAGAACCCTTGCCTAATTCATACAATACCTCAAGAATCATCTTGAAGCGATGAGTCAATCGATAATTTTTCTCGTTCATAGAAACTTCCCCCGTAAAAGAATGTGGTTTTGAACTGCTTATATACTATATGGTATAGTTTAAAAATGCAAGAGATTAACCCCCACACCATAACGAACGACAAAAAAACTGACGGAGGTCATCGATTGTTTGGTGTGGGGGTAAAAATTGTAAAAATAGCAGACGAAAATTATCCTGAAACCCTAAAAAAAATTCCTGATGCGCCTAAGGTCTTATATTATCAGGGTAATTTAATTAAAGATGAAAAATGTATAGCCGTAGTTGGCACAAGGAGGCCGTCGCCCTACGGTCAGCAAGTAACATTGCAAATTACAGGTGAACTAGCAGAAGCTGGTTTAACCATAGTTTCTGGAATGGCGCCAGGCATTGATACGTTTGCTCACAAGATATGTATTGAAAAGAAAAAGAGAACCATTGCAGTATTGGGCACGGGACTTGATGAAAAAAGTATCTACCCCCAAGAAAATTTGCAGCTTTCAAGAAAAATTATTGAAAATGGAGGATGCTTAATTTCAGAATTTCCTCTAGGAACTCATGGTTCCAAATTCACTTTTCCAAAAAGAAATAGGATAATATCTGCCTTATCTTTGGGAGTCTTAATAGTTGAGGCAAAAGAAAAATCGGGCTCTCTAATAACAGCTGAATATGCTAAAAAGCAAAATAAAAAAGTTTTTGCTGTGCCAGGACAAATTTTTTCTTCAAATTCCAAAGGGCCAAATAAACTAATAAAAGATGGCGCCATACTAGTTGAAAATTCAAATGATATTTTAGAAAATATCGCGGAATTGCGCGGAATTTTACCCGCCTGCGCCAAAGCTATGGCGGGCAGGCGCGGCACTACGCCAAAAGAGTTTTCTACCCAAAATCCTGAGGAAAACTTAATTTTACAAACATTAAAAGAAGAGGCTTTATACATAGATAAAATAATTGAAAAAACAAAGTTAAGCGCTCCTGTCGTGGGATCAACCCTTGCCTTAATGGAAATTTCAGGTAAGATACGAAACTTAGGAGGAAATATATATTCACTAAAAGAGTGCAGGATTCGAACTATCATCAATTGAGCGCCGGGTCTCTGGCTTTTGC
>JBBTQB010000060.1:0-20133 GCA_038065835.1 Patescibacteria group bacterium | reverse complement strand
ATCTTCCTCAAAATTCGCTTGCTCAATTGATGATAGTTCGAATCCTGCACTCTTACAATACAGCTTTTTTAATGTAAGAAATAACTACTGAGCTGCGGCACTGATTCCCAAAAGTTCAACCTCAAAAATTAAGGTTGAGTTTGCGGGAATAGCCAGAAAACCATTTTCTCCATACCCCATTTCTGGGGGAATTGTTAATTTTCTTTTTTCTCCCACCTTCATACCCAGAGTACCCAGATAAAATCCGCTTATTACAGTATTCTCTTTCAATGGGAATGTAAAAGGTACATTTCTATCATAGCTTGAATCAAACACTTTTCCATCCTGCAACATACCTTTATAGTTTACCGTTACCGTATCTCCAACCTTTGTCTCTTTTCCGTTACCTGGCTGCAATACCTCCACTGTCATCCCCTGAATTTTAAATGTAGTGCCTCCTGGACTAATCGTTGTTTTTTGTCCTGGTATGTTAACATTACCCCCACCCATAAAAACTAAAAATAATCCTACAACAATTGCGATTACAACTAAGATTATAATTACTACTAAAGCTACTCTTGACATATTTTCTAATGAAAATTTAATTTTTCGCTTTGCCGACCTTTCCTCTTGCTCAATTGATGATAGTTCGAATCCTGCACTCTTTACTTAATTTTAATGAATATAATAGATGGCGTAAAGTGGATAATCTTAAAGAAATTATTTGTATGGTATTCCGCTAGATCCCTGGTCTGGTATTTCTTGGTGCTCTTTTGGTTGCCTACCCTCTATTGGTTGTCCACCCTCTAATGGTACTCGCCCATGTACTTTGCTTCTGGAGGAAGTAGCGTTAATAAAAGTACATATGGTAGTATTGTTAGGTGATATCTCTATATTATTTACTCCGCCATCAGTAGGGGTTCCAGTTGTGGTTGAATTGCCCTTACTGTCTACGATTTTGCAGGAGGCAGAACCTAATACCCAACCCCTTGCAAGGAGCTCTTCAGTTATAGAATAAGTGGTACCAGGGAGTATTTGGGACCAATATTGGTCACCATAACCATTGTCGGTTGTTATAGATACATTATTTAATGTGCTTCTAGAAGATAGGTAGCTGAAATCTTCTGCGTAAGAAGTATGCGAAGAATCAGTGTAAACATTAAAGTTAAAATTAGCGTCTCCGCCATTTGCATTTTTGACTATTTTTAACTTCCCAAACTGATTATTATTAAAAGTACAGGTGGTTATTAAACCGGCTTTTACAGTAACATTATCTAGGCCATATGTTGTTTGCTTGGATGTTTCGTCGTCACAGGAAGCATAATCAAGTTTAAGTGTAGGCGGTATTATTTCACGAATAGAGTATGTGCCTTGCTCCAAATAACCCCAAAGAAAAAAGCCTTCATTAAAGTATCCATATTGCCGCGGATTCAAATAACCCCAAGAAGGTCTAAGATCAGTAGTTGAATTGTTGCTGAAGACACTAAAATCAGCAGAAGCATGGACGAAGTTCCTATATTGGTCATAAGGAAAAGTTATTTTCAGTATACCTTCTTTATTATTATTAAATTGGCAGTAATTTTCTAAAAAAGTAAAAAAATTATAATAATCTCCTATAGTAGTAGTTATTAATTTTTGTATTAAGGGACGATACATATATAGCCCTTCTGTATAATCTCCTGACCAATGAGCAAATTTATCACTGGGTTCAAATAAACTATTTAGTACGGGGTAACCAAAATTATTACAATTAGCACTATTAGTAGTCCAGTCGTCAGGGACCCCAGTTTCTTTTAAATAGTAAAATTGGGATAAATATTCTGCGTACAAGGTAGAATTACCTTTTCCTTTAGCAGTTATTATGCTCTTTGAATCTTCTGGCGTAGGAGAATATGTCATATAAGCATCAAAGTTAAATAAATCATCGTTAAATAAATCATCCCCGCCTATTGAATTTTTAGTTATATTAATTTTCTCTTTTTTAGTGCTGGGCGCAAAACAAAAAGTAACGAATTTAGGTTCATCCCCAATAATAGCTCTTGATTCGACTGTTGAATTTAAATATGGGTTTAACATCCAGCCAGGATTAGTTGTATCTACTGGTAAAAAGCAGTAAATAGAAAAAAATTGCGTATGCTCTGGCATTATTTCTTCAATAAAATAATCGCCTGGATCCAATAAAGATGTTGCATAATTATTTCCAGCAATACTTAATACTGAAGAAAGTTTAGAAGGTTGCTTAGGTCCGAGGTAGATATTGAAAGTGTAAAGGTTATTAACGCTATAAACTGTAATATCTAAAACAGTAATATATAAAGTTCCCTTTGTGGGTGTTGTGTATTTAGTATTATTGAAGACGCAGGTGGTTTTTTTACCCGAAGCTATAGCGATATAGGCATAAGTTCCATATTCATATACTTGATTGGTACAAGAAAAAGAATTGAACTCCAAACCAAGGCTTTTTATATATAGATATTGGGAACCACTCGGAATTCTTTCGTTGATAAAATATGTATTTGGATCTAATTCTAGCGCAATGCCGCCAGTTCCATTAATTGTTTGTATTGTTGACGTTTTATATTTTGCAGAGGAAACTACTGGTGCGATTCCATAGTCAAAATCAAACGAATCATCCCCGCCATTTACATTTGCGATTATTTCTAAAATTCCTTTTTTAGTGTTGCTGAAGATGCAAGTAGTTGTCTTATCAGTTTCAATGACAACATTGACAACATTATTGATAACATTATTGATAACATTATTTGTATTTCCATTATTGATAACATTATTTGTATTTCCATTGTCACATCTTACATTGGTTAAACTCCATCCATTAGGAATTACTTCTTGAACGTTATACGCTCCTGCGTCCAACATAATACTGTTACTGCCCGTGCCATTGGCAGTCTGAACAGTCAAAGAGAAAAGAGTTGGGCTAATATTAAAAGTGAACTGGCCGTCCCCCCCTGTAGTGCTTTTGACTATTTTGAGGGTTCCTTGTTTGGACGGTGGTGAAGATGAAATATACATATCACAAGACTGCTCTTTAGCAATTGTATAAGACCCATTCCAAGGGCCATAGCTATAAGTGGTGACTTCATTTTGAGTGTTGCCAGTATAAGAATCCTCACCGGCCAGCATTGTTACCTTAACAATTCCAACTTCGCCATCAGCAACAACCCCTGAGTGTACTGCCATTGCTTTCAAAGAGCTGTCGTCTGTGTACGGGGTGTCATTTGCCCCTCCCCAGCCAAGGCCAGCTGATTTATCCCCGGTTAATTTAAAGTAGTAACTTTTTAAGTTGCCGCGATATTCTGCCATGTTGTAAGGAGCGTTATCAGGGTCTAAGCAAGCGTTAATAGAAGCTTTAGCATTATTGAAAGTGCAGGTGGTTGTTTGATTGGCTTTAATAACAACAGAACCCGGGCCTCCTTTATCACAAGTTGCATTCAAAAAGAGCCATTTATCCCTGGGGTACTCTTCTTTAACATTATATATCCCCTCATTTAAAGCAACTGTATCATAACCTGTGCCATTGGCAGTCTGAACAGTCAAAGAGAAAAGAGTTGGGCTAATATTAAAAGTGAACTGGCCGTCCCCCCCTGTAGTGCTTTTGACTATTTTGAGGGTTCCTTTATTTAGTGGCTTAGGCAAATAATCATTTCTAGCATTATTGAAAGTGCAGGTGGTTGTTTTGTTTGCTCTAACAATGATGGCATCTGGAGTGCCGTTGTCGCACCCTGAATTAGTTAAAGTCCATCCAGCAGGGACATTTTCAGAAATATAGTAAGAAGACCCCGGAACAAGTGAAGAAATAGTTTGCTCAACGACAGAGCTGTCTAATGTTGCCAGTGAAGTTACTCCAAAATTATCGTTAAAGCTGAATATTCCATCTCCGCTTAAAGTTTTTACAACTACTTTAATTTGGCCTGTTAATAAATCGGAGTATTTTTTAGTATTGTTGAAAGTGCAGGTGGTTGTTTTTCCAGGCAATATAGTAACATCAAGTATGCCATAAGTTGTTTGCGTAGAAGTCCCATCATCGCAGGAAACAGAGTTAAACGTCCAGTCAGACAAATTATAATCGGAATAGAGGTTAAGATAAGTAAGACTACTATTATATCCTTTATCATATTCTTCATGAACAAAATCGTATAAATTACTACCAACACCAGCCGCAAGATCTGCTTCATAAACAATATATTTACCTGGCTCTAGTTCAGCTAGAGAACTGCCTTTTCCATTAACTGTTTCAACGTCATTTATTATAGAATGAGAATCAGAGCTGTGACCACGTGAATCTAGCGCTGGCATTGCCCTGGAGTAAAATCTAGAGGTAACACCATAACTAAAAGCATCATCCCCTCCATTTGCATTTTTGACTATCTTTAAAGTTCCTTTTTTGGTATTGATAATATCGCAAGTGGTATCTTGCCCAGGATTTAAGTTAATAATGCCGCAGGTGCTTGAAGTTAGCGTCCAGCTGCTTGAAGTTAGCGTCCAGACGTCAGGAACAACCTCGGTTGCCATATATGTTCCCGGTGGAAGGTTTTCCATAACATAAGAGCCTGAACCTGGTGTAGCTGTAGTATCTATGGTAAAAGTATGCAGATAAGTAAATGTAGATCTAAATAGGAAAACTCCATCACCCCCAATAGTTTTGACATTTATTGTGATGTTAGCATTTTTACCATTTGTGAAAGTGCAAGTAGTTGTTTCATTTAGATTTACTCTAGCTCCTCCGTCACCAACGACACCAATAAATTTTGTATATTCATAATTATCACATTCTTTATATCCTGGATGATTATTTTTTTTATAAGCAGTATCAGGAATAGAAAGAGTTACAGGAATAATAGAAGGGTCGTAAATGCTATAATTATAAGGCTCATGGCGGTAAGCTGTTGTCCAGCCAGGTGGGACACTTGGAGATGTATATGGTTTACCCTCAGTAACTTCATATGGAAAGGTAAGATTTTCAAGCTCAAACCATTTACCTACTGAAGTTACATTTGCTTCTGACGAAGCTACACCTATTCCATCTACTGTTTGAATAGTAACAGTTGATGTAAAAATAAAATCCACGGGACATCCTGAATAAAACATAATGTAATTAGGCAGATAAAGACAACTATTATAAACTTCTACCTTATTGATTGGGAAAGATGGGAAAGGGCTTTTGGGTTGGGAAGGAGAATTATTATAATAAGTGGCAACCACTCTAACACGAGCCCTAACAGTAAAGAGAAAAGCATCATCTCCGCCATTTGCATTTTTGACTATCTTTAGGGTTCCTTGTTTGGACGGCGGTGGAGTGGTAGTGGTAGTAGTATCAGTACTAGTTTGAGCTTTTGAATTATTAAACGTACAGGTAGTCGATTGATCAGCAATAATTGTAATCGCAGAGGGAGTACCGTTGGTGCAGCTAGAGCTGGTGAGTGTCCATTCAGAAGGAACTGTTTCTGCAATATTGTATGTTCCAGGAGCTAAGCTGACTGTCTGTTGTCCGGTGCCTGAAGTCAAAGTGCCAGTTGTAGTAATTGAAGTAACCCCTGTGTTTCCCGTAAAATTAAAAGTACCATTGCCTGCTGTAGTGTTTTTGACAACTATTAGACTTCCATTACTTGGCGGTGGAGGCGGAGGGGATGGCGGCGGAGGAGATGGCGGCGGAGGGGATGGCGGCGGTGGAGAAGGCGGTGGAGTAGTAGTTGTAGTAGTATCACAAGCAGAAATTGTATATGACCCTGGCCAGCTAGCCCAGTTGTAAGTAGTTACACCATTTTGTGTGTTTCCAGCGTAAGAGGATAGACCACCCGAAATAGTAACCTTGATATTAGCAGTTTGATCATTAGCAAGAACTCCTGCGTGAACTGCCATTGCTGCCAAGACGCTGTCATCTGTATATGGAGTGTCATTTGCTCCTCCCCAACCAGTTCCAGATGTTGTACCGGTTACTGTAAAATAATAGTCTACTACTGAGCTTCCACGATACCCTACCATGTTGTAAGGAGCTGCGGTGGGATTTAGGCAGGTACTCGTAGGAGGCGGTGGTGGTGGAGTAGTAGTTGTAGTAGTATCACAAGCAGAAATTGTATATGACCCTGGCCAGCTAGCCCAGTTGTAAGTAGTTACACCATTTTGTGTGTTTCCAGCGTAAGAGGATAGACCACCCGAAATAGTAACCTTGATATTAGCAGTTTGATCATTAGCAAGAACTCCTGCGTGAACTGCCATTGCTGCCAAGACGCTGTCATCTGTATATGGAGTGTCATTTGCTCCTCCCCAACCAGTTCCAGATGTTGTACCGGTTACTGTAAAATAATAGTCTACTACTGAGCTTCCACGATACCCTACCATGTTGTAAGGAGCTGCGGTGGGATTTAGGCAGGTGGCGCCAGTACTAGTTTGAGCTTTTGATAATCCTTGGCTATAAAAAAACACTGGAGCTAAAAAACCCACTAAAATAATTATTTTTAAAAAAGGAAATTTCATTTTGTTTAAAATGCAAAATACAGTCTATAAATTTCTTAACTTTAACATAAAATAGAATGTCAAACATGTGGATAACCCTAAAGTTTTTAGAAGCTATTATTTAGAGACTGTTATAAATATAAAATACTATAAATTTTGCAATTGCAAAAAAGATGGTATATAGAAAATTTTGAACATTTTTGAGATTCTCAATCTGATGATAGTTCGAATCCTGCACTCTTTACAGCACAAATGATCAAATAAAAATTCCAGTATCTACTGGAATTTTTTGTTACCTCTTTTATTGAATGGTAACTTTTCCATTGGCCTTCACTATTTCAGAGGCTGGCCAATAAGAAGTAAAAGTGAAGGATTCTTCTGCAATAAACTCAACCGTCTTTGATTCCCCCGGGTTTATTTTACCTGTATTAAATTTTGAGCTTCTAATATCAAGGCCGGCATAGTAAACATTTGTAGTTCTAATCTTGAAAGTAATTTTCACGTTTTCTTCCCTTCTTACCTTAATATCAGAATTTGGATAAAAGCCATTATCATCGGCTTCTAATAAAATCTGAATGATTTCTTGCGCGCCAGATGATTCGCCATTTCCCAGGCCAAAGGGAGTCAGTTCAATTGTTTGTTCTTCTAATTCTTCTAATGTCGTTTGACTGCTAGGTTTTTCAAACGCGCAGGCACCAGTGCTTTTTATATTAACTCCTAAAGTTTCTGCCGTGCAGGCATTAGGATATGTTTTACCATCTGTTCCGCAAACTGGATTATATTCTTGAGTGCATAAGTTCCCTGTCTCTTTTTGGTTTTGTGAATATTCTTGACTTGGAGCATTATAGTTATATATCCCACTTTTGGCAAAAAAAAGGTAATAAACCAGTCCGTAAACTAAAGCTCCGGCAACTAAATATATTAAAATCCACTTCCAAAGTAACTTTTTTCCATATTTTTGATTTTGCGGGTAGCTGCTTTGTTGATTATTATTTTGATCCTCGCTCATAATTAAATTTTACCTGAATAATTTCTATTTTACAATATGAGCCTGGTGAATCCTGCACTCTAATTGCTAATTTGATTTTGCCTCCAATTTTTATAGTAGTAATATATTGAAATTAAAACTAGAAGTATTAGGAGGATAATCCATAATATTGCATTTGATCTAATCCAGTCCCAAGTAGACCCTATTGTCCCCGCTTCCACTAAAGCCGCTAATTGATCGGCGGTTTTTTCTTCCGTTTCTTCTTTGGCAGTGGTCTCTTCCACCCCAGAAGAAGGACTTTGCTCACCCTTTGGAGCTATAGAACTTGTTTTTTGCTCTTGTGTTTCCGGAGCTTTTACAGGAGGAGTTGAACTAACTGCCTGCTGGCCTAAAATTGCCGCGGTTGTGAATTTATATTCGTTACCGAACGCAAAAGGTTCTCTTGAAATCAACCTAAAATAATATGTGTTATTAGCTTCCAATCCTGTAATAGTAACTGTATGCAAAGCGGTTTTTGGGTCAATATCAATTTCATTAGTGGTGTTTGTGTATCCGTATTTTGGAGGATTTCCCGATTTGTCTAAAAAATCCATAGGTTTTGCCTCACTCTCTTTAGAATAAATAATATAACCACTAGAAGGAAAATCTGTTTCCCAAGAAATTGTTACCTCTGTTTTTGTAATATTCAATATTTTAATGGAACTGTCAATAATTGTTAAAGTAGGTCTGGCTTGTCCACTGACAAATGCTCCACTGCTGCCACCGCCATCACTACCTTCTCCACTTCCACCCCATCCTCCTCTACCACCTCCGCTACCGCCGCCACCGCCGCCTCCTTGAATTTCATTGGTAAAAAGGCATTTCAATTGTTGCCCTGGATTAATTGAAAATTTAACATTTAATCCATTTTGACCTAAATTATGTGTCAGATTAGTAAATGAAACTGGATTTTCCGTTGTTGTATCCAGGCACTGAACAGGAGGATTACGGAACATCCATCCTAAAAGTTGGAGTTCCACTATTTCAACAGGTATTTGATTTGGCCTTTCAATGGGGTCTGAAGGGTGTTGGCGGTTAACTATTAGGCCAGAATTAATATCAAAGAAAACATCAAAGAATGAATCAGCTGGGAAATGGGGGTCATTAGAAGATTGGGTTGTAATTTTCAAAGAAGCAGGTAAGTTGTTACCAACTTTTATACTAAAATCAAAAGGCCCGTCGGTTCCCCCCATTGTTTCTTTGCCTATTAAGATTTTGCCATTTTTGATATTTACTATAGTACAGTCTTTGCTGGTACCATTTAATAAAGTAATATTGCAGTCGTTATAAACTTCTTTCCATCCTGCAACAAGAGTTTCTTTAACAGTATAGTTTCCTGCAGGCAGATTAAGAAAAATATTTGATACATAACCATCCTCGCTTTTTACATCAGCGTGATCAAAAATACTGCCATTTAAATTCAAATCTATACCAAATATCCTATCTCCGCCGAATGTAAACTTATGAATGATTATGCTTCCTTTCTCACTAATTTTCCCAAAAAAATTGCCAAAGTTTTTAGTATTAACCTCATCAGATGTATCAATATTAACAGTTTGGCAGAATGGCCCTTCCTCAGACTTATTTGGTGAATTGTTAGTTGTCGGGCTTGAAGCGAATGTCTCAATCCACCCCCCTTTTAGAACTTCACAAACCTTATACACTTCAGAAGTCACCTTAAATTCGTATTCTCCTTTTTCATTTGTAACTTTAGAATCAATCAGCGCCCAGGGGCTTGATGATGATTTGTATAATCTTATTATCCAATTACTTAAAATTGGATCTCCCATAACGCTTCCATCGCCATTAATATCGTTAAACTTCTTACCTTTTATTGTTCCCGTTTCTTTCCCTTCACCTTCTTTTAAGTTACCAAAATTTCGCTGGTTAACATTAATACTTTTTTCAATTAATATCTGCCAGCCGCGGGTTTTCTCACTATTACAATCAGTACTACCGTCTTGAACAGACGGATAACTTTGCCGCCAGCCGTCTTTAGGCTTTTCGCAGACAAGGTAAGTGTCATCTTTAAGCTCTCTAAATTCATAGTAACCATCTTCATTTGTTACTGTAGAGCTTATTAAACCCCCTTCTTTTTTATAAAGATTGATTGTCCATGCTGAAATCCCCGGTTCTCCCTGATCCCATTGATTGTTATTATTTAAATCTTTAAATTTATAACCGGAAACCAAACTGCAATTCTCTTTAATGAAAATAACATTATTTCCACTTCCGCCATCAACTTCTCCCGTATTATTGCATCCTATCGTTATATTATCATCTGCATTACCTCCTTCAATTTTCCCTGAATTATTATCGGCGATTATGATTTTATCGTCTCCGTTATCTCCTCCCACAATCCCTGAATTGTTATTTGCAAGGGTAATTATGTCATCTCCGTTGTCTCCGGATATTATACCGGCATTGTTGCTGCCGACTGTGATTTTATCGTTTCCGTTGTTCCCTTCCACAACCCCTGAGTTATTATTTGCAACAACAATTACATCATCTTCTCCCCCACCGTTTATTTGACCTAAATTACCACCACCAGTAACTATCACGTTTTTTCCATTACCTCCTTCAATTTTCCCTGAATTATTATTACCCACAAGAATGCAGTCATCTCCTCCTCTTCCGTCTATGTTAATTGTGTTGTTATCTAACGCAAAAATAAATTCATTTACACTTCCGCCCCCTGCCGACTCTCCCGCACTTATATTAACAAGAACGTAATCCTCTATGTCATTGGGACACTCTTCTGGAAGATTTGGAGCTGCCTCTGTTATATTTGGAAGTAAAATAAAAGGCGTTGCAAGACTGAACGCCAAGACCAAAATAACAAAAGAAATATTCTTTTTGCCGAAAAATATTTTTTCCATATATTTTTTTAGTAATCTTGAGCTGTAAGATTACATTATTAATAATACTATACCTACGAACGCGTTACAAAAATATTAACAATATAGAGCTTGGTAAATAATGCTCTTTTGATAGATTTTGTCAAAATTCTGAAGCGAAAATTTGATAGAACGAGGAGGTTTATACAAGTGTATAAGCCGACGAGTTATAGCAAATTTGCAGCTAGAATTTTAGCAAAAGATGCAAATATGGCATTATTTACCAAGCTCATACAGTAATCCCCGCCGCAAAGCGGTCGGGAGTTCAGAATTTGCTTTAGTAAATTCTGCCTCCTCGAGGTACTCCAACTTTTCTTCGGAGTACCTTTCGCAAAATTGCTAGATTTATCTTTCCCGCTTCCGTTCCGCCCATAGGCGGGACTACGGCGCTGGCTACATCCCTACTTCTTGAAGTAGGGTACTCCGGCAGGGGGAATAAATGTGTCCTACTGAAAAAACCAATTGTGGAAAGTAATATTCTTTGTTAATTTTATAAGAACCAAAATAATAGTCAAGAGTGAGTAAAAAATACTTGCCGAAAAAATTGAGAATTCAAATAAAAATCCCTGCCAAAGACTCGGTTGGGAGTTCAGAATTTTCTTTTTTAGTAAATTTTTCCTCCGCAGGCGCTTGGTTCGCTACGGACTGGCATTCATCCCCGAGGAGTCAGTTTTGTCTTCGAGTTGAACTCCCGACTCAAGAGACAGAGTATTCTGTTAGGAAATATAAAGACTTTTGTCCTATTATTTTCTATTGTTATTTATGAGTCAAATAGGAAAATTCTTCTTAAAAATTATCCACAGGTTATCCACATTTAAGATATTTTGGTGTTATATTAACTATTTTTGAAATTATATAATTCTAAATGAAAAATAGTTGGGAAAATATTTATGATAGAGAATTTAATAGGATTTTTTGAATATTATTCGTTTATTTCTCCCAGTGAATACCCTGCTACCTAGGACGGAGATTCCTATTTTTTTAATTTCTTCGTGATTAGGTTGTGACATATTGACAAGAAGATATGGTTGAATATAAACTATATGATACTACATAGGATAGGAATTGATTAATAGGATATGTGAAAAATGACCTATAGACAATCACATCCCAGAATCGGACTTAGAATTGTAGGAAAATTGTGATTTGTTAATCGAGAAACAAACAAGACACAATTTTAACAGACCTACTGAGTACGATTTTGGAATGTGATATCTATAACTATCAAAATAAACTAATTGACTTTAGTCAATTATAAGGTCGGCTAATGATAGATAGGTCAGAAATAATAATTAGTTTAAATAAAATTAATATTATCTCTTTTAAAAACGGCAATAAAAACCGTTATTAACTGGATAATAAAAAATAAAAATGAATCAATCAATAACAATTAACAAAACAGCGCTATTAGCTTTGTTAGCATTAAGCGCTATTTTATTTTTTTATTTTTTTGCTACAAGCAGCGCATCAGCTGACTTCTGGGCAACGAATGAAAAAACTGGTTTTGATTCAGATAACGACGCAACAGCAGATGGAGAAGATACCTTTACCGAGGTGAATACTAATGGCATAGATTTATTTAATGATGCAGATGTTGATGCAGAAACTGGCTTGAATGAATCCAACAGCAACACTGGCTCAGGATCTACTGACTCGGGTTCAATTGGTGTCTTGGGAGGATTTGCAAACGAATTTAACTTAAATGTTTCAGAGTATTCAAACAGTTGGTGGGGCGAGTCGGTTGGAGCTGAAAACGATACCACTGGAGCAGAATCAGACAATGACGCCACAGCCGAGTTTGATAGTGACCTAACTGTTGTAAATACTAACGATGCCCTTTTAGATAATGAGGCAGATGTGGATGGCAACACAGGAGAGAACGAAGCCAACAGCAACACCGGTTCAGGTGAGGTTGACAGCGGAAATGCAGCCTCCAGCACTGTTGAATCTAATACAGCTAATGGAAACAGCGTTATGTCAGATGGAAGCGTTATGAATTCTCTTTTTTCAGCTCTTGCAAGAAACAAAAAAACTGGTTTTGATTCAGATAACGACGCTACTACCGATGTTGAAAACGATATTACTGTTGTAAATACTAATAGTGCAGAATTTATGAATGATTCTACAACCTTGTTGGAGACAGGTTTGAACGAAGCTAACAGCAACACCGGTTCAGGTGAGGTTGACAGCGGACATGCAAGTGGAGACGCGGCAATTATCAATGACGCAAATGCCAATTCGGTTGATATAGAGGTTGGAGGAATCGGTGACAATTCCATGGAGACTGAAAACAATACTACTGGAGCAGAATCAGACAATGACGCCACAGCTGAGTTGGATAATGAAGCTGATATCGTCAACGATAATACTGCCCTTTTAGATAACGACGTAGATGTTGATGCCGGAACAGGAGAAAACGAATCCAATAGTAATACTGGTTCAGGTGAAGTTATGAGCGGAAACGCAAGCTCTGACGCTATGATTGATAATGGCAGTATATTTAACCACAATAGCACTTCACTATCATTTGGTTCTGGTATATTCAGCTTGTCGGCTGGAAATTCAACTACGGGTTTTGACTCAGATAACGATGCTACATCCTCTCTTGATAACGATGTTACTGTTGTAAACGATAATGATGCAGAGGTAACTAATGACGCAGAAGTTACTTCAGAAACCGGCTTAAACGAAGCCAACAGTAATACTGGATCAGGTGAGGTTGACACAGGCAACGCAAGCGGAAAAGCGGAAATATCCAACGATCTTAATGTCAACGAAACAACAATAGGATGGCCAAAAATGGGAGATCTTTCTGCCGAGAACCATACCACCGGAGCAGAGTCAGACAATGATGCTACAGCTGAGGTAGATAATGATTTGGTTGTGGTAAATACTAACGACTCATTAATAACAAATACTGCAGTTGTTGACGTAGGAACAGGAGAGAACGAAGCCAACAGCAACACTGGCTCTGGATCTTCTGAAACAGGAAACGCAACCGCATGGTTTGGAATTGAAAATACAGGAAACGGTAACTTCACTCTTGTAGAATAATCGGCTGGTAAGGAGAATCCGAGCGAGAAAGCTCGGATTCTGCCCCCCACTGATTTTATGCATAAAATCAGTGGGGGGCAGAATTATGCCAATCAATAGCAAATTCAGCAAGTTCATATTAAGGGGAGTCAGGCTCTTTTTAGTTTTTTGTTTTGTTTTTTATTCTGCTTTTCCCTATCCAGCTATTTTAATTGTAAAAGCAGAGGAAATTGATAGTCCTACTGACACAACTACTGACACAACTACTGACACAACTACCAATACAGTTGCTGACAGTGCCACTAATATACCATCTGATACCATCGTTGATTCTAGTGGGGAGGCTGCTGGTGCTCAATCTGGCGCTGTTCAAGATTCAGTACCTAACTCTCAAACACAAGAACAATCATTAACTCAAGAAAGTATTGCAGCAGCCCCAGATGGCGATAGTGGAAGTTCTAGCCAAAGCTCTGTTTCCGGAGATCCAAGCGCGGCTAATTCAAATACTGGGGCAGACTCCACTAATACTAGCGAAACCAACGTAAGCAATGAGACAAATGTAACTAATGAAAACAATGCGCTTACGTACAATAATGCTTATTTAAAGTCAGAAACTGGGGGCAACACAGCCAGTTATAACACTGGTTCTGGGATTATTACTACTCAAAAAGCAGAGGGCAGAGGAGAGCTTGTTAATCTTATTAACAATAATGTTGTTAACGTTGAATCTGCTGATCCAGGCCCTATTGATGTTGGAAACGAAAACACAGGAGCCAGTTCAAACAATGAGGCCACGGTAAATATTACCAATGAAACTGTTATAAAAAACATTAATGATTCAGATACTATCAACAAGTTACAAGCAGATGTTATCTCCGGGAGAAACGATACCAGCTACAATACAGTCCACGGAATCACCCTAACCGGCCAGGCAAATTTGGGGCTTAATTTTATGTCTTTGGCTAACACTAATTTTACTGGAGTAAAGAACTTGTACGCAGATATGCAAAATGTCTTTGGTTCTCATATAGGCAATATGGACTTTAGCCAGGCATCTTCAAATACTCCCCAGATTGCCTCAGCCCTTATTGAGGTCACAAATAAAAACACTGGAGCTGATTCTGTAAACAGCGCTATTGTCAACGTTAATGACCAAACTACTATTACTAATACCAATAAAGGAAAAATACAAAACGAAATTACAGCAAATGTGATAAGCGGCCAAAATAAAGCCAGCCACAACACTGGAACAGGATCTATTGGTACGGGAGATGTAAATTCTTCGGTAAACGTAATGAACTTTTTGAACGCTAATATAACAGCTTCCAATTTCTGGTTAAAATCACTTAATGTTTTTGGAGACTGGTCGGGGAACATCAATCTTCCTAAAATGCCAGCTCCTAATTTGTCAATTTCTTCTTTTGAGCAGGGGGCTTCTGGCTCTAATAACCAAACAGGAGCCGAGTCAGAAAACGAAGCAAATGTGTCTGTCAACAACGAATTTACCCAAACTAATGATAATAAAGCCAATATTTTAAATAGTTTTTTAGTAAAAGCCAATACTGGAACTAATCAAACTTCATATAACAATGGCTCTGGAATAATCAAATACGGAGATGCAAAAGCGGAAGTTAATGTATCTAATCTGGCAGATGTTAATATTACCGGAGACTCGTGGTGGATTTTAATTATTAACAGGTTCGGCAACTGGCTGGGAACCACTATTGGTTCTCCTTCTGATATGGAAGTGAATGCAAATTCACAGGCAACGGTATTGTCCCCCAAATACGGCGGAGTAAAAGTTTCCAACGATTCCACTGGTCCCAATTCTAATAATTCAGCTGGCGCCACGATTAACCACAGTACGGAAGTTTTCAATGAAAACAATGCAGTCATTGATAATAAAGTTTCTGTAATTGCAGTAAGTGGTGAAAACGAAGCTCAATATAATGTAGGACACGGTTATCTAGATGCAGGAAACATTAAAAGTGTTATTAATGCAGTTAATGTTGCCAATGTTAACTTAAGCGTAGGAAATATGCTTATTGGGGTGGTGAATGTATTTGGAGACTGGCGGGGAAATATTGTGTTTAATAACAGTTCAAATATTTCAATTTTTCAAGATAATATTTTAAACTCTGGTCAAACTATCGGCTCAACTATTAATTCTTTAAATGAAGATACTGGTTCTGGATCTGATAACACCTCAACATCAAATTCAGATACAGCTGTTGATATTGCAAACAATAATGACTCTACTAACACCAACACCTCCTCAACTACCTCTTCCAGCGGGCAAAATGACGCAAATTATAATACGGGTTCTGGGATTGTAAGTACTGGAAGCTCTAACACTATATCAAATATTATGAATCAATCAAATAATAATACGGTGGATGTAGGCCAAATAAACTGTGGGAATCTGGAATCTACAAATACAACAACCGGGGCAGATTCAGAGAATAACTCCACTGCCTCTAGTGATTGCAACATTGATGTAAACAATACTAATGTTTCTGAAAATAACTCTGCCCTAGTAATTAATAATTCAACGGGAAGCAATACAGCCAGCTACAATACTGGCAATGGAATAGTGGATACCAGCTGGGTTGATACGTTCGTTCAACTTTATAATAAGAATAATGATAATAAAATTACAGCGGGAGAAATAGACCAAATTATTGATAACGGAAGCGGTGATAGTGGCAATAATGACAATGGTAGTGGTGATAGCGATAACGGTAGTGGTGGTGGCAGTAATGATGGCAGCACTGATAGCGATAATAATGACAGTAATAATAGCAGCGGTGATAATGGTAATAATGACTCAGGCAGTAGTGATGTTCCTGATAATGAAAATGTGGATAACAACGTAGATAACGGAGGTAGTAGTGATAATAACAACAGTAACAATGGAAACAACGATAGCTCTAATGTAAACAATAACAGCTCTCAAGAAAACAATAGTAGCTCTAATGGAGTAAATAATAGCGGGAATGGCGCAAACACTATAAACACAGGAAATACTGGAAATACTTCAGTTCCTAGTTCTGGTAGCTCGGGTAGTGGAGGAGGTGGCGGAGGCGGAGGCGGAGGCGGAGGAAGCGTAGTCCCTACGAAGACAAATAATCCTCTTCAGTCGGCAAATAATAAACCAAGTAAACTTATATGTTCTTCAAATAAACCAAGAGGTGATATAAACTGCGATGACAAGGTTGATATTTATGATTTATCTGTTCTCCTGGCAAATTGGGGAAAGCGTTTTAAAGAAAAGAGAACTGATCTTAATTCAGACGGAAGGGTTGACTTTTATGAATTATCTATTATAATGTCCAATTGGACAAAAAAATCAAATTTAGCTAATTCTGGGCGAACGAATAGTTAGTTTGAACCCCTAATATAATTAGCAGGTGCAAGTAAAATGCTCCAACGAGACCCGGCCTTGTTGATGAGATCAGATCTCATATTAGAGCTTGGTGAATAATGCCATATTGGCGTCTTTATCTAAAATATCGGCTGCAAATTGGTAAAGATTATTCAACGATGCCCTCTGGCATCGCCTCATAATCTTTACCAATTTTCGCTGTGATATTTTAAACAAATCCATCCAAAGAGCATTATTCACCAAGCTCTATGACATTTACCTAGACTTCTAACAGGGTGAAAAAAATAATCCTATTAAGTATTCTATTATCTCTTATGTTCTCTTCTTTTGCTTTTGCTGAACAAAAAGCGGTTCTTTATTTCTCGGGAGTAAGTGGTGAATATTCAGTAGGACAAAATATAAACGTAGTTATTATTACGGATCCAAAAGGCCAATTTCTTGACACTGTAAGAGTAATAATTAATTTTTCTAAAGATGCCTTGCAGGTGCAAAGTGTTATTTTGTCTCCAACATTTTCTGTAGCAGATCCGGATAATTTTTACAGCAATACGAATGGTACTATATCATATACGGCCGGAATTCCTGGTGGAATTAACACATTGTCTCAATTTGCAACTATTAATTTTTTGGTAAAAAAAGCAGGAGATACAAACATATCTTTTGATGGGCAGTCAATTATTCTAAGCGGCGGGGAAAATATTTTGTCTGGATTGGGTAATCCCTTAAGATTTAGTATTAAAGAAATTGGACAATCTGAACCAAACCAGGCAAATGTCCCTCAAAATATACAGCCAAAGTCATCTGCTGTCACTAATAATTCCTTAAAAAAAGAACCGCAAAATAATGTAGGGGTAGCCGCGTTAGAATCGGCGGCAATTCCTATTGTTGAACAAACTTCAAGGATAGAATTTTTGAGGCAAAACTGGCCTACAATTTTAACATTACTATTATTTGCCGTTGCCCTATTTTCCTATAGGAAAAATATTTTCGCTTTTATTGCTAAATTTACTTTTAATGAAAAGTAAAAATATGAAAAATAAAAAAATACAATTATTGTTTTTATACCTGGCATTTTCAATGCTGTTTTTTAGTTCAGAGATAACTTCGGCAAAAGAGAATAGTAGTGTGGTTGTGCATCCTCTCAAAGAAAATATAGCAATTACTAAAGGCAAAAGTGTAAAAAAATCTCTTTTAATAGTAAACAGTAGCAATAAATCCCTAACTTTTAAAGTTTCGGTAAATGATTTTAGGATTATAGACGAGAAGGGAAAAGTTCAATTTTATGAAGAAGAAGGCTCTTATCCAGCAAAAAAATGGCTTATTCCTCAGTACAGTATTATTACCGTTGGTGAACTTGACTCTAAAAAAATGGAGTATATTGTTGCAACAGATAAAGATATGCCGAGCAAAGGCTATGCTGGCGCAATTATTTTCCAGCATTATGATGTAAAGGATAAAAAGATAATAGGAGAACCCTTTGGAACCCTTATTATGCTCAATGTTCTGGGAAAGGGAATTAGTACGGGAGGTACAATAAATTCATTTACCAGCTCCTTTTTGCAATTCAAGGACCCTATAAACTTAAGTTTTACTGTGAAAAATCCTAGCAATTCAAACCTATCTTTGACAGGTGATGTGGTGTTTACCACTGTCTTTGGTAAAGAAGTTGACCGCTTTAAAACTGGCCAATTAGATATATATCCCGGTGCCTCAAGAAACTTTAAATTTCAATGGTCAGACAGCAATATTTTTGGGGCTTATTTAGCTAGTGTCAATTTAGTTAACGGACTAAGGGAAGATAATATCATTAGTTCTTGGACTCTGTTGATGTTCATCCCGTGGCAAAAGTTAGTTCTTGGATTAATTATCACAGTTTTAGCTATATTCCTTATAGTATTTTTGTACCGCAGATACTCCTCCAAAATATTAGCAGGATACCTAGCCCAAAAAAATTTACAGCCGCATAATAATAACTTTATTGGTAATACTATTTTTACTGTAATCTATTTTAAAGAGCAGTTGGCAAAATACTTGCTCAAAGTAAAAAATTTACAGATATTGAAGAAACATTAATAAAAATATTAGAGTTGCCTAAAAAATTCCTGCCGGCTCTTAGCAGGAATTTTTTTAATTCCCAGAGCTAGCAACTGTAGTATTTTTCCGAAAGGTGTTAATTAATTGACAATATTACTCTAGTATGCTACCACCAATTTATGGGTAAATAGCTTATTTCAAGCTGTTCCCTTGTACTTTTAGGAAAGGAACACCCACGATGAGTGACACATCCTCGGATTTCCCTGACTGGTACATCAACTTTCAGTCAGCGATTCTCAAACAACTGCCTCGGCCTGATCAGCTCGATCAGGATGTCGCAGAAGGTTGGGATAAGAACCAAAAGTATCTGAAAGATGTGTTGGCGGGAGTATTACTCTCACCAACACCGAAAGTTGTCTCGTCCGTCCAAAAGTTCGAGATCTTCAAGAATCTCGGAATTCTGACGGTGCCGGCAAACTACATCCATACGACAAGGTTGGCCGATTTCTATGAGAGGCACCAGGGTGGAGAGAAAAAGTCGTTCTATTACTACAACAGTGATATCAACGACCAAAACTTCGCTAACCCAAGCCGGATTCTCAAACCCGGCGAAAAATTCCAGGTGGACGTTGTCCGTCAGGTCTCTGGAGAAGTGACATCAGAAGAACACATGGCATTTTTGGCTGTCCATAGGGGCATCCATTTGGGCGCTCAAGGTGCCAGCCTGGTCTTTGATGACCAAAAGATGCGCGCTGACTTGCCCAAAGGCAAGTGGCACTTCTCGTTCGATGAGAAAGCTCGGCTCTGGCAGGACGCTCCCCGCTACCACCGTGTGCCGGGCATCTACGCCGGCTCGGACGGTGGCTTCAGCTTCCGCCTCGGCTACTTCGCGCGTGTCTGGTACGACGACGACTGTTTCTTCTTCTTCCGCGACTCCTAATTCTTAAGTTCTTGGATTCTGAAAAGAGTCCCTTGAACCGTTTAGCCCTTACCAATCTTTGTTGGCGAGGGCTTATTTTTTTCAAAAATTCTGATATACTGCGTTCGGATAGTAGATCAACCATACGGCCATGGTTTTATGGTATCGAACTCTCGCAAAAGAAATATGCCAGTAATCCGTCGGGCACGCTTTGCGGATGCGAGCCTCTTTTATAACTTTATATACCACGATTTTCAACTAATTAATTGACAGTTTCTGATTAAACTATAAAATTAAATTATATTTTTAAGAATAGAGATTATCCTTGAATTACGAACTATCATCAATTGAGCGTAGGGTCTCTGGCTTTTGCGAAGCAAAACCATGA
>JBBTQB010000059.1:0-8704 GCA_038065835.1 Patescibacteria group bacterium | reverse complement strand
TCAAAGAACATAATGGAGATTATATATCATAGTATCAATTATGTCAAGCATCGGGGGCTTGCCGTGGGTAGTCAAGGGTAACCAAAAATTAATCGTCGGCGAGCGGGCAAAAAGTTTCCTTTTCCCCACACCCCCAGTCAATTTTTTGCCCGCGAGCCGTTTCGGTCGCCGTTCGTTCTCGGTCTGTCCCTGCCCGCCCCGCAAAGCGGGGCGGGCGTTAAAAATTCGTATCGGGATTTTTTTGAAAATAGGTTCTAACTTCGTCGTAAAGACGCGTTTAAATTTTTCTGAAGAAAAATTTATTACATATGGCGTCGCGTAATAAATTATTTAATAATTTAAACGCGACAGCCACGTTGAAATTGCAAGGCAATTTCTTACGTGGCGCGGGCGACGGGATTTGAACCCGTGATCTCGTCCGTGACAGGGACGCATGTTATCCAGGCTACACCACGCCCGCATTTTTATCTTTTTCGTTAATGTGCCGACGACAGGGATTGAACCTGTGACCTAGAGTTTATGATTCTCTCGCTCTACCACTGAGCTACGCCGGCAGAGTTTAATTATTAAAATAATTTTTAAGTTGTTTCTTTAAATATCTTCTCCCGGAACCACCCTTTAAGAACTTTTCTCTTCCTTCGGCATCTTTTTGATTGCAATAACCTTCAAAATAAATTAACTTCCACTTCCCCATTTTAGTATTCTTTCTTGTAAAAGTGGACCTACTATTTTGATGCTCAATTAATCTTCTTTTTAAATCTCTAGTGAATCCAATGTAAAACATCTTTGTCTGGCTATTTTGTAATACATAAATGTAGTAAATCATCCTAAAAATTTTCTCCATGACTTCGCCATATAAATCTTATACGGCGAAGCATGAGGAAATTTTGCGGTTGGGTGCGAAAAATAAAAATTATGAAATAATTTTTATCTCGCACCACCGCGATGAAAAATCTTTTGATTTTTCATTTTGCGGTGTTGCGCCTCCCCGAATTGCACGGGGGCCTGCAGCTTATGAGACTGCCGAGGTACTACTCCTCCAAGGCGCGATATCACACAGGTAATATATCACAAAAAAATAATGAAAGCAAGAGAGAAAATCCTAATTAAAAAAGCCTCAATCGCATGATCGGGGCATATTGGACTGAAAATTCCGGTTTTTTAAAGAGCTACAAGAAGAACAACTTCTGTGCACGGTGAAGGCTGATATTCTTTGCCATAAAATAGATTGTGGGCGAACCGCACCCCCGATTTTTTTACTGCACCCTAAACACAAACCTAAGTTTTTTGGCTGACCAAACAGGTCCTGCATAGTTTACTCCAACACGCGATGTTTTTTTAATTTTATTTTTACTAATTTTTACTCCCCTGTCTTCAAACCAAAGGCCAGTTGAAACTGCCGATTTTTTATTATTAAATCTTCTATTTATTTTGAGGAATTTTGTCAGTTTCCCAGGACCACTAAGATTTAAACCATCTGACTTAACCCCTCGAATAAGCACAGCTGCCGGATAACCGTGTTCTCTTGCAACAACATTTAACATATAATACATTCCGTAACAAAGATAAACATAAAAATTTCCCGGATTTCCAAACATTACTCTTGTCCTTTTAGTTCTACCTTTATATGCGTGGCTTGCCTTGTCATGATGTCCATCATAAGCCTCCGTTTCTGTAATCATTACTGAAATTCTTTTTCCCTTAATTTTCCTGACTAAAAATTTGCCAATCATTTCTTTAGCTACAATTTTTGTATCACGTTTGAAAAAATCTTCTTTCAAAACTTTTTCCATATATAATATATAACAAAAAACCGCCCGCAGTGCTACATTTTTAATGAGCTTGGTGAATAATGCTCTTTGGATGGATTTGTTTAAAATATCACAGCGAAAATTGGTAAAGATTATGAGGCGATGCCAGAGGGCATCGTTGAATAATCTTTACCAATTTGCAGCCGATATTTTAGATAAAGACGCCAATATGGCATTATTCACCAAGCTCTAAATAAGATATCTTTTAAAGTAATCCTGCACTCTTTAGCAGATCGGAAGCTAGTTTTTAAAGAAATCCTTGAAAATGATTATTATTAGTCTATAATGAAATAAAATTCAAAAATGAACATAAAAATAGTATTATTTATCATTTTGATAGTAGTAATTGCTATGCTGGGATTTGCAGTATGGTATATGTTAGGATTCAACGAGCCCGCCAAAGTATTAAACGAACAGAATAAGGAACCTACTCCCCTACTTTCTTTACTGACAGTCATAGACAATAACGTAAAGGTAAAAGTTTTGAAAGCAGCTGATTTTGAAGATGTCAAAGAAAAGGCACAAGTAGGCCAAGGTTCCAGAGTAAAAACATCATTAACTGGCCGAGCAGTTATTGAATCATCCGATGCCACCACTGTAGTAGATAAAAATTCAGAGGTGGTAATTGCCGACCATTCTGAGGAGAATAAAACCAAATTTCAAATTGAGGCAGGAAACCTATGGGCAAAGGTAAAAAAAGTGTTTAGCCAAGGAGAATATTATAAGATAGAAACACCTAATTCAGTTGCAACGGTCAGGGGAACTTCTTTTGGAGTTTTTTATCAGACTGGAATAACAACTGTGCTAGTTGCAGAAAGTATAGTAGAGGTAATTTCTCTTGATGTTGATACCAAAGAACAAATTGGCGAAGTTATAATGATTAAAGGGGGAGAAAAAGCAATAATAGCAAATGGGAAAGAGCCATTGGTGAGTCTAATAACGGATGATGACAAAAGGCTTGAGTGGTACCAATTTAATGAAGCATCAACCAAGATTCCATTGCCAAAAGAAAGAGAAACCACAAAGCCATCATCACCGTCACCAACTATTGAAACTTCTCCGAATAAAAATCCCAGCCTAGCCCCAAATTCAACTAATATCAACAACACAGTTATAAAGCCAGATTATTTTCCAGCTGCTTTACAAAACCAAATCTTAACTCCAGAACCGGGCTCTACCTCTAATTCAAGCAGCGCTCCCTCAAACAACCAGGTCTCAACCCAAGAACAGGTTCAAACTTTTAATCACCAATTACAATCAGTGTCTCCTACAGTACTAAGTCTAGCTAATGGAGATGCCGATTTTTGGATTAATGGCAAAAATCTTAATGATGCAGTAAAAGTATTTGTGGATAAATTTGCAGTAAACTTATTAGTGTTAGATTCAAATACCATTAAAGCTCAAGTGACCAAAGAGGTGCCGCCTGGTACTTATGATGTATCAGTGCTTTTCTCTAATAACGAAACTTTAACTCTCTCTAAAGTACTTACGATTAGATGAAATATGCTACCCAAAAGATTGCAGGCATAACATTAATACTATCTTTGCTTGTCATCCTCGCTTTTTGGAATAATTTATTTGATACATGGCAAGAGAAGGTATTTGATAAGTTTTTTATTGCAAAAAAACCTTTAAATGACATCATTATTTTTGCCGTAGATAACGAAAGCATTGCCAAAATCGGCCAATGGCCCTGGTCAAGGTCAGTGTTTGCCGATGCTGTTTTGAAGTTATCTGCAGCAAAAGTCATTGGTATTGATGTTAATTTTTCAGAGCCCTCAGCTAAAAATCCAGAAGGAGATATAAATTTTTCAAAAGCTTTAACAGAAGCAAAACCAAAGGTGGTTTTGCCAATTATATTCAATAAGCTTACTGAGGAATTAGTGGAACCCCTGGACTTATTTAAAAAGGCGAGTTTTCAGGGAGTAGTAAATGTTACTTTAGATGAAGATGGGACTGTTCGCACTGCAGAAAATGTCCAACAGGGTCTTATGAGTTTTAATACGTTGGTTGCAAAAACCTATAAAAATCAATTATCGGCGCCAGGTCATATGAGAATTGATTACTATGGACCTGATAAAACTTTCTTAATGCTGCCAATTCAAGACCTACTTTCAGATAAAGTTCCTGAAAGGCTGTATGCAGGAAAAATAGCATTAATAGGAGCTACCGCTCCAGACCTACATGACTATTTCCAAACACCTTTTGGCTATTTATCGGGAGTTGAAATAAATGCAAACATTATACAGACTTTGCTTAATCAGCATTTTTACAGCCCCTTGCCCTGGGAAGTTTTTTTAATATTGACTCTGCTCTTTAATTGCTCTGCAGCAATATTGATACTGAAGATAAAAAGGTTTTCGGTACTATTGCCAAGCCTTATCTTAGTTTTTGTTTTCATTAACGCGCTTTCAGCAATACTATTTTCTTTTAAAGTAATTATTCCCATTCTTTATTTGGATATAGGGTTTCTTGCAACCTCTGCTGCTCTTGTTATTTTTCAATATACTGTTGAGTCAAAAGAAAAACAATTCATCTATCATAGTTTCAAACATTATTTGTCTCCTGAGATCATCAATAAGTTAATAGCTGATCCGTCAAAATTAAAGCTGGGCGGAGAAAGAAAAAAAGTTACCATTATGTTTTCTGACATTAGGGGATTTACCACTATTTCAGAAGCAATGACTCCAGAAAATTTAACCCATATGCTTAACGAATACTTTACTTTAATGACCGATATCATCATGGAAGAAAGAGGATATGTAAATCGATATATAGGAGATGCCATTATGGCTCTTTGGGGCGCTCCCGTAGCAAACGAATCACAGGCTAAGGATGCTTGCCTTTCTGCTTTGAAAATGACCAACGCTCTTTTAAGGCTTAATGAACACTGGCAAAAAACTAATGCTTATCCTTCTCTTACCGTGGGATTAGGAATTAATACGGGGTACGTTGTTGTAGGAAACGTAGGTTCCAAAAAGCGCTTTAACTACGACATTATTGGAGACGAAGCTAATTTTGCTGCCCGGCTTGAAGGATTAAATAAGATATATGGAACAAAAATCATCATCAGCGAATCTGTAAAGAAGGAAGTAGAGAATAATTATGAATTTCATGTAAGAGAATTAGATATTATTGTCGTTAAGGGCAAAAAAGAACCAAAGTACATTTTTGAACTTATGATAGAACCACTAGATGACATAGTGAAAAAACATTTCAATGACGGGAAAATGCATTATCAGCAAGGAAATTTTATCAAGGCAATAGAGATGTTTTCTGTTAGCTCTAAGTTCGGTGACGGACCTAGTAAGTTATTTCTTGAACGTTGCAGTGACTTGCAAAAAAATCCTCCAAAAGATTGGAGGGGAATTTATGAATTCAAAATAAAATAGAAACTCACAGATTATAGTGGATAGAATCCCCCATCGCCTATCCTGTTTGTTAAAAGAAGCCTATATATAGATCAAACTTAAAAAAAATTAGGCCCGTTTCGCAGTTGCGAAACGGGCCTTTTCCGAGAGTCCCTGAAACCTTAGTAAAAACCAAGGTTTCAAGAAACCAAGGACTGGTTATTACTTGCGGACAGCCAGGACTTGGGGACGGCCGGGAAGCAGCAGCGGTCAGGCCACTCATCCGCGTACCAATACAGGATGAGGTTCCGCCCGCAGGAGCCCCCGTAGGCATAGAGGACGTGCCGGACCGCGTACGAGCCCACCCAGATCGAGCCGAGGCCGATGACCTGGAACTTCCGCTGGACGTCCGGGTGCGCCGCCAGGAAAGCCAGTGTTTCCGTGGACATCGTCGGCCGGAGGGTGAGCTTCTCCATCTCGGCGAGGACCTTCTCGGTCTTGGCTTTGCCGTTGAGGTGAACGAGCGTCATGCGCTGTTCAACTTGACCGCTGCCGACCGGGACGAGATGCTCGGTGGGGTTCTTCCGGATCAGCTTTCCGTCGTAGCTGGTGATCCAGTCGAACCTGCCGGCTTCGATCTGCTTCTTGTGGGACAGGCCATAGTTGACCGGCACGACGTAGGTGTTGCGCTGCCCCGCGCCACGCACCAGTTCGGAACTCTTAGACTTCGACATGAACAAACTCCTTCTTTGGTTAGGCTGGTTGAAGCACGCCCCTCATCCCAGCAATACGCCGGAACCCCTGAGCACGCTTCAAACAGTGCGGCTTCCACTAAACCACAGCGGTCAGAATCCCGCTGGTGGCGGGGTGCTCAACGCTGTGGCTTTCCGCAAGTAATTGAGAATTTAGGAGTCCTCTTAAATAAAATGGTAGCATATCTAGTCGTTCCTGTCAAGAGCGAAAAATTTCTAGGAAGGTTTTTGATGGCACGTTAACTTTTCCTTTTTCCCTGAGAAGTTTTTTACCTTTTTTTTGTTTTTCAAGCAGTTTTTTCTTTCTTGATTTGTCTCCGCCATATAAATACCCCGTCACGTCTTTTCTTCTTGCTGAAATGGTCTCTCGTGCAATCACCTTCCCGCCAATAATTGCCTGCAATGCCACTGAAAATTGTTGTGGAGGCAAGGCATCTTTTAGTTTTTCTACTAGTTTTTTTCCTTGCTCGTAGGCATCGTGCTCTTCAACAATTCTACTGAAAGCTTCTTCTGGACGTCCGGCAATCCAAATTTCCATTTTAACTAAAATAGCAGGCCGGTATCCCAGCATCTTATAATTTAAAGAAGCATATCCTTGGCTAGTGCTTTTAATTTTGTCATACAAATTTGCCACAATAGCCCTTAGTGGAGCTTCAAAAGTAATTACCGCTCTTTCAGCTGAAAGATAGTTTGTTTCCAAATAGTTTCCATGCACATCCTTTAAAACATCCATTAATTTTCCCAAATAGCTTGATGGAGCAATAATTTCCAATAGTACCCAGGGTTCCTCCATATTTGCAATTGAGCTTGGATCGGGCCAGTCAGAAGCTGAATATATCAGCTGTTCCTGCCCCCTTTTATTAAATATTCTATAAATTACGGATGGAGTTGAAATAACCAAACCAAGTCCAAATTCTCTTTCTAATCTCTCAGAAATAATTTCAACGTGCAAAGTTCCTAAAAATCCGCAACGAAATCCCCTGCCTAGAGCTTCTTTCATTTCTGGCTCAAAAACCATAGCCGGATCCTGCAATTTTAATTTTGATAAAGCAACTTTCAATTGGTCAAAGTCATCTGGGTTCTCTGGATAAAAGCTGGCAAAGACCATTGGATTTGGCTCTTTATACCCCGGCAGTGGTAAGATTTGAGATTTGAGATTTGAGATTTGAGATTTAGTTATGGTGTCTCCGACTCTGACTTTTCCGGGCTCCTTAATGCCTGTGGCAATATATCCAATTTCACCGGCAAAAATTTCTTTTTGTGGCAAAGTTTTAGGATTTAAATATCCAAGCTCTTTTATCTCAGTTGAAGTTTTTGTTGCCAGTAAATTTATCTTTTCCCCATCTTTTATCTGTCCATCAACTACTCTCACATAAGCAATTACTCCTTTAAAGTTGTCGTAATCTGAATCAAAGATCAGTGCCCGAAATGGTTCATCAACGAGACCCGGCCTCGTTGGTGATGTGGGTGGTGGTATTTTTTTAATAACAGCTATTAGAAGTTCTTGGACATTGGTGCCGTTTTTTGCTGAAATTTTCAAAATCTCATCTGGTAGAATATTTAAAACATGAGCTAATTCTTCAACTGATTCCTCAATTTTAGCAGCAGGAGAATCTATTTTATTAACAACAGGAATGATAACTAAATTCTGTTTTTTTGCCAAATCTATATTAGCCAAAGTTTGTGCCTGTATGCCTTGAGTAGCATCAACTAACAAAATAGCTCCTTCAACTGCCGCCAAAGACCTTGAGACCTCATAAGAAAAATCAACATGGCCAGGAGTATCCACCAAATTCAAGATAAATGTTGTAGTGTTAGATCGCTCATTTCGCTCGCTTGTTGTAACTGTTTTAATGTTGCCGCTTTTTTCATTTCTAACATTTAGAACATTTACATCATTTACAACATTATAAACCATTCTTACGGGCTTTAATTTTATGGTGATACCCTTCTCGCGTTCTAAATCCATTGAGTCTAAAAACTGCTCCTGCATCTTTTTTGCCTGTACAGTATTAGTCATTTCTAAAAGTCGATCAGCTAAGGTTGATTTTCCATGGTCAATGTGTGCGATAATCGCAAAGTTACGAATATGATCTTGCATTATGTATTTAAAGATACCTTTTCTCTCTTAAAAATTCAAACTGTTATTTTTTAATTTATAACTATTCCCATGTCTCATCAATCCTAAATAAGAATTGATTGTTTCTAACTTGGGGTTTTCTTTTATTTTCTTAAGTATTCTCTTTTTTTATTCGCGTGGCTATTAGAAAGCTGGACACTTTAAAAGTATTCTTAATGATCCTTTGGGAAACAAAATCACTGGATGATAAAAAATACATTGCTCTTTCTTTGAAATTGGATGAAATTGGAAAAAACCTCGGTGGCTGGATGGGACAAATTAATAAACAAAACTCCCCTATAAAGGAGAGAAAATAAAGAAAGTTGCGAGGTGGGGAAGGCGAAACCATTCTTGCGATTCCACTCGTTGTCGGGATTGTCATAGTAGGTGTTGAGCCACCGATCATCGCCATTGCAATTCACGTCAAGCAGGTGCAGATTGCCAGAAACGCGCGAGAAACCATCCATACCACTGCCCCTTGAATACTCTTAGAGCTGTATCTTATTCGGCATCTCCAATGCCTTAGTGTCCCGCGCCAAGTATCTTCTTTTTTTTGAAACAAATAATACATCCTCTGTTTGAAACCGTAATCACAAACACTCTCAACGTATTATTGTTGGATTCGGCCGCCTGAAACCATAATCTCAAGCAAGATTCGCCTATTACCAACTT
>JBBTQB010000058.1:0-1867 GCA_038065835.1 Patescibacteria group bacterium | reverse complement strand
TGCAGCCAGAATTTTGGTAAAAGACGCTAATATGGCATTATTCACCAAGCTCTTAAAAGAAAAGCCCGACAAATCTTGCCGGGTAAGAGTAACTGTATTTACAACTTCTGGGGGCAGCGATCCCATCCTTCAACCATTACGTATTTCTATAATTGAAATTATTTTTTATAATGCTACCATTAAAACATGTGTTCGCTTTCAGGGGGCCCCCCCGAGACTGGAAGCTGACCATAGGCCCCGCGGCGCATCTTGTTGATGCTACCAAGGGGCTTTTATTTTACTGCAAATGTTATATAAAAAGACAAAATGCCTGTTAAAAACAATTGAATTAAAGGAGTAAACCCGACTCCAAGTACGAGCGGCATGTTTTTTGAGTATTCCCAGCGTTTATTTTTTACCAGGTCGTCTGCCGAATAATGTTTGTAACGAAATTTCCAGATTTTAGGCGAGGCGAAGAAAAAATTTTGAAACATATGTTTTACATACGTTGAAAAATTTTTACAAAGCCGCAGACAAAATATAAAAATTGCAGTAAAATGATTATTCGGCAGACGACCTGTCGAATAAATTTCCCAAAAGTATGCAAAAGAAATACTTATTATAAAAAATACTAGTAATTGATAATAATTAGTAAGCGGATTTAAGTTTTTAAAAATAAAGTAAGTTATTAGATAGAAACCAGTTATCCAAACCGAATCAACGCCTGATGCCCTTAGTATCAGGGGCACATATTTTTTAACGGGCATTTCTAAACACGTTTTGTACAAAGCGCTATGCACAAGTTCATAAAGTAAATTTGCAAAAAAAGCTACGATAATTAATTTTATAATAATTAAAATCATTTTTTGGTCTTTAAATCTAAACAGATAGAATTAATACAATACCTTTAGAGTGCAGGATTCGAACTATCATCGGATTGAGAATCTCAAAAAACAATTATATTTTTAGACCCCATACTTTTTACTGCACTATAATCTTGCCAAGATGAGAGATATTAACGTGATTGTGATATCCAAATGCGCCTGTTTTACTGAATGTAAATGACCACAATTCACCAGGTTGCGCGGATTTACACTGGTCAAAGTCGTTATTTTCTAGATCTGGACAGTGTTCTTGTAAAGAAGTCCCTCCATAAACCATATGTGACGGATGTATTGCAGAAGCAGTCCACATTCCCTGTGTGCTATTGTTTTTAAATACTACGGCGTCGCCGGCTTTTATTGTGAGCTCTGATGGTGAATATCCGCTATCAGTAAAAATAACTTCGTGAGTCGTAGTATTTTCCATAGGTTTAATGTCAGTCAAGTTTTGCTGCGGCATATTTTCTTGATTTACATTACTGAAAAACAAAAGATATGCTCCAATGACTAATGCTGCAATAATAAGTAAGTATATAAGAATATTGTTCATTAAATTAATCTGGCTGGTTATTTATTTTTTTTAAAAATTTATATTTGAATGAAATCGGAAGCGACTCAATCATTATTACAATACATCCAGCCATAAGGCCAATATCTCTTACTGTAATGTCTGTAATACCACTTACTGTCAAAACTGTTATAAGGTGAAAAGCTCCCAATAAGCCCGCCAACCAAGTCATCCAATCAACTAAAAATAACAAACCAATAGTAATATCTAATATTGCTGTACTTATTAAAGCCAGCTTAGTTGAAACTGGTAAAAGCTTAACTGCCCATGGTTGCATATACCCTGCCCAAGATTCAGGCGACTTTAAAATTAAAATGCCAATCCAAATAAATGTGATTGCCATTCCCACTCTTAAGATATGATAAGCTACTTTGTTTCCCATGGTTCCTGTGAAATTATCTCATTTTTGAGATTCTCAATCTGATGATAGTTCGAATCC
>JBBTQB010000057.1:0-1384 GCA_038065835.1 Patescibacteria group bacterium | reverse complement strand
TTATCTCATTTTTGAGATTCTCAATCTGATGATAGTTCGAATCCTGCACTCTAACCCAATATCGATTATTGAGCCAGGTTTTAAAGAACAAGGGATTAAAAATCATTCCGCAAAAGAAGTTTTTGACTTTTTAAGAAAAGATTATAGGTGGTCAAGCTTTCCAGACTATGTTAGCATCAAAAACTTCCCATCTGTTACAAGGAGAAACTTTATATTAGATACGATGGGTGGTGAAAAGGGCTTGGTTGATAATTTAATGGATTGGATTTTATATAAAAGAGAACTCGCAATGTATGAAAGTACATTGATTAGTCAACGAGAATAAACATTAATATTTTCCCCGATGTTACCCGACGCGTTCCCCGACGTCGGGCGTCGGGTAGCTCTAATGGTAAGATGATCATATTTTTATACGGCCAAGATTCATATAGGTCTCGCCAAAAGTTAAATGAAATAATTGACCAGTACAAAAAGGTTCGTAGAAGTTTACTTAACTTAACTTACTTTGATGCTGGCCAAAAAGATTTTTCATCTTTTTATGACAGTTTTAAAATTTCTCCAATGCTTTATGAAAGAAAACTAGTAGTGCTTAAAAATGTTTTTGCAAACAAGAATTTTCAGGAGGACCTATCAAGCAATATTAAAAATTTAGAATCATTTAAAGATATTATTGTTGTTTACCAAGATAGCGAAGTTGATGAGAGAACAAAAACTTTTAAAACACTAAAAAAAGAGTGCAAATCGCAAGAGTTTAGCTTACTGGATAATAAGAATTTAAAGGTTTGGGCTAAAAAAGAATTTGAAAAATTAGGTCAAAAAATAAATTTAGACGCTGTTGATTTGATGGTAAATTATATTGGAAGTGATCTGTGGCGCTTTTCAAGCGAAATAGGAAAACTGGCAGATTATACAAATAAAACTATAATTAATAAAGAAGATATCGATTTGTTGGTAAAACCAAGGATTGAGGTTGATATTTTCAAAACAATAGATGCTTTGGCCTCAAAAAACAAAAAACAAGCGTTAGAGCTGCTGCAAAAACATTTAAACGGAGGAGACAACCCTTTGTACCTTCTTTCTATGATTGTTTACCAGTTTAGAAATTTGCTTTTAATTAAAGAATTATCTGGTAAAAAGCTAATGTACGCTTCAATTGTTAAAAAGAGCGGGTTGCATCCCTATGTTGTCAAAAAGAATTATTTTACCTGTAGCCAGTTTTCTTTTGAAGAGCTAAAAAATATTTATAAAAAAATCTTTCAATTTGATTTAGATATTAAGACTGGTAAAATGGAACCAGAAACAGCATTGAATTTATTGGTTTCGATGATATAGAGTGCAGGATTCGAACTATCATCAGATTGAGAATCTCAAAAATGAGATAATT
>JBBTQB010000056.1:0-7017 GCA_038065835.1 Patescibacteria group bacterium | reverse complement strand
GTCAACGAGAAAATCCGAAGAAATTAGCCATTTTTGAGATTCCTTTCGGGCAAGCCAATTTTGGAAAGATTCTGCGTTTTCGGAGCTCACCGATGCCTCAGGCATCGCTTCGCTCCTCAAGCCTTGAATCTTCCTCAAAATTCGCTTGCTCAATTGATGATAGTTCGAATCCTGCACTCTTTAGCATGAATATAGTTAATTGCAGTTCTTAATTGATTGTTATTTTTAATATGTACCGATTGAAATCTGTTTTGAAAGACGTATCCTTTTCTCTGATTTTTTTGATTAAAATATCTCCCATACCCACTACCTAATTTTATCATAAACTTATGTATCCCGTTTTCTTTAACTTGTTTTAATAGTAAGTGAATGTGGTTGGGCATAAAACAAAAAACCAGAACATCAACTAATCTATCTCTTTTATCAATAACCCCTCCAAAGCTCCCCGACGCCCGACGTCGGGAAATTTGGGCAATTTTTTCCTTTTTTCTCCGCTCTCTCCTGTCTTTTATAGAAACTGCACGATCGTCATCAAATTCATAAATAGAAAAAATACCGCGGTAATAATCATCTTTGTCTTTAAATATAACGTTATCGTCTAATCCTCTTAAAATAATGTGGTAAATTTCGTTATTGGCAAATTCCACTTTCCTATATGGCATAAGGTTTCCCGACGTCGGGCGTCGGGTGGTTTATAGTTGTTGGCAGTTGGGGCAAAAGAACGAGCTTCTCCCTCCAAATTTTATTCGCTTAATAGTTGTGTTACAACGATCACACTTTTCTTTTTCTCTTTTGTAAACCTTTCTTTCATCATCAAAACTACCCTTCTTGCCTTCAACATTCCTATAATCAGAAAAGCTTTCTCCACCCAACTCAATCCCTCTTTTTAAAACTTTTTTAACTGAATTATAAAGTAACCTTAATTCTCTCTCTCTTAGTTGCAAAACATTTTTTTGTGGGTGAATTTTTGCCCACCATAAAACTTCGTTAGAATAAATATTTCCAATACCAGCTATAATTTCTGGTATCATTAAAACTTGCTTTATTTTCCCTCTTTTATTTTTTAACCGCTCTTTAAACTTTTTAAATGTAAAACCTTTTTCCAGGGGTTCAGGGCCTAGATCTTTAAATTCTTTAGAGCTTAAAAGCTCTTTTGTTTTCCATAACTCTGCCTTAGCAAACTTTCTGACATCCGAAAGGGCAATCATTTGGCCATTATCTAAAAATAATATTAAGTGCAAAAATGTATTTATTTTTTCTTCCAAAGGGCCGTGCTTCTCAGGCCTCCATTTTTCATTAACTATCTTCCACTTGCCAACCATCAAGTGCCCCGTCATTTTTTGGTGAATTAAAAGAGAATAGTCATCCGATAAATCAAAAATTACGTTTTTTGCTCTGCGCCAGACTTTTTTTATTTTTTTACCCTTAAGTTCATTCTTAAAAAGATCAAAATCTTTAGGTTTTTTAACTATTTTTTTCCAGTCAGACCAAACATTAATAAAGGCCCTATTTAGGACCTTTTTCGCTAAACCATTAACAGTTGTTTCTACCTCGGGTAACTCTGGCACGTTCGCTTCGCTCAAGTTCAAAAATCAAAGTTTAAAAGTCAAAGTTTTGATATCCCGCCCCGAGGCGGGATTATTTTGAATTTTAAATTATCATTTTGATATTTGAGATTTGTTTGCCTGCCTTCCGGTAGGCAGGGTTATTGCTATCTTGTATCTTGATAAATTACATTCTTTTTCTCTTTTTTCTTGATGAAGATTCTCTCTTTTTTTTCTCTTAATTGTTTCTTTAATTGGTCTGTCTCAGCTATTGCCCTTTCTAGATCAGTGGTTCTGTTTTTTATTTTTTCTTCTAGGGCATCTATTATTTTTTCTGACATTATGTCTTTTGTCTTTAGTTTAATATCGGTTGATTTTTTTAGGGCCCTTGCATCTTCAATGTTTTTTTCCAGCCCTTCTGTTACTTGATTAAAAGCATTGGATATTTCCTCAATTTCGTCTTTAGTTCTTAATTGAAGTTTACTTCTAAAGTTACCCATTTTTACATTATCTACTTTTTTTAATAACTCCCTCACTGGCAAAGCATGTGCATGACCCATGGCAAAACCAAATAAAAATATGAAGGCTATAATAAAGCTACTAACAATATGAAATGACAAGCTTAGGTTTTCGTAATTTAGTGCCGCAAAAGAAACGACAATAAAAAGGCCGGCAGCAATTATAGAAAAGGCAATTTTAAACGAGAATTTCCCCATAACAAATTCATTATACAATAATTGAAGGCAGTCTATCAATAAGCGAATTAAAACCCAATTCAGTAAAAATATCTTTTACTTTCTTTTGATCAAAATTACCGAATTCACAGGATTCCAAGTCAAAAACAAAATCAACATCTTTTTTGGTTTCTACTAAATGCAAAGATAAAAAAGCGTTTTCCTTATTTTGTTTTAGGGCTTCTTTCACTTTTGGCTTTAAAACTGCTGTGTCTGTTGAGAGCTCGTCATACAAGTTTTTTATACTGCCAAATTTTTGTATCAACTCGGCTGCTGTTTTCTTACCAATTCCCGGAACTCCTGGAATATTATCTGACACATCCCCCACAAGTGCTTTAAAATCATTCATTTGTGAAGGTTTTACACCAAACCTTTCTACTACTTTTGCCTCGTCATATACAACACTATCTTTTATGCCTTTCCCTAAAGTATATACTTTTGTATTTTCATCAACAAGCTGGAGATTATCTAAATCCCCACTTAAAATGTAGGTTTGGACTCCCTCTCTAGTTTTCTCTGCAATAGTCGCAATTATATCGTCTGCTTCAAAACCATCTTTTTCGAAAACGGGTATTCCAAATGTCTTCAAAACTCTTTTCATTATGGGTATTTGAGAAACAATCCCCTCTGGCGTTTCTGGTCTATGAATTTTATATTCTTTAAATTTTTCGTGGCGGAATGTCGGCTTTTCAGTATCAAAACAAGCAATAACGTAGTTTGCCTTCAAATCCTTTATTGCTTTAAATAGGGTTAATAAAAAACCGTACACAGCCCCCGTCGGCTGCCCTTTTTTATTAGTCAGCGGAGGCAACGCATGAAACGCCCTGTATAATAATGAGAACGCATCAATAATAATTAAACGTTTTTCAGTCATAATAATCAACGAATGAACGAATTGGTTGCGAATTTACGAATTACGAATTTGTTTATCTTATCATTTTCCAAAATAAAAAAAAGCCGCAGATTTTCTACGGCTCGCTAACAGATTTATTTTCTGTCGCTATTGCTGGGTTCGGATGAATTGTAAGCAATCGCTGCCTGGATTATTCTTTTACGGATGTCTTGAGGGAGCATAAGTAGTTGTGATAAAATTTGAAACTCTCTTGGTATTTTATCAAACACTACATCTCTCAAGCTACAAATCTCCCTAAATTCCTTTTCTTCATCCTCAGTTAACTGATACCCTGTTATCAAGTCATTCATTTTCCTTAAAGAAGGGTGACTTTGGTTTTTTTCATACCTACAGATAACCGATGGATCGATACCGGTTTTCTTAGAAACATCACTTTGTTTCAATTTCCTTGCTTCTCTTTTTTCTCTCAAAAAGTCTCCAATACTTCTTCGTTCTTTGTCTTTAGTCATGGTACGATTCTCCTTTGTTTTGAACTCCTTATGAACTACAAAAATACTAACAAACTATTCTCTAATAGTCAAGGTTCGGTGGTTTTCTGCGTAGTGTTGGAATTTTATTAAAATTATTTCTTTCGGTAAAATCTTTTCTATTTTTTCTGGCCATTCGATGGCAACAATGTTTTGGGGATTTGAAATAATTTCCTTAAAACCTAAAACCTCCAAATCTTTTTCATTTTTCAACCTATAGCAATCCACGTGATATAAATTTTTAAGTTTTTGATTTGTATTTTTGATTTTTGATTTTTGATTTTTTATTTCAGTGATTTTAAATTTCTTTAAAATCACAAAGGTTGGGCTTAAAACTTTTTCTTCAATTCCTAATCCTTTGGCAAATCCTTGTAAGAAAGTTGTTTTTCCTGCTCCCAAATCCCCTTGCAAAGATAAAATTATTGCGGTTTTGCTCACCTTTTGCTGTAAAATTTGCTTGACAAGCGCTACTCCAATCTCTTTTGTTTCTTTAGCGCTGTTAGTGGTGATTTTTTGGTTTGACATTTAAGCAGTAATAGATTAATTTTAAGTAACTCCAATGGAAATCCCAGATAATACAAAAAAACTAATCAGTGAAGCAAAGAATATTTGCTTAGTTCCATCTGAAAATGAGCCAGAAAGCTTAACCGCCTCGTTGGCTCTTTTTTATACTTTAAGGGAACTAGGCAAAAATGTAAACTTAATCTCAGATAACTTGCCAGAAAAACTGAATTTTTTAGTTCCTACTGTCGATTTTATTTCTTCTCCCAAAAACTTTGTTATTTCTATACCAAAGTCAATTGCAGACGTGTCCCAGGTTTATTATGAAAAAACAGACGAAAACCTAAAAATTCATTTAACTACAGAAAAAGGTAATATAAAAAAAGAAAATATATCTTTTTATTTTCATGATGCAAAACCAGATCTTATTGTAACTATTGGAATCAGAGATTTTAAAAAATATATGGAAGATAAGTTGGATTCTTTTGGATTTTTACTAGGTTCTCCAATTTTAAGCATTGATAATGACCCAACAAATTTACAGTTCGGACAAATTAATTTAGTAGAGCAAAAATCCCTTTCTGAAATAATTCTAGGTCTCATAAAGTTAACTGATGAGAAAATAATCAATAAAAACGTAGCCACTTGCCTTTTATCTGGCTTAATAATTTATTACGATAACTTCAAAAGCAAAAAAATAAACGATGGCGTATTTCAAACTGCAGCAGAGTTAATTAAAAGAGGAGCCGATTATCAGCAAATAAACGACAATTTATACAAAGCAACTCAAAAAGAAATAAATTTCTTAAGCAATGTATTTGAAAATCTAAAAACAGACAGGGAATTATCTTTTGCTATTTTAGACTCAGCAGATCCTGAAAATTTTTCTGAAAGTGAAATAAGATTTGCCGTAGAAAAGATTATGGGACTTGGAATTCAAAACGATTTACTAGTTTTATGGGATTCCCACAATTCAAAACCACTTGTTAGGGGATTTTTTTACTCAAAAAAACCTCACTTAATTAATAAGGTCGCCCAAATCAATGGTAATCAAATTAAGAATGATTGGGTACTTTTGGCAATTCCGGAAGAAAACATCAATTCTGTAAAAGAAAAGATTCTAAAACTGTTATAAAGAAGCGACACCAATCTACGAATGACACCCGAATGACACGAATATATTCGTAAATTAGTGTGCGATTAGTAATTAGTGTCGCTGAAGCGAAGCGTATGGAAAAATTATTGGGATCTGTACAAATACCGGAAATTATAGCTGATGATGTTAAAAAATCAGTTAAAAGCATAATGGGTTTTGGGGAAAAAATTAAAGAATATATATCACAAAACACAACCAACCTTTTAGATGTAGTTTTATGCGGAGCAGTAATTATTGGATCATCCGATATCCATATTGAACCAGAAAAAGAAAAGGTAAAATTAAGAACAAGAATTGATGGTGTACTTCAAGATGTTGCCTTACTTGAACATGATATTTACCACAATCTTTTATCCCGTATTAAACTGCTATCAAAAATTAAACTAAACATTACTGACAAACCTCAAGATGGCAGATTTACTATTTCCATTAAAAATTTATTAGTTGAAATAAGAACATCTAGTTTGCCAGCTGAGTTTGGAGAATCTATAGTAATGAGGGTATTGAACCCTGAAAACTTTTTGGCATTAGAAACTCTTGGACTTAGGAAAGATTTGTATAAAATTTTAGAAAAAGAAATAAAAAGGCCCAATGGTATGGTCATTATTACAGGACCGACCGGAGCTGGAAAAACAACTACCCTTTATGCTTTTTTAACAAAAATAAAAAGCCCTGGAATTAAAATAATAACAATTGAAGATCCAATTGAGTATCACATTAGTGGAATCTCCCAAACACAAGCAGCGCCCGAGAAAGGGTATAGTTTTTCAGAAGGATTAAAATCCATTGTTAGGCAGGACCCAGATGTTATTTTAGTTGGAGAGATAAGAGATCTAGAAACAGCTAAAATAGCTCTACAAGCTTCTTTGACCGGCCATCTTGTTTTAACAACCCTTCACACAAATGACGCTGCAGGAACCATACCAAGATTAGTTGATTTAGGAGCCAGTCCAAAATCAATAGCCCCCGCCATAAAAATAGTTATCGCCCAAAGATTGGTAAGACGGGTTTGTAAAAAGTGTTCTTTTCTAATAAAACCATCAAAACAAGAACTAGTAGAAATTAAAAAGGGGTTAAAAGGAGTACCAAAAGAAATAATCGGAATAAAAGATTTTAGTAGAATTAAAATTGCCAAGGCAAATGAAAGGGGGTGTTCTATATGCAATCACACAGGGTATTTTGGTAGAAAGGGTTTGTTTGAAGTATTTTTGACCGATGCTGAAGTAGAAAAATTCATTTTAACTGACCCCCCAACTTCATCAATAAAAGAAAAAGCAATTAAAAAAGGGATGGTGACAATCTACCAGTCAGGATTAATTGAGGTTGTTTTGGGCCAAACCACATTACAAGAAGTTAAAAAAGTAGTAGGAGAAGAAGCAAGATAATAAAAGTTGAAGAAATTTGCAGGGGTATAAAATAATTTTTACAAAATAAAACAGCTCCGGAGTTGGAGGCGTCATTGTATCTGGGATACAAGTAAAGGTTTGCCTGAGGAGTAGTTGAGCCGGAGCAAAACTATCCATAAACTAAGGCAAGCCCATAGTGAGTGCAGAATTGAAACCATGTAAACTAATTATGGTTTCAATTCTGCACTCCAGGCCTCCAACTCCGGAGCTGTTTTGGTAAAGAGTGCAGGATTCGAACTATCATCAATTGAGCGCCGGGTCTCTGGCTTTTGCGAAGCAAAACCAGAGACCCGGAA
>JBBTQB010000055.1:0-1211 GCA_038065835.1 Patescibacteria group bacterium | reverse complement strand
TAAAAATAACAAAAGAATGTATGTAGTAAAGAATGTTATAGCAATAATTATCATTGAAATAGTATTAATTTCTATTAAAGATTTTAAAGCAAATAAAATAAAAATTGGAATTAGTCCTATAAAAAATATTTTAAAAAATTCTTTTCCAAGTGGTAATACAGAAGTATAATATTTAGCATGAATCACTAATAATAAATTAAATACTATCATAGAAAACATTGTTGCAATTGCAGCACCATTTATCCCATTTAAATTTTCAATTCCAAAAATATAACCTTTAGGAATTAAAAAAATATTTAAAATTAAATTTAAAACGCCAGCAATTAAAAAATCAATTAATAATATCTTGGTTTTTCCAGCCATTTCTAATAATCTATTAGAAATTATAAACATAGAAAAAAACAAATTTCCTATTAAAAGAAATCTTAAAGCAATAATACCTGATAAATAATTTTCACCAAAAAACAAATTTATTATTAATCCAGGAAAAGCCATAATCAAAAAGAAAAATGGAAGATTTATTATAAAAATCCATTTACCAATTTGTTTACTTAATTTTTTTATCAAAATTATGTTATTTCTTGCATATTCTTTAGTTATAATGGGGAATAGTAATTGAATAAATAATTCTGGGGCTAGTGATAATAAAGCAGCTATAGGTATTGCCGCGTTATAAATTCCAATGTCAGTAGTTGTTTTAAAATATCCTATTAATACTGAATCAGTCCAGTAAAAAATACTAGAAATAGTCCAGAAAAACATTATTGGAATAGAATAATTAATTAATCCGCTAAAAATTTCCTTTTTTTCTTCGGATTCTAATTTATATTTCAAAAAGATCTTTGGTAATTTATATTTACAATATAAAAATGTACTTAAGAAAAAAACAAAAACTCCTAGAAAAAAAGAAAATATTATAGCATTTGTCTTTAATCCTAAAAAAACAAAAAACAAAAGAAAAAATAATTTTGCAGAACTCTGAACAATCTTTTCTAATACTGTTTGTTGTTTTACCCTTTCAAAAGCAACCATAATATTCATGAAAAAAATTCCGAAAATCCATATAGGAATTAAAAAGCTAAAAATTTTAAGAAAAATAATTAGCTCTTGATTTTTAAAAATTGTTAAAGAAACAAATTCTGCAGAGAAAAAAATAATTAAAGATGCTATTATTGTGCTTAAAAGTAATATTTTAGAAGAAATATTAAAAA
>JBBTQB010000054.1:0-6678 GCA_038065835.1 Patescibacteria group bacterium | reverse complement strand
AAAGCCAGAGACCCGACGCTCAATTGATGATAGTTCGAATCCTGCACTCTTTAGAGTATATTAAAATCAGATAAACAAGAAATATGAGTCCAGAAAAAGGGTCAAACAACAAAGATGATTTTCCAGAAGATGAAGTACCAATTGGCAGAGATATAAGCCCCGATCAAGAAAAAGATACAATTGAAATGCCTAAGTTTAATCTCAAAAAAGAGCTTAGAAAAGAAATAAAAAAAGCAAATGGATTTGATGAACTAATTAGTACTTTAAAATTAACAGGAGAACTTGATTTAGCCGATATAATAGAAAGCGCGAGATGGGAATTCAATGATTTAAAAAGACAGGGTTATAAATTTAGTGATATTAAGGGTACTCTTAAAGAGGTTTTTAAATCAGAGAACATATCTTCAAAGTACGCATCAAAATATGGAGATAAATCATTGGATAAAATATTAAAAAAGAAGTTAATTTACCTATTAAAAAAAGAATTCGAAAATTAACTATGAGAAACAAAAAAACAGGTTAATCTGTTTTTTGTTTAATTTATTACTTAAAACTCTTATCTAATAATTTTGTTATTCTTGATTTTTTACGGGATGCAGTGTTCTTTTTTATAACGCCAACTTTTGCAGCTTTATCCAGAGCTTGGTAAACTTTAGGCAAAAATTCTTTAGCTTCCTTTAATTTTTTTTGCGAAATAAAAAACTTAACTTCCTTTATTAAATTTCTCATCTTGCTTAAGTAAACAAGGTTTCTAGCCCTCCTCCTTTTATTTTGACGAATGGCCTTTTTGGCTGACTGTGTTATTGCCATAATGAAAACATACTAACAGATAACATAAAAACATGCAACTTCTACTGTTTTTTATGTTATTTTCCTCCTATTTTCTATTTTCTTTTTTTTGCTCTTAATCTTGCTAGTGCGCTAGTTCCTGTTTTTCCCACTAGAGCATCTTTTCTAGCTTCTTTCAATCTTATTTCTGCGCTTTCTTCTAATCCTTTTTTTGAATTAGCTATCATACCTTCAATTTCACTAGTAAAATCTGATAATGCAATTCTTGCCTTTTCTGCTGCTGTTTTTGCAAGAGAGAGATTTACGTCTGACTCTACTTTTTCCTGTTCTATTATTTCGACTTTTTCATTTGCTGCCCGTATCTCTTCTGCGTGGCTTGTACGCATACTTTCAAGCTGGTCTTCCATTGATTGAATCTGTTCTTCAAGTTTTTCGCGAGCTCGTTTGGCGTTTTCAGAACCAGTTTGAAAGCCACCAATTCTTTTTTTTGCTGTTTCTAGATCTTTTCTTAATCCATCGATTACTGCGTTTTGTTCACCACCTTTCATACGAGCCTCTTTAAGGGCACCAGCAAAAACCAGGATAGTGTCTTTTACTGTGTCAAGTTTTGTCGCTAAGCTTTCTAAGTGTGAGCCTAATTTATCTTGAGAATCTTTCTTCTCTTCTATTGGTTGCTCTAAGGGGGTTTCATCACTATTCTCACCCTCAATCCCACCTTCAACCTCGCCACCATCTTCATCTTCAGTGTACCCTAACTCTTTGTTTTTCATAAATCTATTCTATTTATACTTTTTATAAGACCTCGACCTTTGCTTGTATTAGGATAAAAATTGAGCTACTCTTAATATAATAAATCATATTATAAATTAAAAACTAATTCAAATTTAGCATGGAATCTGAACCAGGCTCTAGGAAAAGCACCTCCGATATAGAGTCTCATATCCAAGATTTAGAGAGGCAGCTAGCTGAAGAACAAGATAAAAAAGCGGTTTTTGCCGGTGCTCTTAAAGGAGCAAGAGGAAAACAACAAGAGATAAGAAAAGAAGCAAGAGAACGAGAGGATATGTTGCAACAAGAGATTAAAGACCTAAAAAAAGAAATGGAACTTTTAAAAAAACAGGGTGGCGCTGAACCCACGTCAGATGGTGTTAAAGCAGAAGAAAATAGTGAAAATGATGTGGTAATAAACCCAAAAGAGACCGTTGATAGTAATATAATTGGAACGGTTGAAGGTGATTTAACTCCCGAAAAAGACTCTATTGAGGGGGAACAATTAGGAGAGCCAATAGAGGGAAATTTAGGTAATTTGAGTTCTAAAAAAACAAAGGGAAGTAAATATAGCAAAGAAAAGAGAATAGAAATTGGAGAAGAGGTCTTATACCAAAGTTATAAAAAAGAGTTATTAGAAAAAGAAGTTTTAGATATTGGTGATATATTAGCATATGCCGGGATTGGAGATAATAACCCCCTAGAAGAAAAGGCGGAAGCCTTGTATGATTTATACATAAAACTTCCAGAAAGACACGGCACTGACCTAGAGGAAAAAATACGAAATTTTATAAGAAATAGACTGCTTGATGATAGAAGCAATATTGATAGAAAGAAATTAAAAGATGAAATTTCTTGGGATCAACAACCTGTGGTATTGAAAAAAGAGGAAAAAGGAAGAAAAGAAGCGCCCAAAGAAGTGCCAACAGATGGTAATCAAGAGCCGATTGTAGACCCAACTCTTAAAGAGTTAGAACAATATTTAGATACGTATCCAAAAGTTGAAAAATTAAAATTTTTAGATAGAGCTTATAGTAACGCAGACCGTATTTTAAACATATTAGAAAGTGGAGGAGAAATTAATAGAGAAGACATGAAGAAGTATTTTAGCAAGAAGGATCTAGAAAAGTTTGAAGAGGAAGGGTTAACACCAAAACGTGTAGAATATCTTAAAAAACAATGCAGGGCTATTAAACAAATAGTTGAAGAAAGACGCAGTTTATTAAAGGGTGCTGGTGAAGAAGAATTAAAAGAACTTGGCAAAAAGATATTACAAAAGGAAATAAAGGAAAAAATAAATGAAAATCAAAAGGAAACAGAGCTGGTAACACCAAAACTAAAAGAAGAAGATGTTAAATTAATCAAAGAGGAGGCAAAAAGAGAAGATGAGGCAGAAGCAGAAAGATTGATTGGAGGATTGAAAAAAGAAAAATCCCCAAAAGTAGCGGAAAAAGAAGGGAAGTTAGAGTCGGAAGAATTAGAAGAAGGTGAATATAAAAAGAAAGGTGGAGAAGTAAGTGAGATTTTTGGCAAATTAAAAATAGTTGGAGATAAAAGTAAGGTATTATCGAAAATTTTTGGAGAACCAGTAACTGAGGAAGAAGAAGAAAATACTACAATATGGCGCTGGCCGTTTAGAACTACTAGAAAACTTGTGAGTATCGCTTGGGGTACATTTGTAGTAACAGGCAAGACTATAAAAAAATTAGGATGGGGAGGTATGTTTTCGCCATGGAGCAGGAAAGGAGAAAAGGTTGATCAATTTGTAAATGAAGCGCTTGAAGAAGCATCAGAAGATGAAATTAAAGAAGAGGACAAAGAAGACGAAGAAGAAGGAGTAAAAAAGGCAGCTTAAGTAACGCTACTTTTTTCCTAATTTTTCAATCAAATCCCTTAATTCGGCTGCTCTCTCAAAGTCTAGGTTTTTGGCGGCTTCCTTCATTTCTTTTTCCAAAAGCTTTTTGTCATGTATCAGGTAAAACTCCCCTTGAATATCTTCTTTCTTAGAAAAGCCCCAATCTCTAATATCTTTTATAATTGCCGATGGTGTAATTTTATTTTTTTTGTTGTAATCTTCTTGAATTTTTCTCCTCCTATTTATTTCATCAATTGCAGATTTCATCGAAAAAGTAACTTTATCGGCATATAAAATTACTCTACCTTCCTTATGTCTCGCTGCACGTCCCATGGTTTGTATTAGAGTAGTTTTGTTCCTTAAAAATCCCTCTTTGTCTGCGTCTAAAATAGCAATTAGGGCAACTTCAGGCAAATCCAGTCCTTCTCTCAACAAATTTATTCCAACCAAGACATCATATTTACCCTCTCTTAAATTTTTTAGAATCTCAGGTCTTTCTAACGTTTTTACTTCAGAATGCAGGTATTGGGTTTTAATTCCTCTTTCAATTAAATAGTCTGAAATTTCTTCAGCTAATCTCTTTGTTAATGTAATCACTAAAACACGTTGTTTTTTAGCTATTTCTTTTTTTACTTCTTCAATTAAGTCTTTTATTTGGTTTTCTGTTTTTTTAATTTCAGTTTTAGGCTCCAATAATCCCGTCGGCCTTATTAACTGTTCAATAATATTTTTTTTGCCGGATAGATTTATTTCATAATCAGCTGGGGTGGCTGAAACATAAATGGTTTCAGGTTGGCGTTCTTTAAATTCCTCAAACCTTAAAGGTCTATTATCTACTGCTGATGGCAGGCGGAATCCGTAATCAATTAAGGTTTCTTTTCTTATTTTATCCTGCACTGCCATGGCTCTTATTTGGGGTGTAGCAATGTGAGACTCGTCAATAAACATCAAAAACTTTCCCTTATTATAGTATCTAAAATAATCAACAAGAGAAAAAGATGACTCGCCAGCTTTTCTGAATTCCAGCTGCCTGGAATAATTTTCAATACCGTGGCAAAAACCTGTTTCTTGAATCATTTCTAAGTCATAATTTGTCTTTTGTTCTAATCTTTGTGCCTCCACCAATTTGTTTTTCTTTTTTAACACTTTTAATCTTTCTTGTAATTCAAGCCGTATATTTTCAATGGCAATATTAAGTTTGTTTTGTGGGGTAACCCAGAAAGTGGCGGGAAAGAGCGTGAATTCCGAATTTAGAATCTTGTAGTTAGAATATGCGCCTCCGGGCGCAGCTGAAATTTTTTCTATAGCATTTTCGGAAAACTCTATTTTTATTATTTTTTCTCCGGTAACCAAGTAAATCTCAACAACATCTCCTCTAACTCGGAAAGTGCCAGGTTTAAAATCAATATCATTTCTTTTATACTGGAGAGATACTAAGTGAGAAATAAAATCTTTTCTGCTTATTTTTTGTCCCATTTTTATTTTAAAAGATACATTTTGGTAATTTTCTGGAGAGCCGATGTTGTATATACAAGACACTGAGGCCACAACAATTACATCTTTTCTAAGAAGAACATCTTGGGTGGCTGCATGCCTCAATCTGTCAATTTCCTCATTTATTTTTGCGTCTTTTTCAATATAGGTATCAGTTTGGGGAATATAGGCTTCTGGTTGGTAATAATCGTAGTAAGATACGAAATAGTGAACCGCATTGTTAGGAAAAAACTCTTTAAATTCCTGGTAAAGCTGAGCCGCAAGGGTTTTGTTAGGAGAAATAACCAGTGTGGGTTTCTGTATCTTTTCAATTACACCACACACTGTGTAGGTTTTCCCGCTCCCAGTTACACCCAAAAGCACCTGGTGTTTTACGCCTTTTTTCAGATTTTCAGAGAGTTTTTTTATTGCTTGTGGTTGGTCACCTCTTGGCTTATATTTGGAAATAAGTTTAAAATGCATTAGAATAATTAAATCAAAGATTAAAAATTAAAGATTAAAAATACAAAGTAAAAATTAAAAATGATTGCGCCAAAGGCGCATACCAATATTTTAATTTTTGCATTTTGATTTTTGATTTACAGTATTAATGATCGCCTATTTAGAGGGTAAAATTATACTAAAGAAAGATAAGTTTATTATAGTTGAAGTCAATAATATTGGCTATAAAGTTTTTTTATCGCGGCAAGCCTCACTAAAAATACCAGAAACAGCTGACAATGTAAAACTATTCTGCTTTCATAACATAAAAGAAGACGCATCAGACCTGTATGGATTTTTGACTAACGAAGAACTGGATTTTTTTGAAATTTTAATGGAGATACACGGAGTGGGCCCAAAAGCTGCTCTTGAGATTTCAGTCTTGGGACCATTGGAAAAAATAAAAGACAAGATTTTAAAGCAGGATGAAAAGATATTTGAGGGTATTCCAGGAATTGGCGCCAAAAAAGCAATGACAATAATATTAGAGCTTACGGGAAAGATAAGATTGTTGGATGGGCAGAAATCAAAAGGATCTGCAGATCCAGCTGAAGACGCCTTAATTCAGTTAGGATTTACAAAGGCACAGGCAAGGGAAGCTTTAAGCCAAGTTGATCCAAAAATAAAAGAGTCGGAAGAAAGAATAAAAGCGGCTTTGAAAAATTTGGGCAAGAATTAATTTTGAACCTTAACAATTAGGGGGTCTGTTATGATGACTCGAGCCATAAAAATACTAGAGATACTTTTTGAAGAAATTGTAGAACTGGTAAGGCGCAAACCCTATGAAATGAATTTTCAAGAAAAATTCATTTGGCGGCTTCTGTTCCTTGAAGAATATAGTGCTGTGGTGGGATATCACAAGAGTGAAATTAGTAAAAACCATTTTTCTTTCTTGCATGTTTGGAATTTTCATTTCAAGCCCTGTTTTATGCCAGAAGATTTTAAAAAACACATAGTTGATACTCCAAACTTAGAGCTATTAGCAGGTCCTATTGCCACTAACCAATGGCAAATCGGCCAAGGCCGACTTCTTGTGGAAGGCCTGGGGCTAAGATACAATTATGAGAGTGTTGACCTGGTGTCTAGCGAACCCTTTCTGGGTTTTACAAGTTATATTTTGAATTCAACTATCAGCTTAATTCAAAAAAAACAAGTTGCTAAACTTAGTTACTGGGAATCCTTCAAAAATCCAGATGCAGACTACTCAAAACCGTCCTAAGGGCGGTTTTTTTACTGGAGCTTAGAGTGCAGGATTCGAACTATCATCAGATTGAGAATCTCAAAAATGAGAT
>JBBTQB010000053.1:0-13176 GCA_038065835.1 Patescibacteria group bacterium | reverse complement strand
TCTTCCTCAAAATTCGCTTGCTCAATTGATGATAGTTCGAATCCTGCACTCTTTACACTTTGTTATTTTTTTTATTATATTAGTTTTTATCCCACGAAGTTTACATAATATTTTCCAAACTTCTAACAGGGCATGTTCTTTACTATACATTAATATCTAAGAAGTAAAAAATCAAACTAATCCATATTGACATTTCAAAAATAAGAAACTAAACTAAAATTAGACAATAAGTCGTAGATAATATTGTAATCAATAATATAACGATTTAGAGTCAACAAGGTCGTTGTATTATTTAGATCGCTAACGACAATAACTAAAATAGTAAATATTATCGGAAGTTAGCGACAAGTAAATGTTTAATAGAGACAATAACAGAGGAGGTTTTGCTCCTCGACAGATGGTAAAAGGAAATTGGCAATGTGCCAACAGAAATAATTCTGAAAATCCTTGCCCAAGTGGCCCAGATTTTGTCATCACAGAAATGCCATTTGAGCCAACTCCAGACAGACCAATCTATTGCAGAGACTGCTGGAAAAGGATGAGGGATGAAAGAGGTCCAAGACAAAGATATTAACCCAGTTAAATAATTTCGCTTCGCGAAATTAAAATCCGGAGGGTTTTATTTAACCAGGGCGAGTAAAATACTTTTAAAAACAGCCCGATTTTCGGGTTGTTTTTTTGTAAAAAATTTTCTCAGGTGTTAGAATAAAAAGGTAAAATGACAAATGGGCAAAATGGCAAAAATAATTTAATAATTACCGAAAAGAAAAAATTTAAATTTTTGTTTGTCAGCTGGGAAAGCTTGTCAGGTGATTTGGCTTGGCAGATCAGAAAAGGGGGGCACGAAGTAAAAATTTATATAAAAAGCGAGGACGATAAAGATGTTTATGATGGATTTTTAGAAAAAGTTCCTGATTGGAAACCATATACCGATTGGGCTGATGTAATTGTTTTTGACGACACTGGATTTGGGTCAGTTGCAGATGAGTTAAGAAAATCAGGGAAATTAGTGATTGGGGGAAGCTCCTATACAGATAAACTAGAGGAAGATAGAGAATTTGGACAATCAGAAATGAAAAGACTTGGCATGTTAACCCTTCCCCACTGGGATTTTACCGATTACGAGGCAGCTTTAAAATTCATATCAGAAAATCCAGGAAGATATGTTTACAAACCATCTGGATTTGTGCCATCTGACTTTAAGGGAATTTTATTTTTAGGAAAAGATGAGGATGGCAAAGATATACACGAAATTTTAAAATCCAATATGAAAATATTGGCAAAAAAAATAAAACAATTCCAATTGCAAAAGTTCGCCCCTGGAGTTGAAATAGCAGTTGGAGTATTTTTCAATGGAAATGATTTTATTTATCCAATCAATATAAATTTTGAACATAAAAAACTTTTTCCGGGAGACATTGGTCCTTTCACGGGAGAAATGGGAACTCTCATGTACTGGTCTGCCTCCAATACCATTTTTAAATCAACGTTAGAAAAGATGCGCCAAAATCTGCGGGAAGCAAAATATGTAGGATACATTGATATTAACTGTATTGCTAATGCCAGAGGAATTTATCCGTTAGAATTTACTGCTCGATTTGGTTACCCTACAATTTCCGTTCAGCTTGAAGGAATTGCAAGTGAATTGGGAGAATTTTTATACTCTATGGCAAAAGGAGAACAATATGACTTAAAAACCAAAAAGGGTTTTCAGATAGGCGTTGTTTGCGCTGTGCCTCCATTTCCTTATGACGATAAATCAGAAATGAATATCTACAAAGATTTGTCTGTTATTTTCAAAAGGCGGAATTTTGAAGGAATACATTTAGGAGACATAAAATTAGTTGAAGGGAATTGGCAGATAGCAGGAAATACAGGCTATGCCTTGGTTGTTACGGGATCAGGAACAACTGTTGAAGATGCGAGACGCCAAGTCTACAGCCGTCTTGAAAACATTCTTCTCCAAAATATGTTTTACAGAACCGATATAGGCCTTAGATGGGGTGAAGACTCAGACAAGTTACAGACATGGGGGTACTTGCAATAAAGAGTAGCAAGAAACAGCGTTGACGCTGTTTCTTGTTTTATTAATTTCTACTTCCTCTCTAGCTTCATCCAAAGCCAAGCTACATAAATGGCTGATAATCCTACTTAATTACCTTGAATTACGAAATACAACTTTTGCTTAAAATTTTTATCTTCGTCATCTGCTTTCGAAAACTTTCCTACAAACGGGGCGAATTCGCTAAAGCGAATTACGCCTCGCGTTTCTCCAACGATATTATGTCTAATATCGCTTCAAAAATTTTCAAAAGCATCTATCCAAATACAAAAGATTTTATTCTAAAAGGTATTTCGTAATTCAAGGTAATTAAAGATATTGCGTAATAAAACTTCAACTGCAATTTCGTTCATCGTCTTATTACACAACATCTTTATTGTATCAAAAAAGCATGTCTATAATGGCATGCTGTGGATAAACATTAAAAATTTCTGTTAGAAACGTCTATCTGTTGGATTTGAGCTCTATTCAAAACAATTTCTTGTATTTGGCGGGCAATTTTACTTTCTATGGCAGGAAGAATAATTCTGTGATTGTTTTTTCCAGAAACCTCACCGGGGTGTATTTCTTGCTGTTCTAGTCCAGAAGTGGTAACCATTAATTCGCTTACTCCAAGAATTTGGTCTAATAAGCTTCTTTCAATTTTAATATCTTGGATATACCTATATGGTATTCCCACCTGTTCAACCGAAATCAATCCCCTTTGCATCTTGAAATTCTTGTCACCTAAAATAATTTCGTAGCGCCAGTATTCAAGCCAGCCCAGAAAAATCCCTATAAGTGACAAGACCACCAAAATCATTAGGTAGCCAATAAATACATATAAAGCAATATTAATGTATTCTGTAGAAACGTATTGAAGTAAAAATAATCCAATAATTAAAACAATTATAAGTATAACAGCAAAAAAGCATCTTTTTATGACTAGCGCTATAAGGGTTTTATTACCTAATGGATAATATCTTTGTATTGTTGTTTCCATTAATTTATTTTATGCAATAGTCCTACCACCGTCAATTGTAAGAATATGACCTGTTACAAAATCGGTATCTAAAAGATAACATACTCCTTTAGCAATTTCTTTTGCTCCACCCCATTTCTTCAAAAGCGTATTGGCAATAACTTCTTCATTTTCTTTATCCGTCAGGTTGGGAGGTTTTAAGATGGGACCGGGGGCTATGGCATTAACCAAAATATCTGGGGCCAGCTCTTTTGCTAAAGATTTAACTAGCGCTTCAACAGACGCCTTCGCTACATTATAAACAATATAATCTTTATAGGGACGAGCCATTACAGACCAATCAGAGAAAAAAACCATTTTGCCTTTTATATCTCCCTGATTCATAAGCATTTGGTCTCCTGCAATTTTTGCAAACAAAAAAGAGCTTTTTGCAATAATATCCATTTGTTTTAACCATGAGGCCTCGCTTAAATCTTTCCAGTCAGTTTTTTCATAAATAGCTGCCATGTGGACCAAGCAATCAACACTACCAAATCTTTCTTTTGCAGTCTTAACAACCAACTCAACATCTTTTTGTCTTGAAACATCAGCCTTAACAACAAGGCCCAAAGCACCAACTTCATCGGGTGAATTAAAATAAGTCATTACCAAATTAGCCCCTTTTTCTTTTAGACTTTTAGCGATTTCTTGACCAATTCTTGCTGCTCCTGTTAAAATAATTGTTTTGTTTTTGATATCCATAAGGCAATACTAATTCAATCTTATGATGAATAGTCAATTATGCAACGAACCTCGTTATTCTTTTGCACCTGTAAAAATCCTGATTTTATTTGAAAGAAATGTTCCCCACCCTGAATGGAGCCGAAGGGTTTTTCTACAACCTTCATTACGCCCTCTGTTAAAACTCCGATGTATGGCTCGTGATTATCTAAAACAGTTATCTCGCCTACGATTGTTTTACAATTCAAAAGCTCAGCTTCGCCCTGAAACAAAACTTTTTTAAGAGAATAAACAGATAGTTTCATAACGAATTTCTAATTTATAATTTTTAATTTCCATTAAATATCTAATTTGTTAATTTCTAAACGTACTTGAAAATTAGGTTATTGAAAATTTAATGAAAATTAGAAATTGATAATTGAAAATTACGAAATTATGAAATAATTTCGTTAATGCTTCCTTTCATATAAAAGTTTTCTTCTGGTACATCGTCGTGTTTTCCTTCTAAAATCTCTTCAAAACCTTTTATAGTATCTTCAAGCTTCACAAATTTTCCCTTAAGTCCTGTAAAGTTTTCGGCTACATAAAAGGGTTGTGACAAAAACCTTTGCATTTTTCTGGCGCGATTAACCACTTTTTTATCTTCTTCAGATAATTCTTCAATCCCCAAAATTGCAATAATATCCTGAAGATCTTTGTATCTTTGCAAGGTTAATTGCACTCCTCTGGCAACATTATAATGTTTTTCCCCTACTATTTTAGGATCCAAAGCGCTTGAAGTGGACGCTAAAGGGTCAACTGCAGGATAAATTCCAATTTCTGTTAAGGCTCTGCTAAGTACAATTGTTGAGTCCAAGTGTGAGAATGTGGTAGCTGGAGCTGGGTCAGTTATATCATCAGCTGGTACGTAAATTGCCTGAACAGAAGTAATTGATCCGTTTTTTGTTGAAGTAATTCTTTCCTGCAATTCTGCCATTTCACTGGCTAAAGTCGGCTGGTATCCAACGGCTGATGGCATCCTGCCAAGTAAGGTTGAAACTTCAGACCCGGCTTGAGAAAACCTGAAGATATTATCAATGAAAAGCAAGACATTTTTCTTTTCTTCGTCTCTGAAATATTCAGCCATTGTCAAAGCCGATAAAGCAACTCTTGCCCTGGCTCCCGGAACTTCATTCATTTGACCAAATACCAAAGCAGTTTTTTTAATAACTCCTGACTCTTGCATTTCTTTGTGCAAATCATTTCCTTCTCTTGTCCTTTCCCCCACACCGGCAAATACAGAGACTCCGCCAGACTCTTCTGCGGCATTTCTTATAAATTCTTGGAGCAACACAGTTTTTCCTACGCCAGCTCCACCGAAAAGGCCCACCTTTCCTCCTTTAATAAATGGAGCAATCAAATCAATGACTTTAATTCCCGTTTCAAAAACTTCTGTTTTAGTAGTTTGATCAACGAACGCCGGAGAAGCTCTATGAATCGGCCAAAACTTCTTAAAGGTTTTAGCTTGCGGACGTCCGACGTCCGCAGATTTGTTGAGTGTCTCTCCAAAAACATTAAATAAATTACCCAACACTTCAGGCCCCACAGGAACTGAAATTTGAGACCCCGTATCTTCAGCATCCAGCCCTCTTTGCAATCCATCAGTTGACTGCAATGAAATAGCCCTGACTTTTTCAGTGTCCAAATGTTTTACCACTTCCAAAATGACGAAGTCATTTTGCCCTTCCGTAGCTTTAGCGAAGGAGGGCTTCACTACTTTTAACGCATTGTAAATTTCGGGTAATTTCGTACCCTCTTTTCCGCCAGAGGCGGATCTGCCTTCGGCAGAAAATTCTACATCCACAACCGACCCTATAATTTGTACTATTTTACCTTTATGCATATTATTTTTGAAATATTCCCAAATCAGATAATACTTTAAATTGATTTGGTCTGTAAATTTTCAGATATTCTATAATTTTCCCATTTTTAACCGACCTTAAACCGTAGTTTTTTGCAAAATTAATAATTTTTTCTGCAGCTTCATTGGCTTTTTTATCGTCATCAATCATTAACTCAATTTCGCTTATTGAATAACGAAATCCGTTATCAAATTCCGCAGAATCTACATCAATATTGAAATCTCCTTGCTTGTATTTCTTACGAGTGGTCTTGCAAACACAAAATGGAATATAGCCATATTTTCCCAAACTCTCTTTTAAACTCTCTCCTTTTATGTTTAAAACTTCTTTTATATGATCTTCGTCATCTACTTCTTCGTAACGGTCTCCTGCTTCGTTATTGACAAGCGGCAACTTTAACTCAAATTTACCATCACGAGCACGAAACCAAATATCTTTTTTGGTTAAATCGTAGTTTTCTTTGTCGTAATAAATATCAGTAAAAACTTTTTGTCCGATAAATTCACTATCTTTTATAAGATTATCTTCTTGTTCTTTGGTTAGTATAAAATTTTTCTCTATCTCAAACATATTATGATAACGACTCCGCGCCCGATACAATCTCGATGATTTGACTTGTAATGCTAGCCTGACGCGACTTGTTATATTGTAAACTTAAATCTTCTCCTAATTCTGACGCATTGTCTGATGCGGTTTTCATTGCCATTCTTCTTGCTGAATGCTCTGCGGCATTGGCTTCTAAAATCAAGTGATATATTTGCATAAACAATAAATGCTTAGCTAAATCTTCTAAAACAACTTTTGGCGATGGTTCAATTAAGTATTCTCTTATGTTTTCAGCGGCCGCAAAATTCATACTATGTTCCTTGATGAGCTCAGCAAACTTACCTGTTGTCGGAATAATTTCTTGCACAGTTTCTTTGATATGATCAAAATCTACTGGTAAAATCTTTCTTACGTGAGGTTCTTGTTTTAATGCCGACCTAAAATGCATTGATACAATAATAACCCTATCCCAGCTCTTATTCAAATAACCCTCAACAATAAATTTAGTGATTGGCTCAACCTGACCTGGCGTTGTATAGTCTTCCGCTTGAGTAAATTTCTTCAACACGTTAATTCCTTTTTTTGAAAGATAGTTAAATGCTTTTTCTCCAACTGCAACATAAAATTTTTCTTCATCTCTATATTTTTCTTTATCGCGCTCCATATGCTGTTCAAACTTTTTAAACACAGAACTATTAAACGATCCCGCTAATCCCTTGTCCGAGGCAACTAACACAAATAAAACTTTTCTTGCCCGGTTAAATTGTCCAGCTTTGCTGGACGCCGCCGCGCCCTGCGTGGCGGATTTAACTGGGTAAACTTTTCTTTCTCTAAGCAATTCTGGCAATTGTAAATTTTTTGACTTTTCAAGCAGTGTTAAATTAGCCAGCAAATCAAGTGCCACAAATGTATAAGGACGAGAAGCCAAAGCTACCTCTTGTGACCTTCTCATTTTAGTAGCCGCCACCAACTCCATCGCTTTGGTGATTTTTTTAATATTAGCTATTGACTTAATACGCTTCTTTAGATTCTGTGTTGATTCCATAACTTGACATTACTATTTTAAAATGTTACAACTGATTGTGGTAGTGGATTTCCGAAACATTCATTTCAGGAGAAGACATGCACCCACTCACTATCATCGCCCTTTGTATCTTTGGCCTCTTGTGGTTTGGTCACCACCTCTTAAAGAGGATGGGATTCAGCAGCTACCAGGAGCCTTTGTCTTACTCTCGATGGGACTGCGCCGAACTGGAACAAGACCATGACTTGCAAGATGGGATTTGTTCCATTTGCGGAAAAAACTTCCGCAGGTAGAAACTTTTCGCCCAACACCCTTGGAGACTTCTCTTTGGGTTTTTTTCTTACATATTTTCTATGAACTTGTATATAACAGACTTTATTTTACTTTCAACTTCCTCTGTAATATCTCTTTTTTCTTTTAATAAATCTAATATATCTTCGTGTAAGTCTTTTACATATTCTAAAAACTTAGCTTCAACTTTTTGTATTTCTTCTGGCTGGAATTTGTCAAAGTAGCCATTAAGCGCGGCATATAAAACCAGGACTTGCTCTTCAAATGGCATGGGAGCCAAATCCGTTTGTTTTAAAACTTCAGATACTATTCTGCCTTTGTGTATTTTTTCGCGGGTTTCCTGGTCAACATCTGACGCAAACTGGACAAATGTCTGCAATTCCCGAAATTGAGCCAACTGTAATCTCAACTTTCCAGCTACTTTTTTCATTGCTTTTGTCTGGGCCGCTCCCCCAACTCTTGAGACAGATAAACCAACATTAACTGCGGGTCTTGTACCTTGATAAAACAAATCGGATTCCAAGTAAATCTGCCCGTCTGTAATTGAAATGACATTGGTTGGAATATAAGCAGTAACATCACCCAATTGTGTTTCAATAATTGGAATGGCAGTTAAAGATCCTCCACCGTTTTCTTTATTTAATTTAGCTGCTCTTTCAAGCAACCTTGAGTGAAGATAAAAAATATCTCCGGGATAGGCCTCTCTTCCTGGAGGTCTTCTTAATAATAAAGAAATTTGCCTGTAGGCCCAGGCATGTTTTGACAAGTCATCATAAATAATTAAGGCATCTTTGCCTTTGTCACGGAAATATTCTCCAATGGCACATCCAGCAAATGGCGCTAAATACCAAAAAGCTGCTGGGCTTGATGCAGAAGCCGAAACCACAATGGTATAATCTAAAGCGTTATTGTTCTTTAACGTTTCAACTATTTTGGCAATTTTTGATTCTTTCTGCCCAATAGCAACATAAATACATACTACTGGATTTCCTCGCCCTTCCGAAGCCCTTTGGCCTTCCGTAGCTTTATGCGAAGGAGGCTTGGCGGAGGAGGATTGCCTTTCCTTTCCTTGATTAATAATCATATCAAGGGCAATGGCTGTTTTTCCCGTCTGTCTGTCTCCAATAACCAACTCTCTTTGCCCCCTGCCAATTGGAATCATGGAGTCAATAGCTTTAATTCCGGTATGTATTGGCTGGTTTACCGATTCTCTTGCTAATACATTTGGAGCTGTGCTTTCCAAAAACTGAATTGCAGGTTTGTCTCTTTCTGAAAATATTGGTCCCTTTCCATCTAAAGCATTTCCTAAAGGATCTACCACTCTGCCCAATAATTGCCCTCCAACGGGAATTGATAAAATGTTAGCTTGCCCCGAACTATGTCGAAGGGTTCTTTTTACCGTCTGTCCCGATTTAATTAAGGATGATTCTAGGACGGGATCTCCCGCTTCGCGGGCAGATCTCGCGTCCCGCCCCAGCACCAAAGCTCCAACAGAATCTTCTTCAAGGTTTAAAGCCACCGCTCTCACTTCTCCTTTTTCTGATTCTATAACCAAAACTTCTTGGCTTTGGCAATTTGAAAGGCCTGAAATCTTAACTATACCATCTCCAACCTCAATAATTTTGCCGATTTCTTCCCACTCTGGTTTTTCTTTATAGCCTTCAATTTGCTGTTTTAATTTTTCTATAATCTCTTGGCTCATAATGTGATGCCAATTACAAATGTAATGCGAATTTACAAATATGCGAATTCGCATATTCGAAAATTTGCATTATATTCGCATCATTCGTATCTATGTGAAAATATTTTGTCCAATTTGCTCTTTAGCGAATAATTTAACTGCTTTTCTCCGTCAACAATTACTTTAATGCCCGCAATTAAATCTGTGTTTATTTTTTCTTCCCAAAAATCCCCTTCTTTCAAAATCTTTTTCAAAATATCTTTTGAATTTATTTTTCTTGCTGATTCAAGAGTTACTTTCTTACTTCCCACTTTCTTTAAGTACAATTTTTCGGCTAGCTGGATAATTTCCTTAGCTTTTTTTAGGTCACCATTCCTTTCAAGCAGTTTTATAAAATTATCAAAAACCTCTTTTGATTTTTTATCAATAAGCAAACTTACCAGCAGTTTAGCGTAAATTTTTGATTTATACCTCACCCCATTAGAAGTTTGGGCAAAATGTCATACGAGACCCCTACGAGACCCGGCCTCATCAACGAGGCCGGGTCTCGTTGTGACAATTTGCTTGCTCATCTTAATTAACTTACTACTACTAAGTCTAATTTAATACCTCATCCAAACTTCTAACGGGGTTCATGCTTCCTTGTTAACTTGAGATACAGCTTTCTCAATTAAAGCATCGTCAACAGCACCCGGATTTAGCTGAACGGTTTTTACCAGAATTTTTTTAACCAAGTCTCCAGCTCCTGCTATTACCTCCTCTCTTATTTCTTCTTTTTCAAGTTGGTATTGATGTTCTAGCTGACCCATCAATTCTTCGTGGCGCATTTCAGCTTTCCTAGAAAGTGTTTGCTCAATTATTTTGGTATTCTGTTTTGCGTTTTCAATCATCAAGATAGACTGTTGTTCCGCTTCTCTAATTTTATTCTTACCAATATTGTCAATTTCTTTTAATCTAACATCTGCAATTTGCGCCTTTTCCAATCCTTCTCTTATTTTCTCATTTCTTTTTTTAATAACTGCTAAAAGAGGCTTATAAACAAAAGCTCTTAAAATTAAAAGGAGAATAAAAAAATTAACCGCTTGGCTTAAAAGCAGCTTCCAATTAATTCCTAGTTGTCCGATTAGACCTCCTTCCATTTATCAATCCCTACGAATTACGAATGCCACCGAATTACGAATTCGTATTCGATAAAATTCGCTATTCGTAGGAAGCATAGCGTAGCTATGCTACGAATTTGATAACTAACGCGATGACCAAAGAATAAATAGCAATGGCTTCGGCAAAAGCAATGGCCAAAATCATGGCTGTTTGAACTTTGGAAGCAGCTTCTGGGTTTCTGCCAATTGATTTTAAGGCTGAAGATCCTATAAAACCAATTGAAACTGCTGGGGCAATCGTACCTAATGTAATAGATGCCACGGTTGCCCATAAACGAACTTGCTCTATGTCCATAATAATAAAATCAAAAATCAAAATGCAAAAATCAAAATTTAGGTATCGCACTTCGTGCGATGGATTATATTTTTAATTTTTGGTATGTATTTTTGATATTTAATTTTTAATTTTTAATATTATATCAATGTTCCTCAACTGCTGTATGCAGTGAAATTGAAACTAACGTCAGCATAGCAAATAAAAATGCCTGAATCAACCCCACAAAAAGCTCCAAAAACAAAAATGGCAGTGGTATAAAGTAAGGAGCTAAGAAAGAAACTATTGTCAATAAAACTTCTCCTGCAAAAACATTTCCAAATAATCGAAATGACAAAGAAATTATTTTTGCAACCTCTGAAACAAGTTCTAGTATTCCTATGAAAAATTTAATTGGATTTCTAAAATTTATAAACTTGCTGAAGTGAGGAAAGAATCCAACTGTCATCATGCCTAAAATATTTGTGACAACTACTGAAATTACAGCAAACGCTAAAGTAAAATTCAAATCTGCAGCCGGGGAGCGGAAAAAGGGCACTTGGTGACGGTTATTCTCAATTAAAAATGAACCAACTCCAGGAAATATACCTAAAAGATTTGATGTCAGTATAAATATAAAAATGGTGGCTACAAGTGGGAAGTACCTTTCTGCCTTCTCTTTAGACCCCAAAGTAGTGTGCATTAAATCCAAAAACCATTCTACGGCCATTTCTATGCCAGACTGTAGTTTTCCTGGTATAACGCTGATTTTTTTCTTAATTAAAAATGATGCCGAAATTAAAATAAAAGAAACAACTAACGTCAAAAACAGGCTATTGGTGACAGGAAAACCCCATAAACTAAAAATTTCTTCTGCTTTCAAAGAAATTGCCTCCATAATTAGCTATTATTATATCCTAATTTTATTTTTTTGCAATAAAAAAGAGCTTGTTTTTAAAGAAAACCCTTATAACAAAGTTACTTAACTCCTAGTTTGTTTTTTACTCTTTCTATAATAGCATCAATATGCATATCAGATTTGACTATATAATCTGCTCCAACTGCCACATTCATTACTTCACTAATATGCAGGGGATCTTTTAAATTAGTCAAGAATATCATTTGAGCACTAATGCCCGCTTCCTTTATTTTTTTTGCCATAGCTATGCCGTCCATTTTAGGAAGTAAAATATCTATTAAAATTAGATCTGGTTTCTCTTTTTTTGCCATTTCTAACCCTTCTTCTCCATCTACTGCATAAAAAACATAAAAATCTTTAGCATCAAAACTTTGCCGCAAAAGCCATAGGAAATCTTTATCATCTTCAACAATTAAAACCTTTTTCATGAAGTTATGAGTCAAGCGAATAATTTCATGAACCCCGCCCTCTAAGCTGATCTTAAAAAGGCAAGATGAAACAAATATTATTTATTAAATTTACCTGTTTCATTTCACCCCAAAACTGCATGGAGGGCGGGGTAAGTGTTCGCTATTACTCACTTACTTTAATTCTTTTTTTATAGTTTCTACTAGCTGAGTTGGCGTAATATTGGCTTTAATTATAACCTTGTCTGGCCTTAAGTCTGTTTGATCAAACTTAACTTCTCCTTGGTTTGTTAGTATAAAAACTTTAATGCTTTTGGATTCCTCGTTGCTTTTAATTTCTTTTAAAACATCTATACCATTCATATCTGGGAGTATCAGGTCAAGTAAAATAATATCTGGCTTTTCTCTCTCACCTGCCTTTATCGATTTTAATACCTTTATAATATCTTGCCCCAATCCAAAAATCTCTACATTAAGGTTGGATTTTTCCATAATGGTCCTGTAAATATCGGCAATTGCAGAGTCATCTTCTACCAAAAAAATAAGTTTCTTCATCTGATCAGCGAATGTACGAATCAGTTTCGAATTTGCGAATGCGTTTTTTTAATTGTCGTAATTCGAAAATTCGTAATACATTCGTTTATTCGTTGATTATTCTTAAAATGGATTTCGATAATTTATATCTGATGGATTATTAAAAATGTTTTCCCTTCTTGCCCATTCTTCAACAACAGATTTGTAAGTGTTTTTTTGAAACCTGATTACATTAGAGTCAACATTAAGTTCCTTAATTTCTACCGATAATACATAATTATAAAATAAAAGCTCGCCAAAAACTATAGTTAATAAAATAAGGATCAAAATGATTAAAAAAACATCTCTTGCTAAAAACCAAAGAACTTTTTTAGCGGTATTCAAAAAACCATAAAACAGCCTATTATAATTAATAAAAGATATTTTAAGTACTTGTTTCACTCAGTAGAAGAATTTTGACACCCCAGTAGTAGAATTTCTTTAAGAAATTCACTATGGGGGGCAAGAATTAAATTAATCCTTCGTTTGCCCTAAAGAGTGCAGGATTCGAACTATCATCAGATTGAGAATCTCAAAAATGAGATAATTTCACAGGATTTTTGAGTTGACATGCCCCCAGCGCATCGTCAACGAGAAAATCCGAAGAAATTAGCCATTTTTGAGCTTCCCGTGAGTCTGTCTTGCTATTTTTTACAACCGCGATACTGGCAGATTTTA
>JBBTQB010000052.1:2280-4239 GCA_038065835.1 Patescibacteria group bacterium | reverse complement strand
TTATCTCATTTTTGAGATTCTCAATCTGATGATAGTTCCAATCCTGCACTCTTTATACAACAGAAAAATGAGTGTATTTACCTACCGGATTTGAAACCGATTATCTGATCTTACCTTTCAAGCTCGGTTGGACTTTTAAATTCCCAAGGACCACTGCCGCAATTGGTTACATTTTTACCTTGAATTCGCAATGTTGAAGGACTTGTAAGTTGTATAAGAATAATTAATTGTTCTGGTTTTTTATCATAGCTCCATTGTTTCACAAGTTGATCATAACAGTAGATTTTTCCATCATCAGCAATATCCTTGAAATCACGATTAACAAAGCCAGAACTTGTTGGTATGAAATACAAAATATCTGGAGATAAGCCGCTCTCGGCAGCCAAAAAACCGAGGGCAAATGCACCTGTCTTTGGATCAATAAAATCATGAATAAGGGAAAGCTCAGGTTGGGCATACATTTTAGCATCTTTGGAGAACCAAACGCCTTGAGCGGTGCCGGACTCATCTTGCTCGATCTCGCCGCAAGTAGGTTCGATAGTTCTTAAAACATCGTCTTCACCAAGTCTAAATTTGAGTTTGTCTTTAACATCTCCCCTAAAATAGTCAAAAGGACACACGATATGCTTCTGCCATTCCTGCCATCTTGATGGGTTGGCATAATTCAAGGCCGGTGTTCTCAGATCATATGTTCCTAAATCAAAAGAATACTGCCATGCAAGTTGGCCGACGGTTCCCATGAGTTCTCCGGCGTTCAGTTTAATTCTCACATCCTTTTCGCAGGCAACTTGTTTAAAACGACCAAGCTCCTCTTGATGACAATATCTAAAAGGTGGTTTAATTTCTGATTTGATCTTTTCATTAACCGTTGAAAGGTGAAAATAAAATCCTTCAAATTCTCTGCAGGGTGAGAAATATATGGAATAATCTGTTGAGTTAGGGACCGGTCTTTCCATTTTGATTTCTTTTATTTTGGTAATCCATACATCACCGGGCGAATATACAGGAACCTCAATCGCTTGATTTGAGGCACCTCTCTTAAGGAAAAAATAAACATGATCAGTCGGATAAATGTGCTCCGGCGCTGCGCCTATAAAACCAAGAGGCCTAATGAATGTTAAGTCTGAAAGACTGACGGGTAAGGCTGTAAATAGTTCTTTTTTATCGCCGCATGGCAGGATTGGTGATTGCGGTTGTGTTGGTTGTGATTGTTTTGGTTGAGACTGACTTTTAGGTTTTTGTTCTTCACGAGTTACTGGAGGTTCTTCTGGAGTTGAAGGGAGTTTTTCCTTTGATGGTATTGGTGTTGTTTTTTCGGTTATGGGTGGAGATGACTGTCTTGTCGCAGATTTTTGGTAAATCAAAAGAGTGCCTCCACCCGCCGCAAGTAAAATGATAACTGCGACGATAACTACGATAGGAATAAATCCCCTTGGGTTCATTTTTCTATTTTAACTCTTTTGGGAAAAAGTTAAAACTCTATCGCTAATTAACTTTCTAAAAAAAACAAAACCACTGGTAATGTGGTTTTATTCTTAAATTTCAATGCGCGGGCGATGGGATTTCCCTCCGGTAAATTTCCTGACGGAAATTTCCTAGGTCATGGTTTTGCTTCGCAAAAGCCAGAGACCAGACCGGGCCTGCCCTCGCGGCGCTCGCCTTTTGCTTTCAGCAAAAACTCGCTTCTCGCTCCGGGCTTCAAATCCCATCTGCATTGTATTATGAAATATTGTCCCGATATAACAAATCGGGGTAATATTTATATGCGCGTCTTTACGACGAAGTTAGAACCTATTTTCAGAAAAATTCCGCCTGCCCGCCGTAGTTTTAAGGAAGGAGGGACACTGATTTTTAACGCCCGCCCCGCAAAGCGGGGCGGGCAGAGGCAGACCGAGAACGAATGGCGAACGAAACGCCTGCCTGCCGCAGGCAGGGCTCACGGCAAAAAATTGACTGGGG
>JBBTQB010000052.1:1134-2270 GCA_038065835.1 Patescibacteria group bacterium | reverse complement strand
CGTGGGGGAAAGGAAATTTTTTGCCCGCTCGCCGCCCGCTGGAAAATTTTGGCATTTCTTTAGTTATCCTTCTTGCTCTCCTTTTTTTCTGTATCGAAAAATAAAACATTTAAAGATTTTTTTGTTGGCATAACTGCTAGTTCTGAGTGACACCAACGAAGTGGTTTAATGTCCGGATGTCGTATAACAGGAATTGACGGGTGATGGTGTTCTCCAGAAATTGCTTTACCAGATATCAGTGATGATAATCTATTGTAATCTTCGCCTTTTTCGGCTAAATCTATCATTCTTAATGCCTCTTGGTTAGAAGATATTTTGTCGAAGTAATCGACGAATGCCTTATTTTTATTTCCAAAAATAAACAAGGGGTTGGCTATAATTGGTCTAAAACATTCCTTCTCATTTAGAGACATATCATAAAGAGCTAAAGTATCAGCTAGTTCTTTTTCGTCTTCGGGAATCCTATGATTTTCACTTTCTTGCTGAACATTTCCTGATGAATCTTTTCCAAAAAACCAACATCCTGGCCAGCCGTCTTTTTTAGGAAAAACTTTTTGAAAATATGCTCCTTCCTGTTTAAACCTTTTGATATGATTATCCCAATTTCCCCAATCACCTAAGAAGAGATGTGTCCACACTGACTCTGAAGGAAATCTATTGTCAGTGATGTATTCCCAAAAGGGAGTAAACTCTTCGCTTTGTACATCGTAACCTTCGAGATTCTCTTTCCAATCACTGCCTTCGAGATACACAACTCTCTGACCTGTTTTTGGTTGACTTCTTAAAATACCCTCCGGTAACTGAATTAATTGTCTTCTGCGAATTATTTTAATTCCAGTCTCTTCTTGCCGATGTTTAGGTAATTCGATAATTTTTTCACGATAACTCACGCCTAACTCTTTATTTTCTACGATTTCGCTCCATTCGAATTTTGTATCTTTTGGTTCAGTAAAATCTTCTGGCATTCCAACTGCCTCCTCTCTTCCCACCTCTGCCTGAACTCCTTCTTTTGGTTCTTCTATTGGATTTTCGCTATGTAATGGTAACTCTGGCATAATTTTTTTCTTAATCTTAACACTAATAGCCAAAATTTTCCAGCGGACGGCGAGCGGGCAAAAAATTTCCTTTCCCCTATA
>JBBTQB010000052.1:0-1124 GCA_038065835.1 Patescibacteria group bacterium | reverse complement strand
CGGAGACCGAGTGAGGCCCCGCGCCCGCGGGCGCGGGGCAAAAACGACGAATGGCGAACGGACAACGGGGCAAAAAATTTTCTCCCCCAGCCCAGAAAATTTTTTGCCAACGTGCTTCCGTTTCGGGCTGACGGTGGATTATTTTTGCTCTTCAAATACTCTGTTTACTTCCTCCTCCAAAAACTTAATTATGTGTTTTCTATATTCAAAAAACTTTGGGTCTGACACGTTTCGTGGGCGAGGCAAGTCAATTTTCATTTCCTCAACAATTGTACCTGGGCGTGCGGTCATGAGGTAGACAACATCGGACAAAATAAGTGCTTCGTCCACATGATGAGTTACATAAACAATGGTTTTGTTGAATTTTTGCCATATCTCAAGTAAAAATTCTTGCATGAAATACCTTGTTTGAAAATCCAAAGTAGAAAAAGGTTCATCCATAAGCAAAAATTCTGCGTCAGTTGCGAGTACGCGAGCGATGTTCGTTGTTTCATTCCACCTGAAAGTTGATGAGGATAATGATTTCGGAAATCCCACAAGCCAACCCTTCGTAATACTTCTTCTACTTTCTTTTTTCTTTCTTTTATTAAATTAATCTCTTTTTTAATATCTTCTATTTCTGACATACTTTTATACTAACAAATATTTTTAAAAGAAAAAAGGCGCGACCAGAATACTGATTGCGCCTATACCAATGTTTTAAAAAGAGCCATACCAGAGCAAACCTCACCTCACCGCACCAAACCGTATCAAACCATACCCGACACGACCCCACCCAACCAAGCCGCACCAAACCTCACCATAGGGCTTTGGAGGTAAGAATGATAATGGCGAAAAGCCATACCATACCGAACCTCACCAAACCCCACCCTACACGACCCGACCTCAACACACCAGACCTCAACAAACCATACCCGACCAGATCATACCAGACCAGACCCCACCCAACCAGACCATACCTAACCGTACCCCACCATAAGGCTTTGGAGGTATGAATGATGAGAGCAAAGCCATACCAAACCACACCCCACCTAACCAAACCATACCGGACACAACCATACCCAACCAGGCCATACCAAACCTCACCACACCTCACCCCACCAAAAAAATTAGGGTGGTTCAGT
>JBBTQB010000051.1:0-8927 GCA_038065835.1 Patescibacteria group bacterium | reverse complement strand
TTATCTCATTTTTGAGATTCTCAATCTGATGATAGTTCGAATCCTGCACTCTAATCGTAACAAAAAACGCTTCAAGGGGAGCGATTTTTTGTTCTTTCTAACATGAGTAAAGGGCCGCGGCCCAAAGCTCTTGGGTTTCTATCTTGATGCAACTTTTATAAACTCCAAAAATAATGGATGTGGCTTTAGTGGACGAGATTTGAACTCGGGATGAAATTGAGTGCCAATAAAAAAGGGGTGATTCTTCAATTCAATTATTTCCACCAAATCTTTCTCTGGATTTATTCCAGACATTACCATTCCATGCTCTTCTAGGGTCTTGCGGTACTGGTTATTAAGCTCATAGCGGTGTCTGTGCCTTTCAGATATCATTGACTTGCCGTATGCCTTTTTGCTTATTGTGTTGGGTTTTAATTGGCAATTATAAGATCCAAGTCTCATAGTACCGCCATATTTTCTTTCTTTTAATAAAACTTTTTGGTCTGGCATTACATCAATTATTTTATTTTCTGATTTTCCTCCAGTTGTTAGATTGAATTCAGCAGAAGTGGCATCCTTTATACCACACGCGTTTCTGGCAAATTCTATAGCAGAAAGCTGCATGCCAAAGCATAGCCCTAAAAATGGTATTTTATTTAATCTCGCATATCCAATGGCTTTTATTTTACCCTCTACTCCCCTGTTTCCAAAACCGCCAGGTATAATTATCCCATCAAACTTTTTTAAATTTTTCAAAGACTTTGAATCTTTTTCAAACTCTTCAGATGAAATCCATGTTATCTTTGGCTTCCTGCGCAGAAAAACACCTGCGTGTTTTATTGCTTCAATAACTGATATGTATGAGTCCATAAGGGTAAACTTACCCGTTTTAAAGTATTTTCCAACAATGCCGATTTCAACTAGTTTTGGTGAATTTTTTATTACTTTTACCATTTTCATCCATTCTTTTAACTTACTTCTTCTACTTTTTAGATTTAACTTACTTAAAATTTTATTCCCTAAATTTTCTTTTTCAAAATTAAGAGGAACTTCATAAACCGATTTTACGTCTGGCGCTGATATAACGTCGTTTGGATGAATGTTGCAGTAAATAGCCAGTTTTTTCTTCCTTGGAATATCTAATTCAGCTTCAGCTCTTGCAAGAATTATATCTGCTTGCAATCCTGCCTCGTTGAGATTTTTAACTGCTTGTTGAGTTGGTTTTGTTTTCATTTCCCCAATCATTGATGGAATGGGCAAATAACTTACTAAAATAAAAAGAACATCTTCTGGATGTTGAAATTTCATAATTCTAGCAGCCTCCAAAAACAATAAATTTTGGTATTCGCCAACAGTTCCACCAATTTCAATTAAAGTAAAATCTGCTTTTGCTTTTTTTGTTGCTCTTTTTATGGTAGCAATTACCTCATTTGGAATACCAGGAACCACAGAAATGCATTCTCCTCCATATTCTAAATTTCTCTCCCTGTTTATTACTGATAAATAAACCCTACCAGTGGTCATGTAATTATCAGTATATATATTCTCATCTAAAAATCTTTCGTAGTTTCCTATATCCTGGTCGCACTCTACTCCATCTTCAGTTACAAATACTTCTCCGTGCTCTAGGGGATTCATGGTGCCTGCATCAACATTAATGTAAGGGTCAATTTTAATTGCTGTAACTTTGAATCCTTTGCTTTTCAGTATTCTTCCAATTGATGCGGTGGCCACCCCCTTTCCAATTCCAGACATAACCCCACCTGCTACAAAAATATACTTCATTAAAAAAGTATCGATACCAATATACGAATGAGTACTAATTATAATAATAAAAATACTAATGACTGGTTTTAAGGTATTCGTATTATTAGTAAATTAGTATATTCGCATCGATACTAGTTAAATTTCTTCTTTTGCCTCTTTTTCTTCCTCACCAACAATTATTAGCCTTATTTCAGCCTCTAAATTATGATCCAAATTAATTTTTACTGGAAACTCACCAGTTTCTTTTATTGGTTCCTCTAGCTTGATTTGGGACCTCTTAACATTAAAACCCATTGACTTTAGCTTTTCCGATATTTTCAAACTGTTAACTGATTCAAAAAGCTGGCCTTTATCACCCACCTTTATATTAATTACTACTTCTATGCCATCAACTTTTGAAGCCAGCTCTTGAGCTTTCTTCAAATCTTCTTCTGCTTTTTTTTCAATTTCTTCTTTTTGGCTTTCTAACCACTTTAAATTTTCCCTGGTAGCCAGCTTAACTAACTTTCTGGGAATTAAAAAGTTTCTGGCATATCCCGCCTTTATTTCTTTAACCTCGTATTTTTTTCCGACATCTTCAACGTCTTCTAATAAAATAATCTTCATAAATGTTGTAATTGTTCTAATTGTTCTATCGCTCGCTGCGCTCGCTTGTTGTAGTGTTGTGACGCCTGCCCGCCGGCAGGAGAGCATTATAACATTACAACAATTAGAACATTATAACACGTTCTATTTTACTCTAAGCCCTTTATTATTTCAATAGCTTTTTTAAGCTGGGGGTCTTTGCCTGAGTTAATATCTTCCTCGCTTATCTCTACCTTTATGTCAGGAGTCAATCCAATCTCTGAAATTAAGTTACCCTTTGGTGTCAGCCAATTTGCAATAGTTACTTTCAAAAAAGATAAACCATCTTGTAATTTTACAACCTCTTGAACAGACCCTTTGCCAAAGGACTTTTCACCAACTAGTTTTACATTTCTGTTATCTCTTAATGCCCCTGCTAAAATTTCAGCCGCTGACGCAGAACCCTCATTTATTAAGACAATTGTAGGGTATTTTGAGAAAATTCCATTGCCTTCTGCTTTATATTGCTTTTGCTCTTTGGCTTTTCCAAAATCCTCTATGGTTAAAATTTCACCTTCATTTAAAAACCAGCCAGAAATATTTTGGCATATTTCAAGGTATCCTCCGGGATTGTTTCTTAGATCTAAGATAATTTTTTTAGCAGGACTTGATAATATTTCTCGGCTAACTTTCGCAAAATTAGAAGGCAAAGACTGGTTGAAATGGTATATTTGGATATAGGCAATATCTTCATCTTTAAGCTCAAAAGATACAGAATCAATCTTTATTGTATCCCTTATAATTTTAATATCTTTAGTTTGGCTCCATCCATCGCGGAATATAGTCAGTATAACCTCTGTGCCTCTTTTACCGCGAATTAAGCTTACGGCCTGGTCAATAGTCATATCAGATGCGCTTTTGTCATTTATTTTCACTATAAAATCTCCGGCCAAAAGCCCGGCTTTTTCACCCGGAGTTCCCTTTAAGGGGGAAATTATTGTAAGCTGGTCTTTTTTAATACCAACTTCAACCCCAATACCATCAAAAGAACCAGAAAGATCTTGCTGAAAAATTTTGGCTTGTTTTGGATCAAAAAAATCAGTATATGGGTCTCCTAAACTTTGAGTCATTCCAGAAATTGCCCCATAAATTATTTTTTGATCATCTATTTGGCTAGGATTAATAAAGTTAGAATGCAGCTTATTATAAGCATCCCAAAAAAGCGAAAAGTCAACAATATCTGGCTTGCATGCTTTGCAAATAACCTGATTTTTTCCAACAAAAAAACCGGCAGAAAAAATAATAATAAAAAGAGCAACTAATATTGAGAAATAAAATATTTTACTTTTTCTAAAGTTAGACATAGTTATTTTGTCTCCTTTTTCCCCCAAAACTTCCAAAATGTTTTTTTAAACCTTTCCCAAATATCTCCAGCTCCTGTTGCCTTTGCAACTTCTTCCCAAATAGATCCAGCAATTTCTTTTACAACATTCCACCCGGTTTTTAGTGTTTCTAATGCTAAGTATCCTACTCCGCCAACTACACCCAACCCCAGTATTCCTGCAATCCTGCCTATTTTTCTTTTTTTACTTTCTCTGGCTAGTCTCGGTTGTTCAGCTGGCGTTTCCTGGGGCGGAGCTGGTACCTCCGGCGGAGCCTCCGGAGGCGGAGGCACTTCTGCGCCGGGAGCTTCCGGCACCGCCTTTGGTTCTGGTTCAGCTTTTGAATCTAAAAATGATTTTGCAAATTCGTCGACATTTTTTTTCGATTCACTATACAAATCAGGTAATTCAGATAAGAGTTTTGACAATTCTTTCTCTTTAGCTTTTTTATCTTCTTCTATTTTTTTTAGAGATCTTCTTACCACTTCAAACCCTTCCTGTTCTTTCTTGCTACGTCTTGTTATAGAAATAAGATAGTTATATTCTTTTCTTAGATTATTTTCTATCTCCTGCGGACTTAGTTCTGGCGCCTTTTTCCCTTTTTCTGCTCCCACATCTAAACGACTCGCCAATTCTTTTATTTCTTTTGCTTTTCTTTCTCCTTCCGGTGCCTTTGGCGGAATCTCTTTTTTTGGTAGAAGAATTCCAGGATTATTTTGCAATATACTTGCCTCTTTCTCTTTTTCAGACCCAAGTTCCTTCATTACTTCGAATATTTCTTGTCTACGTGAACTTTTTGGCATAATTCTTTTTAATTAGTGTCTAACAATATTTTACCACTTACAATATGTAAAGTCTACAATAATTTTCAAAAAGAGTTTAAATCACCCAAGACTATTGACAATACTTTAATATAATGATACTATGAACCATCCTTTGACAATTAAGGAGGTGCTTCTCATGACTGATGAGAAAAGGCCAAAAACCTCGAAAAAACGCGGAGGCGTAAAACCGCGTAGTAATAGAGGGAGTCCGCCGAAGAAGGTAAATGGCGTCCTAAAAACGCCAACCAAGAAAACAACGGGTCGCCCAAGAACCAGAAAAACCACTTCCAGAAAGAAAGGAAAGCACATGAACCTGAACGAAAAAATCAACATCGCGTTGGTAAACCAACAAACCCTGGGCAAGGCCGCGGCCCAACAAGCAGAGGTGTTGAAAGGTATCCTCACCGAGCTTAATGAGGGGCAAACGATGCTTCGCCAACTCAATGAAGCCCAGCCAGTGAACGAGCAAATTCGCACCCACGTCCTTGGGCAAATTGAAGAAAAGAAGCGACAGGCGGAAGAAGAAGCGGCTCGCGAACGCGAACACAACAGCCCAGAAGCCATAGCGGCTCGCGAGCAGGAGGCTCAGCGGTTACGGGCAGAGGAAGAGGCAGAGGTGAGGCTTCTGCAAGACGCTCGAGCCGCAGTTGATTTGGCGAAGAAATCGTCCGAAGCGCTGCTAGCTGTTGTTCATAAAAGAAACAATAGCCAGGTTTCGCCTCCATTGGTGGTACCCACGCTCACGTAAGGCGAACGATTAGGGCGTGATGATGTTCGGAATCAAACCCAAACATCATCACGTCGATTTTTTTTGCCCGAATTTCAGCACCTCGTCGTTTTGTTTGCCTTAAAATCACCCCAGTAGCTTAATCACCACTCCAATTATGCCTAAAACTATTCCAACAATCCAAAACCTCATGGTAACCTTATACGACGGCCAGCCGATGGCCTCAAAGTGATGGTGAATTGGAGTTGAAAGAAATATTTTCTTGTGGCGGAATTTTTTAGACAGTAATTGCAAAATTACAGAACCAACTTCAATGACTAAAAGCCCTGCAATAACTGGTAAAACAGCTACCGAATCTGTGAGGAATGCTACCACAGATAAAGTTGTAGTCAGACCTAGTATACCCACTTCTGACATATAAAACCTGGCAGGAGGAATATTAAACCACAAAAAGGCAAAAAGCGTGCCAGTAATTACAGCGCAAAAAGTAGCTAAATCAATTTTTCCCTGAGAAAAGGAAATAATAGTAAAAGCGCCGAAAATTGATGCAAAGGCTCCGCCAGACAAGCCATCCAGGCCGTCAATTACTCCCCCAGACCAGCAAGCAACCATTACAATAATAAAAAGAGGCAGATACCAAATTCCAATTGAAAACTGGCCAAGAAAAGGAATACTGATCACATCCCAGCCAAGCTTATAATAAAACCATGTAGCTCCGACAAGCCCTATTAAAGCTACTATTAAAAGACGTTTCTTAAAAGAAATTCCCCCTCCAATATATTTTCCCAGAGAAGAAACAACTAAAATATCGTCTAAGAGCCCTACTAAAGATGCTACAAATAAAGTGAATAATGGAAGCCATGTCTGGCTTCTTGATAAGAAGTTGAGATCAGAAGCCCAGGTATTGGGGAACAACAAAGAAATAATATAAAAAAGCAAAACAACAAATACAGTTGTAATAAAAATTAAGAGACCGCCCATTCTTGGAACATTAGTTTCCCTTTCTTTATGCAGACTGCTGAAAATTACTGCGTCCTCGCCGCTGATTGCCTTGGTTCTAGCTTGTTTCTTCCAAAGCTTATGCTTATACAAAAAATTTATCAGAAGAGGTGACCATAAAACAGCGATTACAGATGCAACCGCCGATGTTCCAAGAACTTTGATAACGCTAAAGATAAGTGGGGTCATAAAAATAAGCGACGCCAATCTACCTGTCTGCGTGCTTTACGCACAGGCAGGCAAATAACACCCTAAAGAAGTTTTTGCATTTCTAACAACCGGTCTTGGGCCCCTAAAATGATATGGATAATATATCTATCTAGAGATTTCTTTTGAATTACCATAAAGCATCCTTTGGCTGCATGGGTATAACCGGTTTTGCCTCCAACAATTCCATTTTGCCCCAACAACTCATTAGTGTTTAAAAGCTTATGGTGCAAGATCCCATCTGGCAAATAAAGGTCGTATTCTTTGTGGTTTATAATCTCGCCAAATAGCGGATAATTCAAAAGCAAGTAGTTTGAAAGATAAGATAAGTCTCTTGCGGTGGAGTACGATCTTTCACTAAGACCAGCGACATCCTCAAAATGCGTATTCGAAAGGTCTAGTTCTTTTGCTTTGGCATTCATTAAAGCAACGAAATTGTCGTTGCCAATAATTTCTGAAAGCGTAAAAGCAGCTTGATTACTTGATTCCATTAACATTATATATAAAAGATTCTTTACAGAAAGAACTTGACCTTCCTTTAAATTACCCTGTTCCCACACTTGAGACATCACCGATTTGCTGATTGTAATTTCTTTTTCCAAGTCGAAGTTTTTAAACACAACTAAAGCGGTCATAAGTTTTACCAAGCTGGCTATGGGAAGCTTTTCATCGCTATTTTTTTCATACAAAGTTTTTTGCATATAGCCTTTATCAAATTCAATGGATATTGCTGACCTTGCATTTACACTGTTAGAAATTTCATTTCCGACAGGGTTTATTTTTGAATCATTCTCGGTCTTTAGGTCGGCTAAATCTGGCTGTTCAACAAATTGAATAGATCCAAAGGCGCTAGCTTGAAGATTTGCCTTTAAACTAGGATTCAAATACCACTGAATTGACAAAAAGGCGCTGCTTGCAACAAAAACAAATACAAATAACACCAAAATCCCATTCATTATTTTTTTCCAAATCGCTTTTTTATCAACCAACAAAATCATTTTGGTTTTTTCTTTTTTGCTTCTGCTTTCTTTTTTAGAACTTTAATATGTAACTCTTCTAACTGTTCTGGATAAATTTCACTGGGGGCATCCATCATTAAGTCTCTTCCATCACCCGTTTTAGGAAAAGCAATCACTTCTCTGATGCTAGTCTCATGAAGAAGGGTGGCAAGAAACCTATCGAATCCATAAGCAATACCACCATGAGGGGGCGCGCCAAAGTTAAAAGATTCCAGCATATGACCGAATTTTTCTTTAATCTCGCCTTTTTTATACCCCATAATCAAAAATACAGCTTCTAGAGCTTCTGAAGTATGGTTTCTGATGCTTCCCCCGCCTATTTCAACTCCATTTAAAGTAATATCGTATTGAGTAGTGAGAATATTCTCTATATTTTTTTTATCCAATAAATCTTGCATAAATTCCGGTTTTGGAGCCGAAAAAGGATTGTGGGTAAAAGTCCACTCGCCTTTATCATCTTTTTCAAAGAAAGGAAAATCAATAATCCAGCAAAAAGCTAATAAATTCGGGTCATTTTTATCTTTTCTTATATCTGGCTTATCTGAGTTGTATTTTTCCATCGCTTCTCTATAAGAAATTCTTGGAAAGGGTACTTCTTGAATCTTTTTTTCTGGAAATAAAGACTTCACAATAGAAATTATCATTCGTTCGTTCAGTTCCATTACATCTTCTCTTTTAACAAAACTTAATTCCATATCAATTTGAGTATGCTCAAATTGACGGTCCCCTCTTATATCTTCATCTCTCAAGGCACGCGCTATCTGAAAATATTTTTCCAACCCCGCAACCATAAATAGTTGCTTATACTGCTGAGGTGATTGCGGAAGCGCATAAAATTTCCCTGGCTGCAACCTTGATGGCACTACAAAGTCTCGCGCTCCCTCTGGAGTTGATCTTGTTAAAATTGGTGTTTCAATTTCAATAAAATTTTCAGAATACAAAAAGTCTCTTATAAATTTTGTAACCCTGTGTCGCACAATAAGATTATCCTTCATTCTTTTCCTTCTCAGGTCCAAATACCTGTATTTCATTCTTATCTCTTCATTAACTTCCCTGCCATCAGTTAAAATATCAAATGGCAACGTTTCTGCTTTAGCTAAAATCTTTAACTCATTGACAGAAAGCTCAACCCGCCCCGTTTCAATCTTGTCATTAACCATATTCTCTGGTCTTTTTACAATTTTCCCTACAATTTCTACCACCCATTCTGGCCTAATTTCCTTCGCCATTTCATAAACATCTTTACTTTGAGGCAAAAAGACGCACTGTAAAACTCCCGATCTATCTCGCAAATCAACAAATAAAATTTTGCCGTGAGCCCTTCTTACATTCACCCAGCCACAAACTTTTATTTTTTCATCAACTAGCTTTACCGCTTCTGAAATTAAAATTCTTTGCATGCTATTTAGAGTGCAGGATTCGAACTATCATCAGATTGAGAATCTCAAAAATGAGATAA
>JBBTQB010000050.1:0-2423 GCA_038065835.1 Patescibacteria group bacterium | reverse complement strand
TTTCGGGCGAGCGAATTTTGGAAAGATTCTACGTTTTCGGAGCTCACCGATGCCTGTGGCATCGCTTCGCTCCTCAAGCCTTGAATCTTCCTCAAAATTCGCTTGCTCAATTGATGATAGTTCCAATCCTGCACTCTAATCAGCGCAAGAAGTAACAGTAGTGCTGCATCTGCTCGAACAGGCTGTAGGAGTCTCCTTTTTATAACCAGTATAATCTACACACAATGTGTCTGTTGTGCCTTTAAGAGGAACACAGGCGCAGAAAGTAGCAGCCGCGCAATTTTTAACCATAGTGCCACCGGTTATGGAATTAACTTCAGTTTCCGGATTAGTATAACCAGAAGTAGTACAAAAGCCAGTATAATTACCATTAGCATCAACATATATAGCGGCATTGGTTATCATAGTTGACAGATTCCCGTTTATGGCCGCATTTTTCCCTTTATTTCCATACTGAACTACATTAAATAAAACAATGGTAGACAAAACAGCCACGATTGCTACGGCTACTAATAGTTCAATGATTGTAAAACCTTTTAATTTTTTTGTTACTATACTAATCATAAACTTAATTCATTAAAGACGTTGCGTAATAAGGTTCGTAGCGAAATGAAGTAATTTTGAGCGAAAATTTGATAGAATTTTGAGGTTTATACAGGGTATAAGCCGAAAAATTATAGCAAATTTGCAGCCAAAATTACAAATTGCAGTAGAATGCTTATTACGCAACGTCTTTATTATAACATTAAAAATATAAACTTACCAAAAACGGCGTTAACGATAACGCCGTTTTTATTATTTTTTAAAACCAATTCCAACTAATCAACACAGACACCCGTAGCACCAATACCAGTAACGCATCTTGTAGAACAGGCTGTATTTGTTTGCTTTTTATATCCACTGGAATCTACGCAATAGTTACCATTAGTAGTATCAAATAAAGTTGAACAAGCGCAGAAATTTGAACCGGAAGAATTTGTAGAGGGCGTAACTGTTTTTCCTGCAGCAGTAATTGCAGCTGCTGGCGTTGTATAAGTACTGCTTGCTGAAAAGTTAGTATAATTACCATTAGCATCATAATATACAGCAGAATTGGTTAATATAGTTGCCATATTCCCTTTTATTGCCGCGTCTTTACCTTTATTTATATACTGGGTTACGTTTACCAAAACAATTGCAGCTAAAACAGCTATGATAGCTACAACTACTAATAATTCAATAATCGTAAAACCTCTTTCTTTTTTTGTTATCATTTTTTAATTTTTGCATCAGACCTGTTGCTTAATATACAGATTATATATTCAGTGCTCGTCGGCGAAAGAAAAAAACATTTTTCTTTCGCCTCATTTACTTGAATATTAAGAAATCTACTGCTTTGGTAACGAATCTTACTAAGCAACAGGTCTATTTATTAAAATCGACCTTTTGGTATTAAACTATAACATCATTATATTACCTTATTAAATGTCAAACAATGGTAATTGTGGATAACTCGCAGCGAGTGGAGTGAGCGGAGCCCCGCACCAATTTTACCTATGCATTAATACTGTAAATAACGACAGGCGGAGCCGCATCGCATTACGCAATTATATAATTAAAGAACATTGCTGAAATTGGTGCGGGGTAGGATGAATTGTAGATATTTTTTCTGAGTATATTTTTCGGTGGGTAGACAAGATACCACTTTAGAGTGCAGGATTCGAACTATCATCAGATTGAGAATCATAGGACTCAGGGCAGCAATTAAAGCTAAGTCCAGAAGCCCCCAAAATGAATTATTTCAAGGCGCGAGGAGCGAGCTAATGCCGTAGGTATTGTGAGCAACGAGCAACGAGGAAATAATTCATTTTGGGGCTTCCCCGAGGGCGGGCTAATTTGGTCTTTCTTCTGCGTTGTTCGTCGCTTACGATGCGTTGACCACTGCATCGCTGCGCTCCTCACTCCTTTGAATAAAGACCAAATTAGCCCGCTGGATTAGCTTTAATTGCTGCCCTGAGTCCTTCAAATGAGATAATTTCACAGGATTTTTGAGGAGACGATACCCCCAGCGCATCGTCAACGAGAAAATCCGAAGAAATTAGCCATTGGGAGACTCAAGAGAAGATTTAAAATCAATTCAGAACCCTTAAAGTGTTTTCTTTTAAGGCGCGAGAGGCGTGGCGATATGCGAAGCGTATCGGTAGCGACGAGCAACGAAGAAAGAAAACACTTTAAGGGATTCCCTTCGGGCGCGCCAGTTTGCTTTTTCTTCTGTGTCGCTCGTCGTCAACTTATCACCGGCAGCTGATAAATTTTCCTCCTCGCTTCTTGAAGAAAAAGCAAACTGGCAGCGCTGAATTGATTTTAAATCTTCTCTTGAGTCTCTGGCTTCCCGGGAGCCTGCCTGCCCGTTTTTTACAATTGCGATACTGGCAGACTTTGCC
>JBBTQB010000049.1:0-3303 GCA_038065835.1 Patescibacteria group bacterium | reverse complement strand
TTCGGGCAAGCGAATTTTGGAAAGATTCTGCGTTTTCGGAGCTCACCGATGCCTGCGGCATCGCTTCGCTCCTCAAGCCTTGAATCTTCCTCAAAATTCGCTTGCTCAATTGATGATAGTTCGAATCCTACACTCTTTAGCAAATTAGCATATTCGCATCGATACTTTTATTTCACTTTCTTGAGCCTTAAAAATGCGGGGATTTCCCATTCTTCTTCCTGTTTTGACTTTTTATTTTTTTCAATCTCCTCTGCTTTCTTAATCTCCAAAGCTGTTCTTCTAATGGTCTTTTTAGGTAGTTGCAATTTTTCAGCAAAACTTATCTTCCTAGCCTCTTCTGTTTCTGGTTGCATATTGGAGAAAACAGGGATCAAGTTGTCGAGGGCCGAAGATTTCTCATTCCCTACGATTTCTAGTTTATTTTTTGCTCTTTTTAAGAATCTGCGAGATTTTACTTTTATGGTCTTTATACCTTTTATTTTAACTTCCTTTTTTCTTAACAGATAGCTTTTTGTTCTTGGCTTTTTAATTAAAGTTTCTGTAAAGGGAGCGGGTCCTGCCATTAAAAGAGTTGTTTTAATCTTATTTTTATATTTTGGGTTTTTTGTAATGCCAAAAATAATTTTTGCCTTTGGGTTTCTCTCTGAAATAGCTTTGCTGATTTTGTCCACCTCAAACATGCTTAAATTTTTACCTCCTTCAATATTAAACAAAACCTTTTCTGGTAGAAAATTATCTTGGTATAATGGGTTGTGCAAAACGTTTTTAATCACCTTATCCACTTTGTCTTTTCCCGATGCCTCAGCTGTATTTAGAAAAGCTAAATTACCCTTTCCCTGCAAAATAGCTCTTAAGTCGGCGAAATCAATGTTAATTAAACCCGGACTTTGCACTAAATCAATCAAGCTTTCCAAAGATTCTATTAAATTTTTATTAACCGTGGAAAAAGCTTGAGTAATGGGTGTATTTTCGTCAATTATCTTGAAAATTTTTTCATTGGGTATAGTAATTGAAACATTCAAAGAACCCCTTATTTCCCTTAGGGCCTTTGCAGCTATTTTGTGTTTACTCTTTCCTTCAAATTTAAAAGGAAGCGTAAAAATACCCAGGGTAATCCCGCTAAAATCTCTATTTAAATCCAAAAATACTTGCGTGGCGCCAGACCCCAATCCTCCTCCTAAGCAAGCTATAAAAATTATTATATCTTGATCTTTAAAAAGTTGTGATATTTTATCTTTCTCTCTTCTAGCAACCTCCTTCGCCAAATTTACGTTCAATCCAGTTCCAAGTCCGCGGGTTAGCTCTTGCCCAAGTAAAAGATGTTTGATTCCCTGCTTATTTTTGAGAGTTCTTATATCTGTATCGGCAACTAAGAAAGATGCTTTATCCAATGATTTGCCTATTTCCGAAACAATTGAAGCGCCACCCCCGCCAATTCCAATAACCTTTATTTTGGGCTTGAATGATTCTGCAAGCAACGGCGGAGATTTTACTACCCTCTCTTTTTGCCTCTTTTTTGAACTTTGGACCTTAATTATTTTAGCTTTCTTTAAGGATATTTTAACTACTTGTTTTTTTCGTTTTATTGCCGGTTTTACCCTCAAAGTTTTCTTAGTCTTTATTCTTCTGATTAATCTATTTACTTTCTTTTTTAATCTAGTAAAAGTTCTTTTTCTATTTTTTATTAAAGCTATTTTTTTTGTTTTTTTCCTGCTTGATTTTATTTTTTTTGAAATTAAAAACCTCTTATGCGGCCTTATCACCTTTATTTTTACTCTTTTCTTTTTTAGGGCAATTTTTTTATTTTTTTTCTTTAGCTTTACCATTAGATTATTCTACATTCCAATTTTAAAAAATCAACTATTTTTTAATTTTTTTATTCTTTAATTTCTACTATTTTAGTTTTTGCCCATACTTATAACGGGGTTCATTAAAATGTCATATGCTTACAACTACAGACTGCGCAGTCAATTTCACATTCACAACAACGATAACAAAGCCATTCCTGGCAGGGACACTTATCTTTGAACCTCAGAAACGGCCTGCGGCATTTTTTACAAGCACCATGTACTTTTTCCTCTACTTTTTTACCTCTCCTAATATCCTGCAACCGATAGCCATTTTGTGTCTTATAAATCCCGCTATGGCCTGGAATAATCCAGTGGGACATGCTAATCACTAACTTTCTGCTATTCTCTAATTTTTTAAGATCTGATGCATAGGGGTCAACTTCTGGATAATTCTCCCTCCAAAAAACATCACCGCAAATTGCAACAACGCCATCATCTGTTCTAACAAACATAGTTATGCAACTATAATCATGTCCTGGTGTCTTTAAAATTTGTATATCATCTGTTAGTTTTTCACGCCAATCTTCTACCCTACCTTCTTTATCCCAAATACCAAAGTACTCTAAGACCTTGGCCTTAGTAAACATTCCAATATTAGCATAATGGTCTATGTGAGAATGGGTGATGCACACAAAATTTACATCATCAACACTTAAACCTTCTTTTTCTAAAGCATCAACTAAAATTTGCTGATCTTTCAAAAAACCGGGATCTACAACCATAACTATGTTATTATCTAAAACTAATGAAATAGTAGACCCAGTCCTACCCTCCGAACCTGCAGATAAATAGCCCTCTACTAATATTTTAACTTTTGCCATTGAAGTCATGGAGGCAGGTCGCTCGCCTTATCGTCCTCGCCTTGCCCAGCTTAGCTGGGCTTCGCTAGGACTAGCTCTTCCCTGCCTGCCGGCAGGCAGGGGTTGCGGCTCGCTCTTTAGAAACCCGCAGACGGGAGTTTTTGCTTCGCAAAAGACTCTCGCGTCTCGCCGGTTTCCAACATTTTTTCGCTTCGCGAAAAAGCCTGTTTTCCTACACAAGGAAACCGAAGTTTGAGGGTCGCGGGATTTTCTGCTTAGGCAGATAAATCTAGGTTGGGAGTTCCTGCTTTGCAGTAAACTCTCGCGACCCGTCGCGACCCTACCGACCCTCTTCCAGTTGTAGTGATATTAGTTAATCTACCTTTAATTCACCATACAATACAAATATCAATAAGTAAAACCCTGTTAAGCATGGGCAAAGTATCCTATGAGGCTCGGTCTTATCAACGAGGCCGGGTCTTGTTGAGAACATTTTGCTTGCTCCTCGTTAATTTTTACTATTTTCTTAATATCGACCCATTAAGACCTAAAATACTATATCCAACCTTCTGGCGGGATAAAACAAAACTACTACCTCTAGAGTACAGGATTCGAACTATCATCAGATTGAGAATCTCAAAAATGAGATAATT
>JBBTQB010000048.1:0-26494 GCA_038065835.1 Patescibacteria group bacterium | reverse complement strand
TTCCTCAAAATTCGCTCGCTCAATTGATGATAGTTCGAATCCTGCACTCTTTAGAGTTTAGTGTTTAGAATTTGAAGTTTTCAAAGGTTATACCTTTGAAAACGCCTTGATGCATTTGGCGCAGGCTAAAACACGCTTGCCAGAAGCAAGTCTTGTCCATTGTAGATTGGGATATCTCCTTTTCTTTTTTGTAGGATTGTATTTTCCTCTCAACTTAACAAGATATCCTCCCATCTCTGATTTTTTACCACAAATGCTGCAAACTTTTTGCATGAAACTTGAAACCTGAAACTTGAAACATTGTACTAAATTCGTATTTTAACGTTTCATGTTTTACGTTTCATAATCGTATCCTATCTTTCATTTTTTTGCAATAACTGATATAATCAAGCAAATCAAAATAATATTAACTAGACTTTCTACAACTGGAGGGGGTCGGGTAGGATCGCGAGATTTATCCGCGTAAGCGGAAAATCCCGATCTGGAACTTCGGTGCCCCCGTGTAGGAAATAATTCAAAACCGGCTGAACGCGAGAATTATCCGCGCAAGCGGAAATTCCCGTTCTAGGGTTTTGAAAGAGCGAGCCCGGAACCGTAGAGCTAGCCCGAGCAGGGGCGAGGGCGGTAAGGACGAGCGACCCAACTCCATGACTTCATGGATATCATAATTACAATCTTCTCTTTGGCCATTTTACTTTTCTCTGTTGTTATTCATGAATTGTCTCATGGGAGCGTTGCCTACTCCTTAGGGGATCTTACAGCCAAGTATCAAGGAAGACTTACCTTAAACCCAATAAAACATCTGGATGTTTTTGGCTCTGTTCTTTTACCTTTATTGCTCCTTTTGGTAACTGCTGGACAAGGCCCAATTTTTGGTTGGGCGAAACCAGTTCCAGTTAACCCCCATAACTTTAAAGACCAAAGATGGGGATCTTTAAAGGTTGCAGCTGCAGGCCCTTCCTCAAACTTTTTTTTGGCGTTATTCTTCGGGTTGATGATGAGATTTTTACCTCATGAATTTTTTACCTTGTTTCCAGGTTTATTTTTAATATTTTCCTTTATCGTTCAGATAAATATAATTTTGGCCCTTTTTAACTTAATACCAATTCCGCCCCTTGATGGCCACTGGATTCTTTTTACTTTTTTACCAAATAAACTTGAGTGGCTTAGAGCATTTTTACAGCAATATGGTATTTTCATTTTAATTTTCCTAATTTTCTTTGGAGGCTTGGGCTGGTTATTTAATATTGTTGAGTATCTTTTCTATATAATTACGGGAATATAGAAAATAATAAATAATTTGACAATGTGGTTTAGTTGTGATACACTTAAAAACGAGATAAATATAGTACTTTTACAGCTAAAAAACAAGATGTTTGCGAAAAAAGCAGTCATATCCATAAGTTATTGAGAAAAATCGATACTTTATGGATATGACTGCCATTTCGGTAGTCAGTCTAACTTTCTTCTGTCTAACAGACAGAAGACACCCCGACTAAGAGTCGGAGAAAAGGACTACTATGTCCAAGTACAACATGTACGTTGAAGACGTCAGCGTGGAAGCTGTTTTCAACAAGCTTGGCGGAATTGATGGAGCTCGGCGTTTCCTTCGCGGCGAACTCGTGCTTTCAGTACCTGTCCGTTCCTGGACGGCGGAGAACGGAATTAGCCGTTTCTCCGTTACTTCAGATGGCGCCACGGGTCCTGAATGGATCAATTGGTTCGACACGAACGACTATCAGTTGGATGATGATGCTAAGACTCTGCTTGTATCAGACAAGTTCAGGCCTACCAATGGCGTCACGTACCAGGTATGTGTTCTCAAAGGGGAACGGTATGAGGATCAAAAGCGGATAACCAAAGAAATCTGCGCCGACGCCCAACAGCTCAAACTGTCTGAACCGCCTCTGGAGCTGGCTTGCCTAATCCGCAAGATGTTCACGAACGAACGGGTGCAGGAGATGGGTCTCTGCTGGATCGTCATCATGCATAAGGCCGTTAAGCTTTCTGGTGCTCTGCGATTGCTCGGCGTGGCTTGCTGCGATGGTGTGGGGCGGCTCCGCACCTACTATGCCTATCCTGCCGACGATTGGAATTGCGAGTTTGGCTTCGCGTTCCTCGCCTCGCAAGTATCTTCGTAAGTCCTTTGGACTTGAGTTTTTACTCTTGTCCTTTGGATTTTAGCCCTTTGCACAGCGTCAAGTATGTGCAGAGGGCTTTTTGTTTGGTAAAATGAAGTTAAAAGTGAGGTCAGACCCTGCTTTTTAATTCTATGTTTTGCCTGTTCTGTTAGTTTATCTGTCAGGGCAGAAGACCAGGCAATAGTTCTGGCTCCTGGCAGAAGTGAAGCATAGATTGTCATATGCCTACCACTATACCTGCCTGCCATGATTTTTGAAGGCCTAACTAGGTAATATCATATGAACCTGCGCAGAATATTGACATTACAATATTATTTTGATAGAATTACTAAAAAATTAAGCGCCTATCGCTTATTTTTTAATTTGAAATTTACAATTTGAAATTTGAATTCAATTTAAAAATATAAAATTATTAAAACTTGTCAAAATTTTCATTTGGAAAATTTTGACACCTAATTATTAGAAATTTAAAATTGAAAATTAAAAATTCAGTTTTAAACGAAGTTTAAATACTGTTGTGCCGACAATACATCAATTAATTAAAAAAGGAAGGAAAAAGACGAAAAAACACAACAGAGCCGTTGGACTACAGTTTGGTTTTAATGCTCTAAAAAACAAGCCAACTAAATACTATTCTCCTTTTAAAAGAGGAGTATGTATTAAGGTCTTCACACAAACTCCAAGAAAACCTAACTCTGCTTTAAGAAAAGTTGCCAGAATAAAGCTGTCTAATGGAATGGAAGTTACAGCTTATATTCCAGGAGAGGGACACAATTTACAAGAGCACTCCGTGGTATTAATAAGAGGAGGAAGAGTTAAGGATTTAGGGGGAGTAAGATACCACGTTGTAAGAGGAGTTTTAGATACAACTGGAGTTGAAAACAGAAAAAGAGGAAGAAGCAGATATGGAGCAAAGAAGCCAAAAGCTTCTTAATTTTCAATTTTCAATTATCAATTTTCATTAAATTTTCAATATCTAAATTTTCAAACACGTTTAGAAATTAGTTCATTAGATATTTAATAGAAATTAGAAATTAAAAATTAGAAATTTACATGCGAAGGGCATATAAAAAACATAAAGTTTCACCAGATAGAATTTATCAAGATGTACAGGTGGCACAATTGATAAATAAGGTAATGAAAAAGGGCAAAAAAACTGTAGCAAGGAAAATTGTTTATGAAGCTTTTGATTTTATAAAAAATAAGACACAAAGAGAGCCCTTAGAAATTTTTAAAAAAGCAATGGAAAATGTTACTCCGGTTTTGGAGGTAAAGCCAAAACGAATTGGGGGAGCAACTTATCAGGTTCCAATGGAAGTAAGGCAGGAAAGAAAAGTTGCCTTGGCAATGAGATGGATTTTAGATGCTGCCAGAGGTAAAAAAGGAAAGGCAATGAGTGAGAAATTGGGAGATGAATTGCTTTCCGCTTCAAATAATGAAGGAACAGCTATTAAGAAAAAGAACGACACCCACAGAATGGCAGAAGCCAACAAAGCATTCGCGCACTTCGCACGTCCGCGTTAAGCGCGAACCGCGGAACCACGCGGAATTTGACCCGCCTGCGCCAACCTGTCTGCGTGCGGATACGCACAGGCAGGAGCTATGGCGGGCAGGCGCAGAAATAAGCAGAAAAACCTGTTTAAAACCCAACATTAAACATGTATGACCCGAGCGAATCGAGAGCGGTAAGGCGAGCGATGTTTGCCTGCTTCGCTAGACCAAGACAAATTTACATAAAATGATTATACCATACTTTTTGCAATTGCAAAAAGTATGGGATAAATTCTATTTTGAAAATTTTGTAAAAAAACAGCGCCTCTGTCATCATCATGATGACTTCGGCGCCCTGTTATGCTAAGTTGATCACTCCTTTTTTATGGTAAATCCCCTAGTCCAATCAGTCTTATCCAGTGAAAACCCTGGTAGGATTTGCAGAAAGAGTAACTGATGTTCTCCTGAACTGTCAACTATTTCTGACATGTGACACATCGTTTCTCCCCCTACGCAAATGAATACACAGTAGGGGACCTCTTCATCAATTACCACAGAAAGATTGTGGCTTTGATGAATAGTTTTCATAGTCACGGCTTTTCTCCTAAAGAGAGGCTGTGGATAGAATGTCTTGCGAAGTGCGAAAACATTTATTCCACTAACTTTTGGTAGCATAACTAATTATAAATATCAAGCCCCATTATCGTAACTGCTCGTTATCCCTAATACTTAGCATCGGGGCTTGCCGCGGGTTAGTTAATTTTTAAAATTCATAAATCTTGAATCATCACAATGGTTTATTAGTATAATTTGGGTAGTAATTACATTGACACCTTGTTTTAAATTGATAGTATTGAAATATGGCAAAGAAAAATATAACTACAGATCAATTAGCGAGTATGGTTAAAAGAGGTTTTGACGGAGTTGATAAAAGCTTTAAAGAAGTTCATAAACGTTTTGACGGAGTAGAAAAAAGATTTGACAGAATAGAAAATGTGTTAATAAAACAACACTCAGAAGAAATAGAATACCTTAAAAGAAGAGTAAGCAAGTTGGAAGAAGCACTAGCAATAGAATAATGTATTTTTACAACAGGCACCTTTAGTGTCTTTTTGTTATGACTGGTAGATTTTTGAATGATCTAGAACGTAAGCTTTACAAAAAAACAGCGCCGTACTTAATTCGGGCGCCTTGCTCGTCAGAGCTTTTTGCCACATTTTGTGCAGAAATTTCCTTTTGCTTTGCGATGGTAATCTTTCGGATCGTTATCGTGCCATTCCTCGTACTGACTTCTCTGTTTTTGGGCGAGTTCTTCGATTGTTGAGGGTAATGGCTGTTGAGTACCACACATCGGACAGAAATAATTGTCCCCAATCTGGAGCCAACCGCACTGAGAACATATTGGTTTGTTACGTATAGACATATTGCCTCCTTATCACTTTTAATAAATTATAAAATAACTTTTGTCAAATGAATCGTTCTCATCCACTAGAAAAGCTGCGTAATTTCGGTATAATTGCGCACATTGATGCCGGAAAAACTACAGTCTCGGAGCGGCTTTTGTTTTACACGGGAGTTTCTCATAAAATTGGCGAGGTGCATGAGGGAGATACGGTTATGGATTGGATGGTGCAAGAGAGGGAAAGAGGGATTACTATTACAGCGGCCGCTACAACTATGTATTGGAGAGACCACCAGATGAACCTGATTGACACTCCTGGCCACATTGATTTTACGGCAGAGGTGCAAAGATCTTTGAGAGTTTTAGATGGCGCGGTTGTTGTTTTTGACGGTGTGGCTGGTGTTGAACCCCAATCTGAAACCGTCTGGAGGCAGGCGGATAAATACGGTACGCCAAGAGTTTGTTTCATAAACAAGTTAGACAGAATGGGAGCAAGTTTTGAAAAAAGCTATCAATCAATTTTAGATAAGCTAACAAAAAATGCAGTAGCAATAAATATTCCCATTGGAGAAGAGGAGCATTTATCAGCTATTATTGATTTATTAGAAATGAAAGCACTTTATTTTGAGGGAGAGAAAGGAGAAAAGATGGTAGAAAAAGACCTGTCTGCGTGCGTCGCACAGGCAGAAATTCCAGCTGAATATATGGAAAAAGCAAAGCAGTGGAGAGAAAAAATGGTAGATAGGATTGCCGCCGAGGATGAAAAACTTTTAGAAAAACATTTGGGGGGGAAAGAGATAACAAAAGAAGAGCTAATGGCAACTTTAAGAAAAGCTGTTTTGGCTTTTAAATTAGTGCCTGTTTTTTGCGGAAGCGCCTTAAAAAACAAGGGAGTCCAAATTATTTTGGATGCGGTGGTTGACTATTTGCCATCTCCAACAGATATTGCGATGACAAAAGGAACCGATCCCAAGACAGGAGCTGAAATTGAAAGAAAAATTTCTGATGCAGATCCCTTTGCTGCGCTGGTATTTAAAGTTGCCACAGACCCTTTTGTTGGAACATTGACCTTTTTTAGAGTCTATTCTGGTGTTTTGAACAAGGGAAGTTACGTATTAAATTCTGTGACCGGAGAACAAGAAAGGATTGCTAGAATCCTAAGAATGCACGCGAATAGCAGGCAAGAATTAGATGTATTATACGCAGGAGAAATTGGGGCTACAGTTGGATTAAAAAATACACTTACAGGGCATACATTATGCGACAAGGAAAAGCCAATTGTGCTAGAAAAAATTTCATTCCCAGAGCCGGTTATTTCAATGAGAGTTGAGCCCAAAACAAAAGCTGACCAAGAAAAGTTGATTATGTCTATTAGGAAACTTATCCAAGAAGACCCAACATTTAGAATCAAAGAAGATATTGAAACAGGAGAAACTATTATTTCTGGAATGGGAGAGCTACATTTAGATATCATTCAAGACAGACTAAGAAGGGAATTTAATGTTGATGCTAACTTTGGCAGGCCCCAAGTAGCTTATAAGGAGACTGTTACAGGGGAAGCGGAGGCAGAAGAGAAATATATAAGGCAGTCTGGCGGAAGAGGCCAGTACGGGCATGTTTTAATTAGAATTAAACCAAAGGAAAGGGGAGCTGGCTTTGAATTTATTGATGAAATTAAAGGAGGAGCTATCCCAAAAGAATTTATAAAACCTACAGAAAAAGGAGTTGTGGAAGCCATGGATAAGGGAATTGTGGCCGGATATCCAATGGTTGATATTGAGGTTACTTTGTTTGACGGAAGCTTTCACGAAGTTGACTCTTCCGAGTTTGCTTTTAAAATTGCAGGCTCCATGGCTTTTCAGGCGGCAGCCAAAAGGGCAAAACCGGTTATTTTAGAGCCAATTATGAAAACAGAAGTAATTACCCCAGACGCCTTTTTTGGCATCGTTATCTCTGACCTAAGCTCAAGGCGTGGAAAAATTGAAGAAACAAAGGATAGGGTTGGTATGAAAGTACTAGACGCCTCTGTTCCATTAAGCGAAATGTTTGGTTATGCCACAGCATTGAGGTCTTTAACCGAGGGACGTGCTTCCTTCACCATGGAGTTTAACAGATATGAACCAGTGCCCTCAAATATTACGCAGGAAATCATAGAGGGAAAACGTAAATAGAATTCAGAATACAGTATTCAGTAGTCAGAATAGAATTTAGGATTTAGGGTGTACGTAAAAAATTTGCAAAAAAAAGCCCACGACAAGCGTGGACTTGTAAGACTAAAGTTTTTTGCCGCAACTGGTACAAAAAACTAGTCCCATATTTTTTTCTCCGTCGTGGTCACAACAATCGCCCTCTTCTCTACCAGCTAACAGCTCAACATTTCTTGGAAACAATGCTCTCCGACACATGCCGCAGTATGTATGAAAGTTGAGGTTTGTCAGGTAGCCACAACTTGGGCATAATTCAAAAGGACCATCGTCCTTCTCGTTAACTTCAGATCTACGTATCTCGGCGAACTCGTTAATCTCTTCAACCCCAAGCTCTGTTTCCATTTGGAAATGTTTGTGCATTTTATCGTTTTCGTCGAATCCTGCAGCAAGCATCCAGATCAAGCTCTTGGCCACATTATCATCATTAACGCCAAATTTAACCTGATATTCATACATGATCTTCTTGATGTCCTGGTATCTTTCATTGGTCATAGTAGCACCTCATCGAGGAGTATTAAAAGAACTAACACTTAACTAATGTTTGTGTATCTTAAAAAATACTGTTTGTCAAATTTGACAGGGGTTTTTGGAGTGGTAAGATGGAAGCATAAGTAAAAAATATGAATAAGAAACAAGAAAAAAGAGGCTACTCTGTGCGAGAAGTAGACGAAATAATGAAAAAATACATAAAAAAATCTGCCGAAAGACTGGCTAGAAATCTTAAGTTCGCCTGGAAAAAGAATTCTCAGTATGTTGGTCGTTAAATTTAAAGAGAGAGCCATTGTTGATTTGCAGATTTTTGTCAGGAATTATGAGAACTCGTTTTTAGAGTTATATAAAGACAGTGGAATATGGAGCGAGGACGAAATTAAGAATATTTATATAAAAAGTGCAGAAGAGCTTTATAGGAAAATCCGTGACGGTATAGTTAAAAGGCTAAAGGACGAAAAAGTATTAGGGCGTAAAGAAAATAGCTTAATGAAAGAGGTAAGCTTTTTTGTTGGAAATCGTCTCATAATCGTATTATTCTCAGATGACAAAAAAGCCAATATACGTTGGGTAGAATCCATTTTTATAGACAGAAAACCAATTATTTTTTGAAAATTAGCTCAAGAAAAAAGCCCTGAACCTTTCGGTCGGGCTATGTAGGCATTTGGAAATTAGGCCTTGCTATTGATCCGCCTTAGTTCCGAATCGACGAATCGATTCAATGGCCTTTTTGATCTTGGCGATGTGCTGCGCAACCACCGGTTTTCTATAAGGATTCGGTAACTTGAAAATACCGGTCGCTTGCTGGAAAATACCCATCAATTTGTCGATGGTTTCTGGGGCAACGAAACCATCTGGGCCAGTAACGTAGGTGTTATTTTCTACGATGGGTTGCAATGCAGTTCCTTTTAGATTCTGCATTAGTAACGCTGCCAGATCGTTCTGAGAAATTTTTTCAGCCATGGTAATTCCTCTTAAGAGAATGGGCGATGACAAGGTGCGACACAGTTCAAATATTAGATTAAAAGTTACAATTTGTCAAACTTACCCTGAGTAAAATCGAAAGGATTTGACAGAAAGCTGCAAGGTGATAAAATAAAAATATGAAGAAAGGATTTTTAGCTAAAATTAAAAATAAGCAAGTTCCTATAATTATCGAAAAAGATGAGGACGGTTTTTATGTTGTAGAATGTCCCGTGTTTAGCGGTTGTTTTACACAAGGAAAAACCACTGAGGAAGCTTTGGAAAATATAAGAGAAGTTATTGAACTGTGTTTAGAAGAAAAACATAATCAAGAAGCTCTGGAAAATTATAATCCAAAAGAATTAAGTTTCCATAATATAACTATTTAATTTGTGTCAAAACTACCTTCAATTTCAGGGAAAGAGGCAATAGCTGTTTTTCGCAAAGTAGGATACAGGATTGATAGACAGAAAGGCAGTCATATACGTTTGACGAGTCTTCATAAAAACCACTAACAGTTCCTAATCACAAAGTACTTGGGAAGGGTTTATTAAGGAAGTTATTAAGGGATGCGGAGATGTCAATAGATGATTTTTTAAAATTATTAAAGAATTAGTTTTTGGGTGGCGCACTTTTAGCGTCCTTTTATTGTAAATAGCATTGACTTTTTAGTAGTAGTGTAATAATATTAAAATTGTTAATAAAATCATAAAACGTGAAACGTAAAACGTGAAACGCTAAAATGTTTCAAGTTTCAGGTTTCAAGTTTCAAGAACAAAATGGCAGAAAAATTTGAGAGGTCAAAGCCTCACGTAAATATTGGTACCATTGGCCACGTTGACCATGGAAAAACCACATTGTCAGCCGCAGTTATGAAAATTTCAAAATTGCGTGGTATGAAATCTTCAGATAAAAACGTTGACCAAATTGACGCATCTCCTGAAGAAAAGGCAAGAGGGGTTACTATTTCTATTACACACCTGGAAATGGAAACTCCAAAAAGGCACTATGCATTGATTGATTGCCCTGGACACGCTGACTATATAAAAAACATGATTACGGGAGCTGCCCAAATGGACGGTGGAATTTTGCTTGTTTCTGCCCCAGACGGCCCCATGCCTCAAACAAAAGAGCACATTCTTTTGGCAAGACAGGTAGGTTTACCTTCTTTGTTGGTTTTTATGAACAAAGTTGATATGGTAGACGATCCTGAAATTTTGGATTTAGTTGAGTCAGAAGTTAGAGAACTTTTGAAAAAATATGGTTTCCCTGGAGATACAACTCCAATTATTAGGGGGTCAGCCTTAAAAGCTCTTTCAGCTACTTCGGCAGATTCTCCAGAAGCTAAACCTATTATTGAATTGCTTGATGCTTGCGATAACTTTATACCAGAGCCAGCTAGAGAATTAGATAAGCCTTTTGCCATGGCAATTGAAGACGTATTTTCAATTGAAGGCAGGGGTACAGTTGCAACCGGAAGAATTGAAAGAGGTGTTATAAAACAAAATGATGAGGTAGAAATTGTAGGAATAAGGCCTACTCAAAAAACAGTTGCTGTTTCAGTTGAAATGTTCCAAAAGTCTTTAGATCAAGGACAAGCCGGAGACAACGTTGGAATTTTGCTAAGAGGTTTAAAGAAAGAAGACATTGAAAGAGGACAAGTTTTGTCAAAACCTGGTAGTATTACTCCCCATACTGAATTTGATGCAGAAGTGTATGTTTTGAGTAAAGATGAGGGCGGAAGACATACACCATTCTTTACGGGATACAAGCCCCAGCTTTACATTAGAACATCAGACATTACAGGAGATGTTACCTTACCAGAAGGAACTGAAATGGTTATGCCGGGGGACACAGTTAACTTAAAAGTAAAACTTATTGTGCCAGTGGCCTTAGAAGAAAAGCAGAAATTTGCTATTAGAGAAGGAGGAAAAACCGTGGGAGCAGGAGTTGTCACAAAGATAATAAAATAAAAAATCAAAATGCAAAAATCAAAATTAAGATGTCGCTTCGTGACGATTTGTATCTTTAATTTTTGATCTGTATTTTTGATGTTTGATATTTAATTTTTGATATTATAAAGATGGTCGTCAAAAAAGCACCTTCTAAGAAAAATCCCTTAACTGGCGGAAAAAAAACGGAAGCCCCAAAGGTGGAGGACATGATTTCTATTCCAAAGTTGAGGATAAAGCTTAAGGCATACGATCACAAGATTATAGATAATTCAGTAAGACAGATAATTGATATTGCCAATCGTTATGGAGCTGAAGTTGTGGGACCCGTGCCTCTGCCAACGGAGATATTAAAATATACTGTTAACAGGTCAACCTTTGTGCACAAAAACGCAAGAGAGCAGTTTGAAATGAGGGTGCACAAAAGAGTGATTGATATCTTAAATCCTAACCAAGATATAATTGAAGCATTGAGAGATTTAAATTTACCGTCAGGAGTTGACATATCCATCAAAATTTAATACAGTTCTACAATTAACAACGATTAACTTCCCCCCACTGATTTTACACTAAAATCTGGCTATAAATACCCCTGAAGAAAACAGTATTTATAATCAGAAAATAAATTATTAGTGAAAGTATGGAACTAAAAGCTCCAGTGTAAAATCAGTGGGGGGTAACAACGTTGCCAACAATGACGGGCGACAGCCCGTTTTTAGTTAATGTGAAACCCCGTTAGAAGTTTGGATAAAGTATTAAAAACTTCGTGGGGTAAAAAGTAACATAATAATAAAAACTAAGAAAGTTTAAGCAAAAAGCTTCAACGAGACCCGGTCTCGTGAACGAGACCGGGTCTCATGATTAGCATTTTGCAAAGACTCTTCTAACGGGGTGAAATTTTTACTTGGCAAGAAAATTGAAATGTCCCAAATGTTTGATGAAAAGGGAAATATAACGCCAGTTACTTTGATTGAAGCTGGTCCTTGCGTTGTTTTACAGAAAAAAACTAAAGAAAAAGAAGGGTATAATGCTTTACAAGTTGGATACGTAAAAGTTGAAAAGAAAAACAAGATTAAGAAAACCATGAAGGGCAAGGAGTACAAATACATTAAAGAGCAAAGAGCAAATAGCAAAGAGCAAATAGAAAAAGTGAACGTAGGTGACGAATTAACCTTAGCTGAATTTAAGGAAGGGGATACCGTAACGGTTGTTGGCACTTCAAAGGGAAAGGGTTTTCAAGGGGGAGTAAAGAGGCACGGAATGTCTGGTAGAAACAAGGCTCATGGAATGAAGCATGAATTGAGAACTATTGGTTCAATAGGACAGAGATTTCCGCAGCACGTAATTAAGGGAAGAAAAATGCCAGGACGAATGGGTTATGAAAGAGTGACTGTTAAAAATTTGAAAATAATGAAAATTGACGCGGAAAATAATGTGATCGCGGTTAGGGGAGCCGTGCCGGGGCATAGAGGAACGTTACTCCAAATTATGGGATAGAGACGCTCAGATATTCTGGCACAAGAGCTCGGCGTCGCAAAGCGCGCTTATCTCTCGCCCCGACACGGTCGGGACTCCGAGGTGCTCTTGTGCCAGAATATCTTCGCTAGGGGGATTACAAGCCAGTTGCAGAATTTTTCTTGTGAGAAAAATTGCCTGCGGGCTCTGCAACTGAAAAGGAATGAACATTATAAAAAAGGCGCCAGCTAATATAACTGACGCCTATTCCAGCAAGACAGAAGAATATTTCAGGAAGGAAATTTTTCCCGAGCCTTTTCTGGAATTTCTCGTTCCATAAGAACAGATCCACCTTCAAAAGCATGGATTACGCGATAGCCTTCTTGGCCAAGAGCATTCAATTTTTCTTCGACAACTTTCTCGTCGTATCTCTCATCCCCCATAAATCTTAATACCTTATACTCCCACTTTTCCATGGCAAGTCTCCAAAGAAGGTTTTGAAAGGGCGATGAGAACAATATAATAGAAAAACATTAATTTGTCAATCGTGGCGTGAAACTAATTGATACTTATAGATATTTGCTTCGCGATATTCGTTGCAATAAGTATCTATAAATATCAGCGAATATCAATAAATATCAAAATGAAAATAGATACTTACGATCAAAATGGAAAAGTCATCGGAAGCACTGTTTTGCCGAAAGAAATCTTTGACGTTAAAATGAACGCTGATTTGGTGCACCAAGTTTTAGTTTCTCAGAAAAGCAATATGAGGCAGGGTTCTGCCCATACAAAAACTAGAGGGGAGGTGAGGGGTGGGGGCAGAAAGCCTTGGCGCCAAAAAGGAACCGGCAGGGCAAGGCATGGATCTATAAGATCTCCAATTTGGAGGGGAGGAGGAGTTTCAGGAGGACCAAGAAAAGAGAGAAACTTTGAAAGAGATATTCCCAAAAAAATGAGAAGAAAGGCATTGTTTATGGTGCTTAGCCAAAAAGCAAAGAATAATTTGCTGATTATATTAGATAAATTAGAATTAGAATCTCCAAAGACAAAAACTATGGCAGATATTATTAAAAAACTACCAGTAAGTAAGACAAGCAGATTGGTATTGAATAGCAATGGGAAAAATGTTTTTTTATCGGCTAGGAATATAGCAAGGACAGGAGTTTTAGAGACAAGAAATTTGAATATAGTTGATTTGTTGAATTATAAGTATTTATTAACCACAAAGGACGGAATTAAGGAGATAGAGCAAACTTTTTCTTCGAAAAAGTAAATTCCTAATAACTAATTCTTAATTCCTAATGAAAATCTAAATTCTCAATGCCAAATTTTAAAGTTAGGAATTAAATATTAGACATTTTGTTATAAATTAGATATTAGAAATTAGAAATTTACAACATGGCACTATTTGACTTTTTAAAAAGGAAAAATGAAATACAAAAATCTAAGGAGAAGCAGCCCGAAAAGGTTTCGGTTGCAGGAGATACAAAAACAGTACAAGAGACAAGAGCGGCAAGGGCAAAGAAAGATGTAAGGGGATTTTCTTACGAAGTAGTAAAAGAACCTCATATTTCTGAAAAATCAACTAATCTCGGACAAGACAATAAGTATGTTTTTAAAGTTTATAATAACACCAATAAACCAGAGATAAAAAAGGCGGTCGAAGGAATTTATCGTGTAGATGTTTTAGATGTAAATATTATTAAAATACCAAAAAAGAAAAGAAGGATAGGCAGAACAGAAGGATTTCGCAAGAGATACACAAAAGCAGTAGTTACTATTAAAGAAGGACAAAAGATAGAAATTTACTAAATGCAAACCTCAAATCTCAAAATGCAAAATGATAGTGTAAAATTAAAAATTAAACGCACGAAGTGCGATACCAAAACTTTGAGATTTGAGATTTTAATTTTGAATTAGCTTTATGAAAATATATAAGCCAACAACTCCAGGGAGAAGAGGAATGACTGGTATTGATTTTTCGGAGCTTACAAAGAAAAAGCCAGAGAAGAGGCTTTTAAAATATATTAAGAGAAGCGTTGGCAGATCAAAAGCTTCTGGCAGAATCACCGTAAGGCACAAGGGAGGAGGGGTAAAAAAGCTCTACAGGATTATTGAGTTTGCCCAAACTAGAATGGACACTCCAGCAAAGGTCATTGCTTTGGAGTATGATCCAAACAGAACAGCCTTTATTGCTCTAGTTGAATACCCTTCGACAGGCTCAGGGCAAGCTCCAGTGAGGCAGTATATTATTGCTCCACAAGACCTAAAAGTAGGAGATGAAATTGTTTTTTTAGATAAGGCTCCACTAAAGATAGGAAACAGATTGAAATTAAAAAACATTCCGGTTGGAACAAATGTTTATAATGTTGAGCTAGAACCAGGAAGAGGGGGTAAAATGATAAGATCAGCTGGATCTTCAGCTCAGGTGTTGGCCCAAGAAAACGGCTTTGTAAACTTGAAAATGCCTTCAACTGAAATAAGAAGAGTTTCCGGAGAATGCTTTGCATCAATTGGAATCGTTTCAAATCCAGAAAACAGGTTTTACACAATTGGAAAAGCTGGCAAATCAAGAATGAAGGGCAGAAGGCCCCATGTGAGAGGAAGCGCAATGAATCCGGTTGACCATCCGCACGGTGGAGGAGAAGGCAGGCAGCCTATTGGGTTAAAACACCCAAAAACTCCATGGGGAAGGCCAGCATTAGGAGTTAAAACAAGAAAAAATAAAAAGTGGACAAGCAAATATATAATACAACGAAGAAAAAAGTAAAAATCTCCAATTATTCTCGAATAAATACTCTAATGATGATTAGAGATAATTCGAGAAGAGATTAGAACTTGATTAGAGAATATGTCACGATCATTACGCAAGGGTCCATATGTTGACCAAAGATTATTGGAAAAAGTCCTAAAGCTTAGGAAGGAAGACAAGACAATTATTAAAACCTGGGCAAGGCATTCAACAATAAGCCCTGAAATGATAGGGTTCACTTTTGGAGTGCATAACGGAAGAGAATTTATTCCTGTTTATGTTGCAGAGGATATGGTTGGCCACAAACTGGGGGAGTTTGCTGCAACCACAAAGTTTCACCGGCACGGAGGTAAGATGCAAAGAGAATTAGAAGCAGGGGCCCAACAAAATGAAGCCGTAAAAATGGCAGAAGCAAAACCAACAAAATAAAAATAAAATATCAAAAATCAAATATCAAAAATACAAATCAAATATTAAAAATAATCGCGCGGAGCGCGATACCAAATCTTTAATCTTTTATATTTAATATTTAATTTTAGCGAAGCACACATGGAAATAAGAGTGCGTTTAAATAATTTAAGAACAGCTCCAAGGAAAGTAAGATTAGTAGCTGATTTAGTAAGGGGCAAAAATGTGGATCGGGCAAGATCCCTGCTTATGTTTGCAGTAAAAAAGCCATCAGAACCGGTTCTAAAGCTTTTAAACAGTGCAGTAGATTCTGCTTTAAACAATTTCAAACTGCAAGAATCTAATTTGTATATTTCAAAAATAACAGTTGACGAAGGACCGAAACTGAAAAGATGGCATCCAATGTCTCGTGGAAGAGCATATCCAATAATGAAAAGAACATCAAATATCACCCTTGTATTGAGTGAGGGAAGTAGCTCTATGAAGGAGGGAGTCTCTAAAAAGGAACATAAGAAAAAGAGAGTTGAAATGCAAAGTGCAAAACTCAAAGTGCAAAATGAAAATGTAAAATTAAAAAATAAAAAGCGTGCAAAGCGCGCCTCCTAAATTTTGATTTTTGAGATTTAAATTTTGAATTAACATATTATGACCCATAAAGTACACCCAAAAGCATTTAGGATAAAAGGAATGGAGGATTTTAATGTCAGAGGATTTTACGGAAATAAAATGTCCCAATATCTTGAGGAAGATTTTGTAATAAAAGATTTCTTGAACAAGAAATTTAAAGAAGCTGCAATTTCAAATATAGAAATAGAGCATTCTCAAGGTAAGTTAAATATTATTATTGAAACAGCGAGGCCCGGTCTTATTATTGGGAGAGGTGGTCAGGGAGTGGAGGATTTGAAGAATCTAATTGAGAAAAAGATAAAAGGTATAAAAGGTTTGGCAGGAAAATCAACCGACAGATCAAAAAGGGCAATAAAAATTGACATCAAAGAAGTAAAAAACCCATGGACTTCAGCTGCCCTAGTTGCAAAAATGGCAGCCCAGCAGATTGAAAAAAGGATTCCATTCAGGCAAGTTTTGAAGAGAAATATGGAAAGAGTGATGCAAAATAAAGAAATAAAGGGAGTAAAGATGGAGGTGTCTGGCAGGTTAAATGGAATTGAAATTGCAAGAAAAGAATGGTTAAGACAGGGCAGAATGCCGCTACAAAGTATAAGATCAGATATTGATTATTTTCAAACTCAAGCTTATTGTACCTACGGAGTAATAGGAGTAAAAGTTTGGATATACAAAGGAGACAAATTTGAGTGAAATGCAAAACTCAAACCTCAAAATGCAAAATGATAGTGTAAAATTAAAAAATAAAAAGCGTGCGAAGCGCGCCTCCTAAATTTTGAGTTTTGAGATTTAAATTTTGAATTCATAATATGTCGTTATTGATGCCAAAAAAAGTAAAGCACAGAAAGTGGTTTAGGGGAAGATCGAAAGGAGTAGAAACCAGGGCAACCGAGCTTAACTTCGGCAGTTTTGGATTAAAGTCATTAGGAACAAAATGGATAACAGCAAGACAGATTGAGGCAGCTAGGCGCTTCATAATCAGATATATGAAAAAGGGAGGAAAACTATGGATAAGAATTTTTCCAGATAAGCCCGTCACCTCAAAAGGAGAAGAGGTTCCATTGGGGGGTGGAAAAGGTTCGGTTCATCACTATATTTACCCCGTAAAACCCGGAAGAATGATTTTTGAAATAGACGGACTAAAAGAAGAGATTGCAAAAGAAGCTTTGGAAGGAGCTGGAAAAAAATTGCCAATTAAGACAAAATTTGTTAAAAGAGAGGGGTAGCGCTCAGGTATCGTGCCGAAAGAGACGCAATATTTTGCCAGCGACAAAATATTGCTCATCTCTCAGCTTATTTCTTCGTTTTGCGAAGACCATGCAAATAAGCTTCGAGGTGCTCTTTCGGCACAATACCCTCGCTTATGGTAATGTGTGCCAGTTGTAGTCCGCCTTCGGCGGAGCCTGCGGGCTCTACAACTGGAAAGGAAAGTTATTTGAAATAAAAAAAGCCCGGTTTGCTAAAAGCTACTACGGGCATCTCAGTCAAGGTCTTACAATATTGACTATTACATGACCTTGGCCTCGACGTTCTTCGACTGGTTCGGAAAGTCCCTTTGGTTCCAGTTTTTCCTCTATGAAAGTGACATCCTCGTCACTCTCGGGAATAAGGAGAAGTCTGAAACTTCCGTCCCGGTACTCATAGAGATCACATTTCATTTTTCACCTCCTTTCTTGTGGAGCAAAGAGAAATGGGCAACTTAAAAAAAGAGCAATTAGGTATTGTATAATAATGAATCTTTAAAGTCAAGTTATCATGAAAATAGAAGAATTACAAAAAAAAGATAAAAAAGAACTGGAAAAGATGGTAATGGATTTGAAGCAAAAGTTGAACGATATTAGGTTTAAGAGATCTTCAAATCAATTAAAGAATATCAATGAACTTAGCAATACTAGAAAAGAAATTGCCAGAATTTTAACTGTAATTAATCAAAAGAAATAGGAAGCTACCCCGGCTCAAATTTTGCAAGACGCTGGGTGGCAACCCTGCTTCGCCCAACAGGGGATGGGGCTATTTGCCCCTCGCAGGTTGCAAGGACTACATCATTAAAGAATATACACATTTAAATAAGTGAAAAGTATGGCAAAATTTGAGCGGGGTTATTCATTCTTTGTCTAACTTTTTAAATGAAAATGAATAAAAAGAAATTAACAGGAATTGTGGTTTCAGATAAGATGCAAAAAACTGTAGTTGTTGAAGTTGAAAGAGTGAAGGAGCACCCAAAATACAAAAGAAGGTTTAAGGTACACAAAAAGTATAAAGCACACGATGAAAAACAAGAATTCCATGAGGGAGATAAAGTTGTAATAGAGGAAGTTTCCCCAATTTCAAAAGAAAAAAGATGGAAAGTAATAAATAAAATTCAAAATTCAAATCTCAAATCTCAAAATGAAAGTTAAAAATCCAAAATTTTGGATTTTGAGGTTTGCATTTTAAATTTGAGCGCAAGCAATTATGATTCAATTAAGATCAATGTTAAAAGTTGCAGACAACAGCGGGGCAAGAATAGTCCAGTGTTTTAACGTACCCGGCGGAACAGGAAGAAGATATGCGCAATTAGGAGATATTATTGTTGGTACAGTAAAAAAAGCAGATCCAAGAAAACTGGTAAAGAAGCACGAAGTTGTAAAAGCAGTTGTTATTAGGCAGAGAAAAGAATTTAAGAGGAAAGACGGATCATACATAAGGTTTGACGACAATGCGGTGGTCATTTTGGGTGATGGAAAGCTACCTCGAGGAGGAAGGATTTTTGGTCCGGTAGCTAAAGAATTAAAAGACAAGGGCTTTAATGAAATCGCCCAAATGGCAAGTGAGCTACTTTAGCTCACTTCTTACGAATTACGAATGCAACCGAATTACGAATAAAAAAACTATAAAATAAAAATTCGTAATTCGAAAATATCCGTAATTCGTAGGAAATTTATAGCAATAAATTATGAAGATTAAAAAAGGTGACAATATATTAGTAATTTCTGGAAAAGATGTGGGTAAAACTGCTAAGATTTTAAAATCCTTGCCCAGGGAAGGAAAGGTTTTAGTTGAAGGGGTAAATTTAGGATCCAGACACTTAAGACCCAAGAGACAAGGAGAAAAGGGACAGGTTGTAAAAATTCCCATGCCCCTGGATGCTTCAAATGTAAAGTTTATTTGTCCAAAATGCGGAAAGGCAACAAGATTGGGTTATAAAATTGTAGGAGACCTGCCTGCGCCTGCCGGCGCTAATGCGGGCGGGCAGGCAGGTAAAAAATTTAGAGTTTGTAAAAAGTGTAAGTCAGAGATATAGCCTTACGAATTACGAATGCAACCGAATTACGAATGAGAAAACTACAAAACACAAATTCGTAATTCGAACATATTCGTAATTCGTAGGGAAATTTATCGTAATCAATTATGGAAAAGTTAGAAAAAAAATATAAAGAACAAGTAATGCCAGCCCTAATGGAACGTTTTGGGTATAAAAACAAAATGGCAGTTCCCAAAATAACAAAAGTGACACTAAACACTTCATTTGGGAAGGAGGTGGCAAGTAAAACTGCAGGAGAAAGAGGTAAAGTTTACAACCTTATTTCGCAGGATTTAGCTTTGATTGCAGGACAGAAACCAAAATTGGTAAAGTCTAAAAAATCAATTGCAGGATTTAAATTAAGAGAAGGAATTGAAATAGCCGCAATGGTAACTCTAAGAAATAAAATGATGTGGGATTTTCTGGAAAGATTAATTTATTTATCTCTCCCAAGATCCCGAGACTTTAAAGGTTTAGATCAGAAAGCAGTGGATAAAGGAGGAAACTTAAATATTGGATTTCGAGAACACATTAACTTTCCTGAGATTTTTACGGAAAAGGAAAAAACGATTTTCGGCTTGCAGGTTACAGTTTCTACAAATGCCGGAAACCACCAAAAAGGCTTAGAATTATTTAAATTAATAGGGTTCCCAATAAAAAATTAAAAATCAAAAATAAAAAATCAAAAATTTTTGATATTTTATATTTCATATTTGATTTTAGCGAAGCACACATGGCTAAGACATCACAAAAAGCAAAAGCAAAAATGAAACCAAAATTTTCTACTAGAATGATTAGAAGATGTTTTAAGTGCGGGAGAAGAAGAGGATATATGAGAGACTTTGGTTTATGCAGGATATGCTTTCGTGAATTGGCTAACAAAGGTGAAATCCCAGGCGTAACCAAGTCCTCTTGGTAGTATAAAAAAATTAAGAATCAAAAATCAAAAATCAAATATCAAAAATAATCGCGCAGAGTGCGATACAATATCTTTAATCTTTTATATTTAATTTTAGCAAAGCGCATATGACTGACCCAATAACAGATATGTTAAACCAAATAAGAAACGCAGAGGCTGTGCAAAAGGCAGAGGTTGTTTTGCCTTATTCCAATTTAAAGAACGAAATTGCCATGATTTTGGCAAAAGAGAATTTTCTGGGAGAAGTGAAAAAAGTTGCAAAAGGAAAAGTTAAGATGCTAAAAATTACCTTAAAATACGATAACGGAATTCCAGCGGTTGAAGGATTAAAAAGAGTTTCAAAGCCCGGCCAGAGGATTTATACTAAAGTTCACGATATCAAGAAAGTGAGAGGAGGATTTGGAATTTCGGTAATTTCAACACCAAAGGGATTAATGACCGGGAGTCAAGCGAAAAAGGCGAAGCTTGGTGGTGAAATACTGCTTGAAGTGTGGTAAGCCCCACACCAATTTCATTGATGTTAAGTGGTAGCACGGCATTTGAAGGCGAAGCGACTTCGTCTTTCTCTGGAGGAGATATAAGATTATTAGTAAAATTGGTGAAGGGGTTTCGCAGCGATAAGGAAATTATATTTCGCTGCTCAAAAAGCAAAATTAGGAGGAGAGGTATTGCTTGAAGTATGGTAGGGGCGCTCAGATGTTTTGGCAAAAGTAGACGTAATATTTTCCCAGCGTGAAAATATTACTCGTCTCTCAGCTTATTTTTTCGCTTCGCGAAAACCGTGCAAATAAGCTTCGAGGCGCACTTTTGCCAGAACATCCTCGCTTTAGGTTTTGGCCAGTTGCAGCCCCGCCAAGCGGGGGCCGTATGCCCGGCTCTGCAACTGGAAAGGAGAAATTTTATAAAAAAAAGCCCCACACTACTGTTTGTATGGGGCTAGTACAGAATTTTACTTCTAGTGGTCACATTGAGAGAAAGAAGTCCTCGAATTGGGCAAAAGAGTGCTGAAATTGCTTGAATGCGTTGAAAATGCTGATTCGGAAATCTCGTTGAAGTTTCCGAAAAGCATATTCCATAAGTTCTTTTTTGTTAATTTTCAAGTCCTTTGAGATTTTCTTCAATCTCTCGTCGCTAAGAACATGTTGGTTTCTTGCCTCCCATTTCTGAATTTTCTTGTCGATTTGCCTGAGACGTTTTAGATTCATTGTTATTCTCCACAAAGAACAAGTTGACCAGAAGCTATAAATATACTATAATAATAAATTCGTAAAGTCAATATTTGTAAATTCGCATATCTGTAAATTAGCATTAAATTCGTAGATTAGTATCATATATGTCACGAATAGGAAAAAAATCAATTGAAGTTCCCTCAACAGTCAAGGTGGAAATTTCAGGGCAACAGGTGAAAGTTGCGGGCCCCAAGGGAAATTTAGATGTAAAAATCCATCAAGACATTAATGTGGAATTAAAAGATGGAAAGATCTTTGTTTTGCCAAAAAGAAAGTTGCCTAAAAGCTTAAAGGGGCTATGGGGTTTATACAGGGCATTAATTTTTAATATGATTTTAGGAGTTGAAAAGGGATTTGAAAAGAAGTTGGAAATTGAAGGGATAGGATATAAAGCCGCAGTGCAAGGAGATGAGTTAGTATTGAATGTAGGTTTTGTGCATTCGGTAAAAGTTAAAAAACCAGCAGGAATAGATTTTAAAGTTGAAAAAAACCTAATTATTGTTTCGGGAATTGATAAAGAAAAAGTTGGCCAAATATCAGCTGAAATAAGGGCTGTTAAGAAGGCAGAACCATACAAGGGTAAGGGAATTAAGTATGAGGGGGAAAGGATAAGGAGAAAAGAAGGGAAGAAAGTAGTAGCAACTAAGTAATTATCTCCAATCAATCTCGAATAAATGCTCTAATAATCTCGAATACGAACGATTAGAGATAATTCGAGAAAAGATTAGAGTTTGATCAGTGATTATGATTAGCAGACAAATTAAGCGGCAAAAATCCCACAGGAAAATAAGGATGGAAATCATTGGCACAAAAGTAAGGCCTAGACTTTCTGTTTTCAGGTCAGCCAACCATATATACGCCCAGCTGATTGATGATGAAAACGGAAAAGTTTTGGTATCGGTTTCAGATATTAAGTCAAAGAATAAAAAAGCAAACCAGCCTTCGTCAAAGACTTCGGCAAGGCAGGGAAAGGTTGAACAAGCAATTGGAGTAGGAAAATTAATTGCAAAAAAAGCGATAGCCCAAAAAATTGAAAAAATCGTCTTTGACAGAGGCGGGTTTGTTTTCCATGGCAGAATAAAGGCCGTGGCAGACGGGGCGAGAGAGGGAGGGCTAAAGTTCTAGCTTCTTAGCTGATTAGCTAAAGCTGACAAGCCAATAAAGTGGAGGAAGAAACAAAAACAATCAAATTAACTGAATCAGAAAAAGAAAAAACAGAAACCGATGACTTACCTGCGCAGGCAGGTGGTTTCAGGCCAATAAGAAAAATGAGACATGGAAAATCTTTTGTTAGAGACGAGTTCGAAACCAAGCTTTTGGATTTAGCAAGAGTTACCAGGGTTACTGGCGGGGGAAAAAGACTTAGATTTAGGGCGGTTGTGGTTGCCGGAGACAGAAAATCAAAAATAGGAATTGGAATTGACAAGGGCAGAGATGTTTCTCAAGCAATTGAAAAGGCAACAGCAAAGGCAAAGAAAAATTTGTTAAATATTGTAATTATTGAAGGTACTATTCCTTACCAGGTGGAAGCCAAATTTGGACCTGCAAGAATTTTATTAAAACCCCAGAGAAGGGGAAGGGGTTTAGTAGCTGGGGGAGCTGTAAGAACTATTTGTGACTTAGCAGGTATTAAAAATATTTCATCAAAAATTATTTCTGGATCAAAAAATAAGTTGAATAATGCAAGAGCGACAATGGAAGCACTTCGCAAGTTAAAGATTAAAAATTAGACTGAGTATCCCTACGAATTACGAATGCAACCGAATTACGAATAAAAAATTATAAAACTCACGTTCGTAATTCGAGAATATTCGCTATTCGTAGGAAATTTCGAAGAAATTATGCAGGTACACGAATTAAAACCAAAACATTATTCCAAAGGTAAAAAAAGAGTTGGCAGAGGAGGTAAAAAGGGCACCTATTCTGGTAGGGGTGGAAAAGGACAAACTGCAAGGTCTGGCAGAAAGATGGAACCATTTATAAGAGAGATTATTAAAAGATATCCTAAATTAAAAGGTTACAGAAGGTGCCAGCTTCCATACAGTTTAGCCGTGGTAAATTTGGGTTTATTGGATAAGAATTTTAAAGATGGGCAAGTTATTAACCCTTCAAGTTTGATTGAAAAGGGAATCGTACGTATGATAAAAGGAAGGACTCCTGAAATTAAAATTCTAGGGGATGGGGGAATAAGCAGAAAATTAATTATTGAGAATTGCAAAGTCTCAAAATCTGCAAAAGAAGCAATAGAGAAGTTAGGCGGGGTTATCAAATAAAATATCAAAAATCAAATATCAAAAATACAAATCAAATATTAAAAATAATCGCGCGAAGCGCGATGCCAAGTATTTAATCTTTGATATTTAATATTTAATTTTAGCGAAGCGCATGTGGTACGATAAAATACTATTACTATTTCGCAACAAAGAGCTCAGGAATAAATTTTTAATTATTTTGGGTCTTTTTGTTGTTTTTAGAATAGCAGCTAATGTTCCGATACCGGGAATTGGTGCTGAAAATTTGAGAAGGTTTTTTGATCAAAACCAGGTTTTCGGACTTTTAAATATTTTTTCTGGTGGAGCAATGAGTAATTTCTCCATTGTTTTGATGGGCTTGGGCCCATATATTACAGCCACTATTATTTTACAGCTTTTGACCATGATTTTTCCAGCCTTGGAAAAAATGTATAAGGAAGAGGGAGAGGCAGGGAGACATAAATTCAATCAGTATGGTAGGTTACTGACAATTCCTTTAGCGGCCTTCGAGGGATATGGAATGCTTACCCTATTTCAAAGACAAGGCGTTATTTCAGCATTACCGCTGCCAATTCTTTTAGGCTCTATTATTACAATAACAGCCGGAGCCATGTTTTTAATGTGGTTGGGAGAAATTATATCAGAGCAAGGCATGGGTAATGGAATTTCGCTTTTAATTTTTGCAGGTATCGTAGCATCATTGCCTGTTAATATTTTTCAAACATTCATAGTGTGGGATCCGTCAAAGATACCCTCTTATATTCTATTTTTTGTTTCATCATTAATAATAATTTCGGGAGTAGTTTATATCACAGAGGCCCGCAGAAATATTCCGGTTTCATATGCAAAAAGAGTAAGGGGAAACAAAATGTATGGGGGAGCTTCAACTTACTTGCCCTTAAATATTAATCCAGCTGGAGTTATTCCAATTATCTTTGCACTTTCAATACTTTTGTTTCCTGGAATGATTGCAGGGTTTTTGGGTGGAATTCCAGGATTTGTAGGTAGTGCTGCCACTGCAATAGCTGGTTTTTTCAACGATGTTTGGGTAAACGGAGTATTATATTTTGCTTTAGTTATTCTGTTTACTTATTTTTATACTGCAGTAACCTTTGACCCAAAAGCAATTTCTGAAAACCTGCAAAAAATGGGAGGATTTGTTCCTGGGGTAAGACCGGGTAGCTCAACTGCTCATTTCTTAAAGCATATTTTAAACAGAGTATTATTTACCGGAGCTATATTTTTAGGATTGATAGCAGTCTTACCAAACATTGTGGCAGGAACTACGGGAGTTACCGGATTTACTTTCTTAATTGGAGGAACCTCTCTTTTAATTATTGTCAGCGTGGTTTTAGAGACCATGAGGCAAGTAAACGCTCAGTTGGAGATGAGAGAATATGACACTTTTTAGAAAATAGAGATTAGTAAATAGAAAATAGAATTAAAAATCCGCCCAGGGCGGATTTTGTTTGTACATCTTGCCTTTAATCAAAAAGAAATAATAGCATACTTTTAAAAACTTTTAAAAGTATGCTATTATTAGATTACAACATAAAGAATGAAACTACCAATTACTGATCAATTTATTTTAGACATATTATATCCCTTTGTTAGCATTGCAGACGACGCAATAGATTTTTTACTGAGCAATAGATACAAGCAAATAAATATTTTATTTGGTAATGAAAATCCAGTTATAGGGAAATATAGAAAAGATAAAAGTATTAGAAATTTTAACCAAGTAATATATCATTTAAAGAAGAATAACTATATAAGAGTTAAAAACTTAGAAGGCAAAAAAGCAATCATGCTTACAAAAGAAGGATTTAACAAGGCGTTAAGAGCAAGTTTTCAAATTCAAGAAAAGAAAAAAAGGAAAGACGGTAAGTGGATAATGATTACTTTTGATATTCCACAAAAACATCAAAAAGCAAGAAACCTATTAAGGAGTGTTTTAAAAAACCTGGGATATAAAATGTTTCAGCAGAGCGTATGGGTTACCCCTTACGATGTTTCAGATAAAACAGAAAGACTATTGCAATTTTATTCTTTAGAAAAATATGTAAAAATATTTATTATAGAGAAGTTGTAAAACCAATATGAATATATAGCATACTTTTAAAAGATTTTAAAAAGATACTACTTTTTTCTATATTGTGTTATGGTGATTTCTTTTGAATTATTAGTAAAAAAAAGAGAGCGGTTGGGTTTTTCCACTCTCATGTTTGCCCGATATTTTATCTCCGGACTTTTAAAAACTAGTCCGAAAACTGGAGCTTTAGGGCAGATTTGAGATCGCTCTCAAGCTTTTGGAGGGTTTTTCGGCTCGCGGGCCTGCCGACGAACCTTTTTGCTATGCAATGTGCACATGTTGTGGCATTGATGTCATGCTTGGCCCCTTGAGACCAAACCGTTCCCCAGATTATTGTCCGGCCCTCCTTATCAACCAGCTTCCAATCTCCGGTTGACATTGTGACTTCTATGATTTTTCCATCTCGTATCATGACCCAAACGATTGGATCTTTGGTCTGTTTGGCCCAATCTCTCACCCTCTTAGCAGCCTCTTCGGAAAGATCTTTGCAGATCTTGTCGTGTGTTATGTGAGTGATGATACCAAAGTCAGAAGTCACTTTGTTTTCGTAATCCAATTTGAAACCGGTGTCCTTGATTTCTTTTTTGATCTCTAAGAACACCTTTTTGTTGTCTCCTGCCTTTTTGTCAGCGGCGAGGGCGACATTGTTGCAGGCAACCAAGGCTAACAATGCTACGAAACAAACGACCTTCTTCATGACGTTCTCCTAATCTAGGGCGATTTTTTTAAACAACACTATAACTAGTATAACAATAGACCTATACTTTGTCAATATTTTCGCAATCCTTCAGCACCTTCTGACCACCGAGCGTGTAAAATGAGGGTATGGCAT
>JBBTQB010000047.1:0-5705 GCA_038065835.1 Patescibacteria group bacterium | reverse complement strand
ATCTTCCTCAAAATTCGCTTGCTCAATTGATGATAGTTCGAATCCTGCACTCTAAAGAGTTTTTTTATTTTCTGCACCTTTTTTGGAGGAATTCGGTCATGATGATGGACTTGTTAGTTAGGGAACCTGGAGAGGTTTCCCAACGATCTGACGAGCTAATCAACTTTGATCAGCTTGCCATCGAAGCCAAGCATCTCCTTGGCTACACTGTGCTGGAGCGTAGTTTGGGGCTCGAGCGCGCTCAGTTACCATTGCAGACTGAGCAACGGAACCCCTTGCCATTGCGAAAGGGAATGGACAAGTTGGGTATTAAGCCTTTCATCCCAGAGACGGTTGAGGCTTACAAGCAGAAGGTAACAAAGGATGCTACTCGTCGGGCTTCACTCCGATGCTTGGGCAACTTCTGGCCTATCTGCGCTGTCATGACATTAGTTGTTAGCTCATTGGCCCTTTCTGCTTCTAATGAGGCTACCAGCTTCTTTTGTTGGTCTTTCACCAGCATAGTTGCAGCAATGTCCTGCGCCCTGTTTTTTCTGAAACGATCTGTTAGGGATGTTCCCAACGTATGGGCTCGCATCGGCTGGAGTTCATTCTTCCTGCATGACTACCAAAAACCTGTGCCAGAATACGTTCTGCAAACGGCGGTAGATCTTAAAAAGATTTGCCCGCAGGCAGAATTCTACGTTGAGGAATTTTCCTTTAACGATCCTCTCCTTGTTGTGGGAGATTACACTTACAGCTACTTCTATATTGAAGTTTGGGGCGAGGCTCAATTCCAGGGAGAGCGCGTAAAATAGCTCATTGTAAAAACTCAAACATCAGCCGCTCTTGTGTGCAAGGGCGGCTTTTTATAAAACTATTGCCTTTATTTTAAAAGTTTGTTAATATATACATCATGACCCCGTTAGAAGTTTGGTTATAGTAGTAAAAACTTCAGGGGCTAGGAATATATATAAATAGTTTAAATTAACAAGAGCAAGCAAAAAGCTTCAATGAGACCCCTACGAGACCCGGCCTCGTTGACGAGACCGGGTCTCATGATTAGCATTTTGCAAAGACTCTTCTAACGGGGTGAAAACCGATATACATCCGACTTATTACCCAAAAACTTCTGTAAAGTGCGCGTGTGGCAACAGTTTTTTTGTTGGCTCAACTAAGGAATTTATTGAAACTGAAATATGCGCTCAGTGCCATCCATTTTATACTAAAAAGGAAAAGGTTTTAGATACTTTAGGCAGAGTGCAAAAATTTAAGGAAAAATTAGCAAAGAGATCAGAGAAACCTAAGAAAATAAAAAAGATAAAAGAACGAAAATTAATCAACGAATAAGCAAATTTATTACGAATTTGCGAATTCGTAAATTTGGGTTTAATTCGTGCATTCGTTGATAAATTATAAATGGAAAAAGAAGATGTTAAAATTAGTATTGAAGATATGCAAAAGGCAGGAGTGAATTTTGGACATACTGTTTCAAAACTGCATCCTAAGATGAAACCTTATGTAATCGGCATTAGGAACAATGTTCATCTTATTGATTTGGATAAAACGGCCAAGGAATTTGAAAGAGCATTAAAGTTTATTAGAAGTTTGGTTAAAGAGAATAAAACAATACTTTTTGTTGGAACTAAAATTCAAGTTAAGGAACTAGTAAGGTCTGCAGCTAATGAATGCCAAGCTCCATATGTTGTTGAAAGATGGCTGGGAGGCACGCTTACTAACTTTGAAACACTATTAAAAAGAGTAGATTATTTCAAAGATTTAGAGAGTAAAATAAGAAGCGGAGAATTAGAAAAGTATACAAAAAAAGAAAGAATGAATTTTGAGAAAGAATTGCAATCACTTAAAATTAAATTTGAGGGCATCAAACACTTAACAAAGTTACCAGATGCAGTTTTAATCTTTGACCTAAAAAAAGATGCAACTGCCGTCAGAGAGGCCAAAAGAAAGGGGATTAAGATTATTGGTGTTGTTGATACAAATATTGACCCAACTTTGGCCGATTATCCAATTCCGGCCAATGATGATGCAATTAGTTCTGTTAAATATATTCTGGACAAAGTTCAAGAAGTAATTCTAACCACAAGGGGGTAGGATTTAGCGTGTAGGGTGTAGTAAAATACCCTAAATCCTAAATCCTATATCCTAGATCCTAAAGTGACTAATATTGAACATATTAAACAACTTCGCGAAGAAACAGGGGTTTCTCCAAATGAAATAAAAAAAGCTCTGGAAGAGTCAAGTGGCGACGTAAAAAAAGCAAAAGAGCTTTTGAGAGTTTGGGGCAAAAGCTTAGCTGGTAAAAAAACTGGTAGAGAGGCAAGGCAGGGTATTATTGAAACCTACATTCACCCAAATTTAAAAACTGGAGTTTTGCTGGACATAAGATGCGAGTCTGATTTTGTTGCAAAATCTTTGGATTTTAAAAAACTAGCTCACGAGATTTGCCTGCAGATTGCAGCAATGAAGCCATTGTTTATTAAAGACACAGATATCCCAGCAGAAATTATTGATGGTGAAGCAAAAATTTACAAAGAACAATTGAGGGATTTGGGTAAACCGGAAAATATTGTAAAGCAGGTTTTGGAGGGTAAAATTAAAAAGTATAAAGAGTCAATTTCTTTGCTTAGTCAGTCTTGGGTCAGGGACGACTCAAAGACAGTTAATAATTTAATTGAAGAAACGGTTTCTAAAGTAGGGGAGAATATTGAGGTAAAGAGATTTACTAGGTATGAAATTTAATTTTTAATTTCTAATTTTCATTAAATTTCCAATTAACCAATTTCTAAACGTGTTTGAAAATTAAAGCATTGAAAATTTAATAGAAATTAAGAATTATAAATTAGAAATTAACATGGTTCAGCTTATTGTTTTCATAATTTTCATAATTTCATTGTGCGGATTACTTTTTATCTTATATAGAAAAATTCCAGCATTGGTTAAGCTGCCTAAGAATGGGCACCACGGAATTAAAAAACCAAAAATAGTAGGAGACCTAGAAAAGAAAATAAAAGACACCCACTTTCATTTTTTTGAAAAACAAATGTTTCTTCACAGGTTACTTTCAAAAACAAAAGTTTGGATTTTAAAAACCGAAACAAAGATTGATCATTTACTGCACAGTATAAGGAAAAAAGCCCAAGAATTAGACAAGAAAAACGGTAAAAAATAGTTTTGCCTCCTTAGCTCAGTGGTAGAGCAACGGTTTTGTAAACCGTGCACACCTGTTCGATCCAGGTAGGAGGCTTTTTTATTTTTGTGATATAATTATGCAATGGCTCATAATTCATATCATAAAAGAGAGTATCAAGAGCTACAGAGCAGAATAATGAAAGAAAATTGGAAAAGAGGAGTTTTCGATTTTATATTTAAAAAGGAGAATCTAACTTGCCAAAGAAAGGAATGTGAAAATATTTTTAAAGTTACTCCAAGTGATCCCAAAATTTATTGTAGTCATAGATGTTCAGCAATGGTTAACAATGCAAACAGAGGCCCGATGAGCATTGAACAAAAAGCCAAGATTTCTAAAGCATTGATTGGTAGAAAAAATCCGCGGCGCGGTATCGATGGAATTATAAAGCAAGGTGCAATATTAGTTCCTAGGGTAAAAATTATCTGTGCTAATCTAAAATGTAAAAAAGAGTTTTTCAGAGAACAATGGATGTATAGAAAATTTTGTAGCGTTAATTGTGCAATGGCGGTCATTGGTGGCAGGCCAACTTCACCCAAAGCCTCAAAAGGCAAGGGAGGTATTCGCAAAGATATCAGTGACACAATTTATTTTTACAGCAGATGGGAAGCAAATTTTGCTCGCTTAATGAATTTTCTAAAAATCAAGTGGGAACACTCACCAAAAACTTTCAATCTTGTCACGCAGAGTTACACGCCAGATTTTTATCTACCAGGAAATAATTTATATGTTGAAGTGAAAAACTTTATGTGGAAATACTCAAAAATAAGAGACGAAAAGTTTAGAAGGTTATATCCAAATATTACGTTGGAACTATTATTAAAAGAAGATTACCTAAGATTACAAAAAACTTATTCAAAATTGATTAAAAATTGGGAATATAGAAACAGCCCAGTTAATGTAAATTAAATTTTATGTCAGAAATATCATCATCAAAACCAGACGAAGTTAATTTCGGAAAAGATCCAATGAGAAAAGTTCCAGATGAACAAATTGTTTCAGATAACGAAGTTTTAGATCAAGAAAAGTTACAAGATATGGATTTTGAAAGGAAAGTTGTTGAAACATACAGGGTAGTTAGGCTGATTAATATGATTTCCGGTTATTTTAAGGGAAAAGAATTTGAGAGAGATGTTTTTGGTAGACAAGGTGAAAAATTTATTAAATCTATTCAAAAATCGCAGGCTGTAAAAATTTAATGGATGAGTGTTCGGTGTGGCTAGAACTAAATCGAGCTCGCGAGATTCTGTCTACTGTGCTCTCTTATTCACCGATTGATCTGTAGCGAACCCTAAACTATTGACAAGGATTTTATTTAGCGTAGTATAACTATTATATATACTATGGATACACATATGAAAACTATTTTGAATATTAAAGTAGATAAAAGCGAAAAGGAAATTGCAAAAAAGATAGCCGCCGAACTGGGACTTCCTCTTTCTACGATTATTAACGCGCACCTAAGGGAGTTTATACGTACTCGCGAGTTTTCGGTTTCTCTTGATCCAGTAATAAAGCCAAGTGTAGAAAAAGAATTACTTAAAAGAAGCCGGCAATATCATGCCAATAAGCGCTTTGCGCAGCGGGCTCATTCAGTCTCACAGGCTCGCAAGATTCTATTATGATAGTTAACTTCCATGGAGACTTTAAAAAAGACTTGAAAAAATTATCAAAAAACCAGCAGGTACAATTCTTTAAACGACTTGATACTTTCCTTAAAAATCCAACTCATATCGTCCTTAACAATCATAAGCTTAGCGGCAAGTTAAAGAATATGAGGAGTATTAATATCACGGGTAATATAAGGGTAATCTACGAAGAAGTAGACAGAAATACGGTACTCTTTTTAATGATCGGCAATCATGGCAAGCTATACGGCTAAATTGCCACAAACTATTGACAGGGATTTTATTTAGATTAAGATGTAGTTAGTTAATAGTTATTAGTTTAAAAGTTTGGTTTAATGGTTTGTAGTCTTCTAAAACTATGAACTAAATAACTAGAACTAACAACCAGCAACTAAAAACTAAATTAAAATTAAAATAAACATCCACGAAAGTATTTTTATAAGTATTTTCGTGGGTATTTTTTTCCGAATTTTACCGAAGGGCAAGAAATTTGAAAAAATTTCAGTCCTGTGGTTCGAACTACAGGACTGAAAAATATGGTATCCCAATGCAGTGAAACCGATTGCGTTGGGGGAAAAATTTTAAGTTGAGTTAAAGCGGTATTTGCCCAGCACCAATTTTACGATCTTAATTATATGGTTGCAGATTAGTGTAAGATGTTGCATGGACAATTTTCACAATGCTTCGCCCAGCTAGGAATGTGGCTATTCGCCACGCGCATTGTGATTGGTAATTGGGTGGTAAAATTGGTGCATGGGTAAATCTTCGCTTTGCTTGATTTAAATTCTTAAAGTTGTTTCGAATAAGCTTGTAAGGTGCTTTAACCTTACATATATTTTGAGAGTTTGATCCTAGCTCAGGGTGAACGCTGGAAATGTGGATACCGGCAT
>JBBTQB010000046.1:0-5037 GCA_038065835.1 Patescibacteria group bacterium | reverse complement strand
GAATTAACTTTTTAACGCCGCTTCAAGTGGTCAGAAGCTCCTGAGGATAATTCGTAGTTCGGAAATTTGTTCTAAAGAAGGATTCTTTTATCATCTTGAGTTCTTGTGACTTTAACAGTCGAGAAACAAAAATATAAACTACTATGCCAGTTAAACCAGATATTGTTAATTGTAAAAATACCCCTAAAAATGTTTGCAATTCAATAATTTTGAAAATTACCAACCCTTGCCTTACTAAAAATGCGGCGATAGCCATAACAACACTGGCTATCAAAATTTTAATTAACGATTTTGAAATATCTTCATTTTTTAAAGTTTCTCATATGCCGCACTATCTTTAACCGTAATCAAAGATACTCTGGACATATGGACACTGGATTCGGCCGCCTGAAACCATAATCTCAAGCAAGATTCGCCTATTACCAACTTCTATTTTACAACAAAAAAATATCCCTGGGAATATTGATATTCCCAGGGACGACGTAAGTCAAAGGATTCAAGGTCAAGGACCATAGAATCCAAGGACAAAGTCCTAAGTTGAAGATACTTGCTCGGTGAGGAAGGCGAAACCATGCTTGCGATCCCACTCGTCGTCGGGATTGTCATAGTCGGGGGCGAGCCACCGATCATCGCCATAGCAAGACACGTCAAGCAGGTGCAGATCGCCAGAAAGATTGACGGCCTCGTGCATGATAATGATCCAGTAAAGGCCCATTTCACGCACTTGTTCGTTGGTGAACATCTTCCGGATCAAACAAGCTAGCTCCAGCGGCGGCTCGGGGAACTTTTGCTTCTCAGCGTCGGCACGAATGGTTTTGGTAACCCTATCCCTGTCTTCGTACCGTTCTCCCTTGAGAACACAGACTGGATAGGTTACGCCCTTCGTCGGCTTGAATTTGTCCGATTTGAGCAAAGCCCTGACATCGCTATCGAGTCGATAGCCATTCGTATCGAACCACTTGATCCATTCAGGACCCGTGGTACCGTCCGATGTAACAGAGAAACGGATTACTCCGTTCTCCAGAGCGGTGGCGAGCTGATTCATCTGACCGATCGAGAAAATGGTAGACATGTCTACTTCTCCTTTTGTGGACTTGTTCAATAGAACTTGTCCGGTTTCGTTTTCGTAACTGCCACGCTAGCAGTCACAGCCATAAAATACCGACCATTTTAGTAGCTTATGGCTATGACTGCTGTAAGTATCTTTTTGATATAAAATGTGCTTATGTTGGGGCTATTTTCCCCACTCTTTAATTATAAAACCATTTACTTACTTTTGTCAATAGTTCGGAAATTTGTTCTAAAGAAGGATTCTTTTATCATCTTGAGTTCTTGTGACTTTAACAGTCGAGAAACAAAAATATAAACTACTATGCCAGTTAAACCAGATATTGTTAATTGTAAAAATACCCCTAAAAATGTTTGCAATTCAATAATTTTGAAAATTACCAACCCTTGCCTTACTAAAAATGCGGCGATAGCCATAACAACACTGGCTATCAAAATTTTAATTAACGATTTTGAAATATCTTTGACCCTGAAAGTTTTTAATTTTTTGTAAAGGAAAATTAAAAGTAAAAAAGTTTGGCTTATCGCCATTATTACAAATGCCATGGGTAGAGCAACAACTCTTATGTCGCCTATACCCTGCAGTTTTAATATGTATTTTACAGAATCTAAAAATACTCCTGGAAAACTTAATAGCCAAACAAAAAGTAAGACCATTAAAATATTAAGCAAAACAACAACGACGCTGATAGTTGCAGGAATCTTGGTATTGTGGGCAGCATAAAAAGTTTTGGACAAGACAAAAATTAGGCCCTGGGCAAACAAACCCAAGCTGAACATTCCAAGACAAGCAGCCGTCAACCTTGTGTCTATCCAGCCAAATCTGCCTGTTCCTAAAACAACTCTTACTATTTGCGCTCTTAAAAGAAAAATTAAAATACTTGAAGGAATTATTAAAAATAATATTTGGTGGAAAGCGCCGGAAAACTTCTTTTCAAAGTCTTTTTTGTTTTCTTGAGAATATGCCATAGACATCGCCGGAAAAACAGCTGTTGAAAGCGAAATGGCAATGGCATTAGTTAGCATTGAAGACATATTGTTTGCCAAGTTAAAAATTGCCACGCTCCCCGATGCCAAAGTTGACCCAATTGCAGTTATTATAATTGAGTTAAACTGAATAGCCCCCATCCCCAAAGATCTAGGCGCCATTAGTTTTATGGTTTTTAAAACTCCTGGATGTCTTATATTAAAAATATCTCTGACCTGCCTGCCGGCAGGCAGGTATTTAAAGCCCAAGTTAAAAAATGAAGGAATTTGTATTAAGAGATGCAACATTCCTCCAAAGACAACACCCCAGGCAAGTCCTGTGATACCTAAGATAGGCACGAAAAATAAAATGCCCATAATTATGCCAATGTTATACATTACGGGAGCTAGGGCTGTTGCCAAAAACCTGCCAAAAACTTGTAAAATTCCGCTTATAACATTGCTTATCCCAAAGATAATAGGGCTTAAAAACATAATGCGCATAAGCAGTATTGTGCTTAATCTTTTCTCTTCAGAAAATCCTGGAGCAATTATAGAAACAAGAAGAGGCGCAAAGATTATCAATAAAAGGCAGATTACTATTAAAACTGTTAGAAATATGTTTAAAACAGCAGACACGTACTGCCACGCGTCCTCTTTTGATTTCACGTAGTATGAGCTGAATATTGGAATTATAGCAGCCGATATTGCTCCAAAAATAATTATCAAGGCAATGAAATCTGGAACAGTAAAGGCAGCATAGTATGAGTCTAGTTTTCCTGTTCCAAATCTCCCCGCTAAAAGCCGATCTCTTAACAATCCCAATAAGGCAGATGAGAAGTAAGATCCCATTAAAATTACTGAAGCAAATCCTACGTTTTTCGTCTGAATATTTAATATTCTTTTTATCAAAGATCTGTTAGACACATTCAACTTCATTCCAAAACAATTATATTTATGATGCTTATAATAACCAACATATTTCATCAGCTTGAACCCTCTTTTCAAATAAAAATCTGCTATATTATATTCAGAAAAAGAATAGGCAAACAAAGTGTCAAATTCCCTCTCTTGGCTTGCTTTTTTAGCAAATTCTATAAATTTTGTGCCAAAACCATTTGATTGAAATTTTTCTTTAACAGCCAATGTTTCAATATGCATTCCGTTCATTCTTTGTCTCAAGCTCATAATTCCTGCCACTTCCCCACTCTCTTCTATTATAAAATATTCTCCTTTTTCAATTTGCTTTTGAATGAAGTTATTTCTATTCCATACAAAATCAGGAATATTTAAATATAATAGATTAGTAATATCTAATATTTCTTTTTTATCTTTTAATTCAGCTTTTCTCAACAACATCAGTTTTTTAACTCACGTATAATGCCAATCGGAGTCTGCTCATCAGATTGTCCTAGTGGATTATCTTTAATAATTTTAGCAATCAGCTTTCTGTCTATGCCTTTGCTTGCGCCCAAAATATTTACTCCAATATCATTGGCATCAACAATAACGACCCTGCAGTTAATTTTTTTAGAGATCAAATCTGAAACTTTATTTGCATTTTCTGGCCCCTTTGAAACATGGGTATTATATGGAGGTATCGCATATGGTACTGCTCCATCAATTGATCTTGCTTTGTGTCCCGCAATAATATAAAACAATCCCTTTATTCTAAAAATTTTTCCGATTGCACCCACAAATACTGCTAACAAAATTCTTACTATGCCAACTTCTTCAATTGCTAACTGCATAGTTTCTGGACTTCCAAGGCCAATGCCAAATGGTGTTTTTGTGACGAAGCGCGATAAAAGTTTTGCCAACCCGCTTGCCTTTATCTCACTTATCGGATAAGACCTGCCCTGTGTTATGGCAACAGCCTTTTCTGATATAAACAGAATATCATCTGGCTGGATATATTTTTTTGCATATTCTTCAACAATTTTTGAGATATCTTTGTCCTCTGGCGTAATCAGCTTTGTTTTTATGGGATAACGGGCAAACCGTATTCCGTTAACTTCAATGAACAATTTTTTATCTTTATTGGGCAAAATTTCCATGTGGTTATTTTAATCTTTTTTAAAGGGTTTTACAAACTTGACATAAGTGTTTTAGCTTGATAACATTAAATTGGATAAGCAGGGTGAGTGATTACCCCCCACTAATTTTGTCCTTTTATGTTCATGTTATATGTTTTACAAAGTAAAAAAGACTTATCTTTTTATATCGGATTTACTTCTGACCTAAAAAGAAGAATTAATGAACATAATAAGGGTTTATCTCGATCAACCAAGCATAAGAGACCATGGGTTCTGATATATTGCGAAATATACAGAGCAAGAAAGGATGCTTCAGAAAGGGAGAAAAAGCTTAAAGAACATAAAAATGCTTGGATAAAACTAAAAGAAAGGATCAAGTATAGCATCCTTTCAGGACAAAATTAGTGGGGGGAGGAAAGTCCGAACTCCCACTCCCAGAAATGGGGTTAAAAAAGTAATGGTTAACGGCCATACACGGTAACGTGCGAGGTGCGAACAGAAACGCCGAGTCCGAAAGGATGAGGCGCCGAGCATATAGTAATATGTGCTTGGCGAATCCAATTGAAAGATTGGAATGAAACGGCTAAATCCTTACCGGGTGCAAGAACAAAGCAGAACATCAGGAATACATACTGATAATCTGTTAAAAGTAGTTCGCTTGATTCCGGCAGTAATGCCGAGAACAGATAGATAATCACATAAAACAGAATTCGGCTTACAGCCCTGCTTATCCACAAAAAATCCGACTAACGTCGGCTTTTTTGTTTTCATAACTTTAGATTGCAGGATTCGAACTATCATCAGATTGAGAATCTCAAAAATGAGATAATTTCACAGGATTTTTGAGTCGACGATGCCCCCAGCGCATCGTCAACGAGAAAATCCGAAGAAATTAGCCATTTTTGAGATTCCTTTCGGGCAAGCGAATTTTGGAAAGATTCTACGTTTTCGGAGCTCACCGATGCCT
>JBBTQB010000045.1:0-3976 GCA_038065835.1 Patescibacteria group bacterium | reverse complement strand
ATCTCATTTTTGAGATTCTCAATCTGATGATAGTTCCAATCCTGCACTCTAAGCAGAAAAGAAAAATTTTTCAAATAAGACTCCCAAGAGGCGGCGCTTGCTGTCTCTTGACTTTTATGGCATAGTATATTAACCTTTAGTATCGTCGAAAATATGTGATTCGACGAACTCTACGGCGAGAGTGTCGCCGTAATCTAGTACCTTGAGGAGGAATAGCCATGTCTCTGATACTCAGTATGGGAACGCAGCCTGCCGGATTGAAAGTCCAAACGTTCGAGTTCGGTTCGATGGGCAACACGGTTCATCTCGGCGACTACGAGATCTCGATTGAGGACTTTCTCGTCGTTGCCAAGTACGTGCTGACTAACACCGACCTCGACTCCAACGATCCCCGTCTCCAGTTCGTGAAGTGCGTCCAGTCGATGAAGGAGGTTAAGGGTTACAACTCCGGCCAAAAGCGACTGGCGGCCTCGGAGCCCGCCGTCCTCCCTCCGCAATCCTAGCAACTCGCGTTGCTGGGACCGACCCATGAGAGCCGTCTCTCTCGCGCGATTCGGCTCTTTCTTTTTTATTAAATTTTGATTTTGAATTTTCATAAAAGAATTTGCCGCCAAAGAAAAACTTGAAATTGCCCGGTTCGCGGCGAAGCCGCCTTTCCGAATTTTCGCCCTCCTTCGCCTCTCGGCTTCGGACGGGCAAGCGGGGGAGCTTCCCTCGTCCCGAGCCTGTCGAGGGGCGAAATGGGTTCAAACTATTTTAAGAATGGTGCACAAGAATTTGACTCAGCTCAATATAAACTACAAGCAAAAACCCGTCCCGATTTATATCGCGGACGGGTTTTTGTTTTCTTCCGCCAGTTGGCGAATTAACTTTCCAACACTTCTATTTCCGTAACTGCAGCTCCAAAATTCTTAGCTTCTTTATAATTTGGGAACCAGATATCAATGTGGTATTTACCCTTTCTGCTATGCATCCTGTCTTCAACGATAAAAATCTCATCGCCATAGATCTTAGGAATCCTGATTTTAGTCCCAAATGGTAGCATGTTGTTAGCAACAATGCCCTCTACCACATACTTACCAGAGGCAGTGGTAAATGGTGTGTCGTCTGTTTGATTAGAAGTGCTTGAGTAGGCAGTAATTATCATTTTCACTGTTCTTACAACTTTATAATCATCAATTACTAAAATTTGCTTTTCAAAATCAGCATTTATGATGTGAGGTTTAGATATCCCATACAACGACATTCCCAAAACTAAACCTAGCATAATGGAACGTACTATGTTGGTATTTTTCATAATTATGAGTGAGGGAGGTGTGTAAAAACTTGTTTTTATACACCGACCGAACGATTAATTATATAAATGACCGTAGTCATTTCTATAAAAAATAGTCTTAATTATATGACTTTTAGCCCAAAAATTAGGCTTCTATTAAAAAACTCCTATTCAGGAGTACGGCTCAATGTTAGCATAATGAAGACCATTTGTCAACCAGATAAGATTCGGCCATGAAGTACTGCTAAAAACTTACAAATCATCTATTTTAACTAAAAAATCTTATACATAAAGGTGAACGGGCCGCCCAATCTAAAGGATTGGAAAAAGCTTCGCTCAAATTTTATCGCAATAAAATTTAGCGGGTAAGGGGAGTCCGCTTCGCTAGAACCCGTCGCCCTGACGGGCTCCTTCAAAACCCTCGGTTTTGAATAATTTCCTACACAGGAGGAAATTACTTTCCTCCCGACCCCTCCTTGGGGTTCGACTCCCATATCCATATTCTAAAAATTATCCAATTTACATCGGATAACTTTTACAATAAGCGGGTAAGGGGAGTCGAACCCCTGTCACAACTTTGGAAAAGTTGGGTAATGCCGTTATACGATACCCGCAACGTACAAATTTTTCTGAAATTTTACGTTGCTGAGACACCACGAAAGTCGCGTTGCCGCAACAACGCGGTTTACATGATTTAATTTTTATAGAAAATTATTATGTCTCGCAATACGCATTATATCAATTATTTTAGATTTGTAAATTCTTTAGATATTAGGTAGTCCACTGGAGCAAAGTCATCTGTTAGTATTGGATATGTAGAAAATTCAAAATTGTCTAAATTAATTTGCTTTGAGGCAAGATTAGACATGATATAGTTTTTACTTTGTTGTATTTCCGGTTTGTTAACATCAATTTTATCTAGTCCTTTGTACCCTACAAAAATAAGATTTTGAGGTTTTGTGGAGTCAGGAGAATTTACAGCAAAAAAATAGCTGTTTTTAAATACGCTCTTGAAAGTTTTTATTTCAGATAATGCAAATGACTCTGGCTTTGTCCTGGGTCGTGTTGAAGGGTTTGGCAAACTACCTACCACATTTGCAATAAAAACTCCGTTGTTTGTCAACTTATCTTTTACTAGTTCAAAAAATTCTTGGGTTGTTAGGTGCTCTGGCGTTGAAAAAAAAGAAGAATAGGCATCACTGAAAATAAAATCGTATTTTTTATCTGTGTCATGCAAAAACCTTCTGCCGTCTTCTGCAAAATTAATTAACCTTGGGTCACTAGGTACATTAAAATACTCTTTGCCTAAATCAAAAAGAAGCGGGTCTATTTCGGCAACATCAATCTTAACGTCGCTAATATCTTTTAAAAGGGCTTTGGGTACAGAGTAAGCTCCTCCTCCTATCATCAAGGCCTGTTTTATATTTTTGTTGAAAATCTGGTACAAAGCATAATATTTTGTGTACTCATAGACAAGCTCATCTGAATCAAGAAACATTGCAGCAGATGAATTACGATCTTGTTGTAAAAACCTTGCTGGTTTTTCATTGTATACTCCTTCATAAATAATAACCTTTTGATACAAGCTGTCTTTAGCAAAAATTGCCCCTTTCATATTTAAATCAAGAGAAGATACAAAATATGATGTTAAAACCAGCAAAAAAAATATGACAAATAATTTATAAGAAAACTTAAGGACAAGAATGCCAAACGATCCTAAAACAATAAGCAAAACACCAACACTAAGGACAATTTTATCAATTCCAAAATTAGGAATTAAAAAAAATCCAGCTGACAAGCTGCCAAAAATACTTCCAAGTGTTGACCAAAAGAAGATTTGACCAGAGGCGCTCCCCACTCCTAAGTCTTCAAGCCTCATTTTTTGAAGTTTTATAGCAAAAGGAGAAATCATTCCAAGTAAAAAACTTTGCATAAAAAACAGCAATACAGATGAAATGATTGGGCCCTCAATAATAGATAACCTGTACCCTATGCTTGGCAGAAAAATCAGCGAAAATAAATGCAAAAAAATAACAGTGAATCCGCTTACAGTAATAATTCCGTAAAAAATCTTTTCTTCTGGATGCTTGTCTGCCAATTTGCCTCCAGAATAATATCCCAAACTTAAAGCCAAAAGAACAATTGTTATGACACCAGAAATAGTATAAATCGTATTGCCAAAGTAAGGAGCAAGAATTCTAATGGCAACAATTTCAATTATTAAAACACAGGCTCCCGTCACAAAAACAAAAAAAGGGATAGTGGATTTTCTTAAAAAATCAGTCATTGAAAAATTTTATCACGTATTTTTATCTTTGACAAATTAATTTTTTTTGGGTATTATTACGAACATACACGGGGTGTAGTGTAACGGTAGCACGAGTCGTTCTTGTCCGCCAAAATTTTACCGGAGAATAGTGTAACGGTAGCACGAGTCGTTTGGGACGATTTAGTCTGGGTTCGAATCCCAGTTCTCCGACTAGTAAAAATTTAGGCGGGTGAAGGACGATTTAGTCTGGGTTCAAATCCCAGCACCCCGACTGGGATTTGAAGCCCGGAGCAAAGCGCGAGTTTGAGCGAAGCGAAAGGTGAGCGCCGCGAGGGCAGGCCCGGAGGAAATTTCCGTCAGGAAATTTACCGGAGGGAAATCCCAGCACCCCGACTGGGATTTGAAGCCCGGAGCAAAGCGCGAGTTTGAGC
>JBBTQB010000044.1:0-18880 GCA_038065835.1 Patescibacteria group bacterium | reverse complement strand
CGCCACGCGGCCGCGCGGAGCAACACTTTCAAATCGCGAAGTTTCTATTGGCGGAGGGGATGGGACTCGAACCCATGAGACCCTTGCGGGTCATAGATTTCCAATCTATTGTAATAGCCACTATACGACCCCTCCAGATTTTTATCTTATAACTATCATCCAAAATAGCACAGAAACAATGATTCTGTAAACCCCAAATAAAATAAATGTATGGTTTTTTATAAATCTCAAAAGCCATTTTATTGCGATCATTGCAACAGCAAATGAAACAATAAATCCAATAGCTAAAATATGAAATTCACTAAACGAAAAAGAGCCAGCTGATTTATATAAATCATAAGCTGTGGCAGCTGCCATTGTGGGTACCGCTAATAGAAAAGAAAACTCAACAATTGCTTGCCTCTTAATCCCCATTAGTAGTCCGCCTATAATTGTGGCTCCTGCTCTCGAAACTCCGGGAATTATTGCCAAAGCTTGCACTACTCCTATAAAAAATGACTTTTTGTAACTAATCTCCTCTGTTATTTGTGTTTCTTCGTGTTCTTTTTTGTGTTTTTCTGTGTACTTATGCCAAAACTCAAACAAAATCAAAAAAACTCCACCTAAAAACAAAGCCCATAAAACAATTAAACTGTTTGAAAGTAAAAACTGCTTTAATATTTTATAAAACAAAAAACCCAAAATAGCTGTAGGTAAAAAAGCAACTAGCACCTTTTTATAAATATCTTTATTGTAAATTACCCTCTGCCAATAGAGAACAACTACTGCCAAAATTGCACCAAATTGGATCGCTATTTCAAAGCTCTTTGTAAAATCGGCGTCTTCAATTCCAAATAATTTGTTAGTTAAAATTAAATGCCCGGTGGAAGAAATAGGCAAAAATTCCGTCACTCCTTCAATAACCCCTAAAATTATTGATTGAATTATTGTCATGCTTTTATCGCAGCTGCGTAATTAAAACCATAAAAATAATTATTCATATTCTCATCACTTGAACCATACTCATTATTAAAATAAAAATAATCAGCTAGAACCTCGCGTAATCTACAAATTTCTTTTAAAGATTTTTTATTTTTGGGGTCCTCAATAGTTAAATCTAGCAATTCTAATCCCCTCTCAAAAGCTGCTTTGCTCATTGTTATGTCTTTTTTACGCCAACTAATAGCTCTACCAATTTCAGCTCCAATATTGGCCATCTGCTCAAAAAATGGCAACTTTTGCCATTTCTCTTTTGTAAGATTTTGATGCAAAGTAGTCATTTTTGAACTAAAGTATTGATAATTGTAACTATTTTACTCTTTATTGCAGTATCTTCGACTCCTCTTGTTCTGTTGCCTAGCCCAGGCTTTAAATTAATCATTGAATCAAATTCAATAAAATCTCCATTCTCTTTTCCTGGGTAAAAATTTATTCCCCAAAGATTTTTTGGTTCTGAATTCTCTTGTTCAATTAAAAATTCCATTAAATCTGAATGGAGTGGAGCATCCACCGACATGATTCCCTTTTCAATGTCCACAACTGCCTTTACCAAATTGCCAAACATATTCTTTGCCATTTCTTCTAATTCCGAAATTTCAATTTTATCTTTTATAATTTTCATACTGCAATATTCTTAAAAAATTGCTCAAAGATTTCTTCAATATCTGATAAATTCTTATATTTTTCGACCTGCATATTTTTATTGCCACTAATCATTGATGACAAACTTTTTCCCTCTTGTTCTCTATAGAGGCATAGAATAGGTTTTTGGTTTTCTGATTTTCCAAGCTCATAACCAACGCCCAAACTTGGAGTAGTAACTTCAGCAATGACTATATCTGAATTGTTCAACCAGTCCATATCACGATTATAAATATACTCATTGGTGTGATCTTCGCCCAGATGAGATAGTGTGGCGTTGCCAACATGTTCTGTTAAAACTTCCCCATACTTTCTAAGCCGGTTTATTATCTGTAGATAAAGTTCTTTATCATCGCGTCCGCCACGAATTGATCCAGCAAAATAAATTTTCATACCTGTATATCCCTTAACGCTTTTATTCTTTCTTGGACTGGCGGGTGGGTTTGGAATAGTCTTACAAACCAGTTGTGGCTTTGCCTTTCATTAAATGGAGAATCAATAAAAAGATGGGCTGTGGCGTTGTGGGCAGCTCTTCTCATAGGTGTCATATCAGCATCAATTTTTTCTAAAGCACTGGCAAGCCCTTCTGGGTAGCGGGTTAATAATGCACCGTCGGCATCAGCTAAAAATTCCCTCTTTCTGGAAATTGCCAATCTTATCAAAGTGGCAGCAACTGGAGCTAAAATAGCAGCAACAATACCCAAAATCATCAAAAGTGCTCCTACGTTTCCATTCCTTGAATCACGCCTGCCACCACTAAAAAAGCTTATCCTCAAAAAGAGATCAGCAAGCAATGCCACTGTGCCTGCAAACACTACAATAACTGTGCTTAACAAAATATCCCTATTTCCAATGTGAGATAATTCGTGAGCAATAACTCCTTCTAATTCTGTTTTGTTAAGCCTTTCCAATAATCCTTGAGTAATAGCAACTACTGCATGATTTTTATTTCTTCCAGTGGCAAAAGCGTTAAGCTGTCTTTCATTAATAATGTAAATTTTAGGCATTGGCAGACCAGCGGTAATACATAAATTTTCTACAATTCTGTAAAGCTCTGGATTTTCTTTCATTGTTACAGGAGTGGCGTGGCTCATCGCCAGTACAATTTTATCAGAAAACCAATAGCTTGTAATACTCATTGCAATACTTAAAAATACAGCGAAGTATAAAATGGCACTGCTGCCTAGCAAATAGCTGAAAAGCCAACCGACTGCAATGATAAAAAGCAAAAAAATGGTTATTAAAAACCACGTTTTGCGGGTATTTAAATCAGCGTGTTTATATATGCTCGGCATAGTGTTGTAATGTTCGATCTGTTCTAATTGTTAGAATTGTTATTTTTTAGTTAAGAATTTATCTAGTGAAATTAACTTAAAATATAATTCTTGGACCATATCTTGAACCTTGTTGTATTCTGACTGAGTAATATATTTTTGATTGAAAGATATTTCAATACAAGTCATCGTTTCCATAAGAGATCCTAAAGCAACTCTAACGAAATATGCAAAATCTTTTTTTGTTCTTTTAACACTGCCTTCTGAAATATTTAATGGTACGGAAATTGATGCTCTCCTTAACTGAGATGTTAAGCCAAATAATTCCTCCTTTGGGAATTTCTTAGTAAGTATATAAATCTCATCCACCAGACTCATTCCCAATTTCCATACTTCAAGACGATAAAAACCATATTCTATTCTTTTACCCATGTAAAAATTTAGACAAGCGAAGTGATCGAACAAATAGAACAGTTTAATCAATTAGAACTTCACTGATACTGGTTCACGTTCTACCTCACTGGCTGTTTCAAAAAGCTCCATTTGTTTGAATCCAAACAAGCCTGTAACTGTATTTGCTGGAAAGCTTTCTATTTTAATATTGAGATCCCTTACATTAGTATTGTAAAACCTTCTAGCAGCTTGAATTTTATCTTCTGTGTCGGTTAACTCTCTTTGCAACTCTAAAAAATTAACCGAGGCTTTCAATTCCGGGTAATTTTCAGAAACAGCAAACAGGCTTTTTAAGGTTGCCGATAGCATGTTTTCTGCTTCTGCTTTTTTACTTATCCCCTGAGCCCCTATAGCATCAGCACGCGCTTTTGTCACTTTTTCAAACAATTCTCTTTCGTGTGTTGCATAGCCTTTAACAGTTTCTACTAAGTTAGGAATTAAGTCATACCTTCTTTTTAACTGCACATCAATATCAGACCATGCTTCCTTTGCCCTGTTTTTTAGGGCAACCAAGCTATTAAAAACTACAACAATCCATAAAACTATAACGACAATGATTGCTAAAATAGCAATTGTTGATATGTCCATATTTTAAAATTTCTAATTATTCTAATTGTTCTAATTATTCTAATCAATAAATAATGACGAAATACTCAATGCCTAAGTTTCCTAGAAATTAGACATTCGAAATTTATATTTGATTAGGTTAATTAGGTTAATTAGAAATTAGGTTAATTTTTATTTGGGCAGGTCTTCCTCAATAATTTTATTTAAATGGGGGTGCTGCGCCATGAATTTGTAATTCAGTAATTTTAAAACCATCAAAAAATCAGAAAGTTCCTCCCTTAGTTTTTGAGGTCCCGTAAACACTTCCCATAATTGTTGGGTCAGATTCTTTGTATAGTGGTGTAAAATTTCATAGTCTGCTTTGCTTTTTAAATACACCACTATCTGTTTGAATTCTCCTCTGTCAAGCCATATTCCCTGGCAATTTTTACAAAAATCAATTTTTACTTTTGAATTATCGTAGTTTATTTGCACAAATGGAATTCTGCAGACAGGACACTTGCGGTTAACTAAAAGTACTTCAAACTTTTCCTTGTGTCGCCAAACATCAAAATCAACCCAGTTTAACTGCTGGTCTTTATCGTCTTTTGCGTAAGTGAGTTCATCTTTGTCAAACCAAATTCCCATACATTCTGGGCAGTAGTCAACCCCAACGTTATGAAATAACATTTTCTCTAATTCCCTATGATTATTTGGACATTCCATATTTCTATTCTATCAAAAATTAAACTCAATGCAAGAAAGAATCAAAAGCGGCGCTTTGCGCCGCTTCTCAAAAATTATAAAAATCATTTTCTTAAAATTGCTCCAAGCATATTCTCTATTTCTTTTACTCTTTCTTCTAGTTTTTCGAATTCATCCCTGTAAATAGTGTGGGCAATTTGATGTTTTCTGATAACTTTAACCTCATTTTCCAAAACAGAAAACTGTTCTTTTGTTACAGTATTTTCAAAGCCCTTTTGAATCATTTTTGCCAAATTTTCAATTGTAATATTTTTCTTTGCCATGGTAACTTAATTATATTGATAAAGAAAACTGTGTCAACTCAAAAGCGGCACAAGAAAAAAGCCCATTTCCATTAGGGCTCTTGTTCAAACAGCGATTTTGACTTTTCAGTAATAACTGGGGAGTCAAATCTTGGCGGGTCAACAACATATTTGTTGATTCTTGACCGTCTCTTCATGACGTTCAATCTTATTTTTCCGAGGGTAGTGTCAATAACCACCAGCTCAACATTATTTGGCCTCTCCCAGTCTGATTCTGAAAGTTGAAGCATGAACTGTTCAGCTTTTTGAGCAGTGGTAAAAACAGGCAATATTTCACCTCCAAAAGACAAGGGACTCATGCGAAGCGTTTCGACAATAATAGAAACTTGCATCAAAAACTCCCTTTTGCAATTGACAACCTTGAACTGTGATAGGGCTAGTTTAGGTATATCATTTTCAAAAAAAATAACAAGAAAAAAGCGGAGTGGTTAGCTTCGCTCTGGGGTCTCTGTGAATGAAACCTTTGTTGTTAAAGTACTTAATGATTTACTTCTGCCCGAGAAAGAGAGACATCCTTGGCAGCGTACCGAATATTATACGGTCCCCATCTTCTGAAATCCCTTTCAGTCATCTCGTCGAGAGTTTTGTCTCTCTTGATGAGGGGGATGCCCAGCATCTTTATTTCATCTGGGAATTCCCGCTTATCTCGCGGTATATCATTACTGTACCACGAGGGCTTACCGTAATAAGCCACGAAGGGCTCACCGCCTTCACGGTAGTAGACACAGTACTCAACCATAGTTTTCCTCCTTTCAAGAAATGTTATGTGTGTCTCACTTTCACCTTACCACAAACGAGGGTTGAGAATCCAGTCCACAGTCAGTTTAACCCATTTTTCAGTAAGCTGTTTTGCCCTGCGTTTGACATTGTCTTCCACAAGCAAAACAAAGTACTGGGGCTCATCATTCCAGATTTCCTTCAGTCCAGAAACAAGCTTTGAAACATCAAGGAGGCTTTTACCGGTGAGTTTTCCTTCTGCTTCAGAGTAGAGATAAATCGCTTTCTTGCCAACAGGATCAAACTTAACCTCAAAGATTAGTGCTGGCATATCCATGTTACCAACACTGCTAAGGTGTCTTTGGTAAGAAATCGTTTTGTCAAAATCGAGTGGCAGGTTTTGGCGAGCCTTCTCCGCCACTTCCTCCTGAAGAGCGTGGTAGTACGGCCTGGTTTTCCAGAGGTTCAGAATGTTTTCTTTCTGGCGGTAGAAAACAGCTCCCTGGACCAGCTTTGTGTACTTGTCTTCTGTTTGGACGCTTCTCAAAATGTTCCAAAGCCAGATGTCATCTTTGAGCGCAAATTCTTCCACATTCTGGTGATTGAAGTGTTCCTTGGCAATAAGCTTTGTTTCCAAAGTTTTCCCCACCAAAAACATCACCAGCATCTTCACGGCAATCACCCTGTGGTGAAAGTGAACCCACTCGTAAATTCGGTACCTATCAAGCAGGAGGGCTTCCATTGAGGTTAATGCTTTTTCAGAATAAGCAATCAACCAGCCGATTCCATCTTGCTCAATAAATACCGAGTCACACAACCTCCTTGTGTCGTAGTGCCCATACTCGCCTCCTGCCAAGAGCCCATCTCTTTGTGTAAAATCAATGCGGTCAGCGTCAATATCTGAATCAACGACTGACTTTGCCACAAATAATGGATCCGTTGGCAAGAAATCCTTTTCAGTCATAAGCCGAAAAAGAGCATTATCCAGACCGCCGGTAATTTCTACGTCTTGGACAACTTTTTTTGCGATTACGGCTCCCAATCCTTCGTGCAGTTTTTCAAATCCTTTGACTCCAGTCCACTCTTCTACTGCTCTCTTGTAGTTTGCCACACTTCCTGACCAGCTTTCCATTGAATACTCAAAGAGATGGCTTAAGGGAAAGTGGCCGATGTCGTGCAAAAGGGCGTAGAAGCGGCACAGTTTCACAAAATCCTTTTTTGACTTAATGCCGGTTTCTCTTTTTAGCTCCTTAAAGTAATCTCCCCACTTCGGGCTTTTAGTGAGAGTTTCAGCCATCATACCTGCCACTCTGCACACCCCGAGAGTGTGCTCAAACCTTGAAGTGTTCATTGAGGGGTAGACATAGAAGGCGACATCATTTTGCCTGATATGCCTTAACCTCTGGAAAAACGGATGGTTGATAACCAGCATTTCTTCTCTGGTAAAGAGAATAGTGCCATGCACCAAATCACGCATGCGAAGGACGTAGTCTAACATCGTAACCTCGATTTTTAGTTGTTAAAGAAACCATCTTCTTATACTAAATTCCACGAAATAAGTCAACTCAAAAGCGGCGCACTCCCGCCGCCCTTAGAAATTAGGAATTAGAAATTAGAAATTTCGTTTAGTATTCTCCGTCCATCCCAGGCATTCCCCCCATTCCCCCCATTCCTTTTTCTTTTTTTTCCGGTAAATCTCCAACTACTGCTTCTGTAGTCAGTAACATTGAAGCTGCTGATACTGCGTTTTCCAAAGCTGTTCTGACTACTTTAGTAGGGTCAACTACTCCATTTCCAATTAAGTTCTGGTACTCCATCTTATCTGCGTTAAATCCAAAGTCACCTTCTCCTTCCTTCACTTTTTGCACCACCACGGCACCGTCAATTCCAGCATTTTGTGAAATCTGCCTAAGAGGTTCTTCTATTGCCCTTCTCAAAATTGCAACACCTGTTGACTCATCCCCTAGCTCAACTGAAATATTGAATGCAGCTGCTCTTAATAGTGCAACTCCTCCGCCAGGCACTATACCCTCTTCAACTGCAGCTCTTGTGGCATGTAAAGCGTCTTCTAATTTGTGCTGTTTTACTTTTTGTTCAACTTCTGTAGCAGCGCCAACTTTTATTACTCCAACTCCGCCAGAAAGTTTTGCTAGTCTTTCTTGTAATTTTTCTTTGTCAAAATCAGAGTTTGAAACTTCTTTCTCTTTTTTAATTTGAGAAATTCTCTTTTCAATTTCTTCTTTGGCGCCTTTTCCTTCAACAATTGTGGTGTTTTCTTTTGTTGAGATTATTTTTCTGGCTTTTCCCAGCATTTCTAGTTCCACATTTTCTAGCTTCATTCCTTTTTCTTCTGAAACAACTTGACCTCCGGTTACCACTGCAATATCTTCAAGCATTTCCTCTTTTCTGTCTCCAAAACCTGGAGATTTTACCGCCAAAGCTGAAAATATGCCCCTTAGTTTGTTGACAATTAGGGTTGCCAAAGCATCTCCTTCAACATCATCTGCAATAATCACCAACTCTTTTTTACCTGTTTTTACTACTTTTTCTAAAATAGGTAAAAGCTCTTGAAGCGCTCCAATCTTTTTATCAGTAATTAAAATATAGGGATCCTCTAAAACAGCTTCCATTTTTTCTGAATTTGTAACCATGTAGTGACTAATATATCCCTTGTCAAACTGCAAACCTTTTACAATTTCTCTTGAAAGACCGAATGTTTTTGATTCTTCAACTGTTACCACTCCGTCTTTACCGACTTCTTCCATAACCTCTGCAATTAAATCTCCCATCTCTTTGTCCTGAGCTGATATAGTGGCAACTTGCGAAATTTCTTCTTTGGTGCTTATTTTTTTGGACATATCCTTTAGAGCAGAAACAATTGCGTCTTTTCCTTTAACAATCCCTTTTCTTAGAGCTAAGGGGTTGGCTCCTGCAGCCACATTTTTTAACCCTTCTGTGGCAATAGCTTGGCAAAGTAAAACTGCCGTAGTGGTGCCGTCGCCCGCTGTATCATTAGTTTTTGAGGCAACTTCTTTTATAATTTCAGCCCCAATGTTTTCCATTGTGTCTTCTAGTTCAATATCTTTAGCGATAGTAACACCGTCGTTGGTAATAGTTGGACCTCCAAATCCAGAACCCAAAACAACATTTCTGCCTTTTGGCCCTAATGTTATTTTTACGGCATCTGCAACCTTGTCTAATCCGCGCTTTAGAACTTTACGCGCATCTTCTTTAAAAATTATTCGTTTGCTCATAATTTTGATTTAAGATTTAATATTTATGATTTAAGAATTTTATTGAAAATTGATAATTGAAAATTGAAAATTCAGCGATTATTCTATAATCGCGAGTATGTCTTCCTCCCTTGCTATCAAATATTCTTTATCTTCAACCTTTATTTCATTTGGACCGTATTTTGTAAACAAAACCTTTTGCCCGGGTATTACAGAAACTGGAATTATTTTTCCATCTTCTGTTTTTTTACCAGGACCAACAGCAACAACAATTCCTTCCTCGGGTTTTTCTTTGCTAGCAGTTTCTGGTAATAAAATACCGAATTTTGTTTTTTCCTCTTCTTTAACCGGCTCTATTAAAATATGATCTGATAGTGGTTTGATAGTCATTATCGTAAGAATCTAGAATTTAGTATTTAGAAGTTAGAATAGAATTTAGAATACAGAATATAGGATAATTTCCCATAGATTCAACATTCTTTATTCCATTCCAGATTCTAACTACAAGCTACAAGATTCAAATAGTTTAGATACTACAATTTAAGAAATTTTGCACAGCTTGTCAAGTGGTTTTATAAAAAAATACCTCAGGCAAGTTGACCCGAGGTTGTTTTGCAGATCTATGCGACCTTGAGAAGCTTAATGAGCTTCGTCAGTTTTGTTGCAAGATCTATGACCTGCTCATCTCTTATGTTGCGCATTCTGTGGTACATCGGAACTTCATAGTCATCAATTAGCTTATAAAGTTCCTGGACCTCAATTGTCACAAAATAAAGAGTGGTTGCCATTTCACCTGCAGTTTGCGACAATTCCTGTTTTGACAAATACTCCCTGGCCTCTTTTGACAAATGCAAAAAACGACGAGCAGCCATACGCAATCTGTTGCTATATGCAGCTGGAATGTCCTGGCTATGGGCAAGATACGCTAATCTTATCGCAGGAACTTCTTTAAGCAGGCGCTTTAAGTAACAAGCCAAGGCAAGAATGTCCATAAAAGGCAGCAAAATCATCATTGCCATACTCCTCTAAACAAAGAATAAAACACCACAACCGCTTTATATCAAATAAAATTTACTATTTCAATTGTTTTAAATACTCGCCAGTATAGCTTTTCAAAAAAATCCCCGTGGACCCATCTTTATTGGGTGCACAGGGATTGAAAATCTTTATCTTCACACAGGCCAGTCCATATCTGATGAGTATTATTCATCGTATGTCGAAACGTAGCCAGGCTGCTTAGACCGCTCTAATTCCTCTTCATACGCCTTGAGAACAGCCTTTTGGATGATATCGCGGCAAGCGGAATTGATGGGATGAGCGATATCAGCGTACAGCTTAGCCCGCCCGTTGGCGTCGCAAATGGCACGGTTTTCATCAATCCGCACCCCACATTGGTTACAGAACTTAGCGCGCAAGTAGTTCTTGTACCCACAGCAAGGGCAACTATCAGTTAGCTTACGGCTAGGCATTGAGATGAATGACCCTTTGCTTCCTTCAATAATCTTCAAGTCACGCACAACAAATGCGTCGTCAAATGTGACCGAACAGAAAGCCAGCAGGCGTTTTCCATTAGACTCCATGAACTTGATACGAACCTCGGTAATCTCCACGGTGCATCTCCTTAGGCTCTAGCCCAACAAAGGTTGAGAAACAGAGAACTGACTTCTATTATAGTAATTTATTAAGTAAAGTCAATTTTTTTCAGGTATTTTCCTGTGTAGCTTTTTGTGTTTTTTGAAACTTCTTCTGGGGTGCCTTCCGTGACAATCCCTCCCCCTTTTTCACCGCCTTCTGGGCCCAGATCTATTACAAAATCCACACAACGAATCAGGTCCAAATTATGCTCTACTAATAGGACTGTATTGCCCTTTTCAACAAGGTTTCTCAAAACAGAAACCAGTTTTTTAATATCTTCAAAGTGAAGCCCTGTTGTCGGCTCGTCTAAAATATATAAAGTTTTTCCGGTGTCTCTCCTCGAAAGTTCTGTTGCCAGCTTTATTCTTTGTGCTTCTCCGCCAGACAAAGAAGTAGCTGCTTGGCCAAGCTCAATATAAGAAAGCCCAACTTCTTTCAATGTTCTCATTTTTTCATAAATACCGGGTATATTTTTAAAAAATTCGGCAGCCTCCTCAACTGTTAAATGCAAAATATCTGAAATGTTTTTATCTTTGTACGAAATTTCCAAAACTTCTTTATTGTATCTTTTGCCTTGGCATTCCTCACATTCAACGTAAATATCCGGCAAAAAATACATTTCTACCTTTTTGACCCCCTGCCCCTCACATGCCTCGCAGCGACCACCCTTAACATTAAAAGAAAATCTGCCAGCTAAATAACCGCGGACTCTGGCTTCTTTTGTTTTTGTGAAAATATCTCTTATATAAGAAAAAGCTCCGGTATAAGTTGCCGGATTTGACCTTGGCGTCCTGCCAATAGGAGATTGATCAACTAAAACAACTTTATTTAAGTTTTCCGTTCCTAAAACTTCTTTGTGAACGCCCGGCTCTTCTTTTGCCCTGTAGAACTTTTTTAGCAAGGCACGAGCTAAAATATCTGATACTAGAGAAGATTTACCAGAACCCGAAACCCCTGTTACACAAATAAATTTACCCAAGGGTATTTTAACATTAATATTTTTTAAATTGTGCTCTCTTGCCCCTTTTACGATTAAATATTTTTGATTTTCTTTTATACTAATACTTTGACGGCCGTCAGTCTTTTGGTATACCAATTTTCTCCCCGACAAGTAGTTTCCAGTCAAAGTGTGGGACTTCAAAAGTTTCTGTGGCGTTCCTTCAAAAACAACTTTGCCTCCGTGCTTTCCGGCGCCAGGGCCAATGTCTACAATCCAGTCAGCTGCCAGTATTGTCTGCGGGTCGTGTTCTACAACCACAACTGTATTGCCCAAATCCCTTAGCTTAATTAGAGTCTCAATTAGCCTATGCTGGTCCCTTGCATGCAAACCAATTGACGGCTCGTCTAAAATATACAAAACTCCTGAAAGCTTTGACCCAATTTGTGTAGCCAGTCTTATTCTTTGTTCTTCTCCTCCAGACAAAGTTGAAGCTTTTCGGTCTAAGTTTAAGTAATCTAACCCAACATCAAGCAAAAATTGCGCCCTTTCAATAATTTCTTTTATTATTGGCTGACTTATCTTTAGATCATTAGGTGTTAGATGTTGGATGTTAGATTTTTTTGAAATATTTTCAAAAAAAAATTTTAACTTATCAATTGACAAATCAACGATTTCATCAATTGATTCATCGGTAACAGTAACGGCTAAAACTTCGGGTTTTAATCTTTTTCCCAAGCACTTTTCGCATTGTTTTTGTACCATATACTGTTCAATTTCTTGCCGAGCCCAATCAGAGTCTGTTGAATGATATCTTCTTTCAAGGTTTCCCACTACTCCTTCAAATTCTTTGTCTCCATATAAAATAATATCCATGATTTTTTGAGACAGATTTTTTACCGGTTCATTCAATGAAAAGTTATATTTTTGTGAAAGTCCAGAAAGTTTCCAGTAATAGTACCCCTGCCTACCCACTTTATGTGAAGCAGTAGCCCAGGGCCAAATTGCTCCTTGGGCAATAGTTAAATTTTTATTTGGAATTACAAGCTCCGGAGAAACTTCTAACTTCTCTCCAAGGCCAGTACAATCTTTACAAGCTCCATAAGGATTATTGAAAGAAAATAATCTTGGCTCTAATTCCGGTAAAGAAATTCCGCAATCCTCACATGCAAAGTGCTCCGAGAATGTTATGTCTGTTGTAATGTTAGATCGCTTCGCTTGTTCTAATGGTTGATTTTCTTTTCTTTTAACACTTCTAGCATTTAGAACATGTCTAACATTTACAACAACGATTCCCTTTCCTAATTTTAAAGCGATTTCTAGCGAATCAACTAATCTTGATCTATCCAATTCTCTATTTAATATCAATCTATCAACCACTGCATCAATGTTGTGCTTTTTATTTTTATCTAAGAAGCTTTGTCCCGACTTTGTCGAGGATCCTCGATCACTTTGTGATCGGGACACTGCCTCTTCTATTAAATAAATATCTTTGTCAATCCTGGCCCTGACAAAACCACTTCTTTGTATTTCTTGTAAAACTGCCTGGTGTTCTCCTTTTTTTAACTTAATAACAGGTCCCAAAATCAAAATCTCAGAATTTTTAGGAAGTTTTAGAACTTGATCAACAATTTGATCTACCGTTTGCCTTGAAATTAGTTTTCCGCAGTTAGGACAATGAGGCTTTCCAATTCTGGCAAAGAGGAGTCTGAGATAATCATAAATTTCTGTAATAGTTCCAACAGTTGACCTTGGATTGTGCATGGCTTTTCTCTGGTCAATGGCAATAGCCGGACTTATCCCTTCTATCTTATCAACATCTGGTTTGTCCATAACGCCTAAAAACTGCCGAGCATAAGCAGATAGTGATTCAACGTACCTTCTCTGCCCTTCAGCATACAAAGTATCAAAAGCCAAGGAAGACTTCCCTGATCCAGAAAGTCCCGTAATGACAATTAATTTATTCTTGGGCAAATCTAAATCTATATTTTTCAAATTGTGAACTCTAGCACCTCTTATTTTGATAAAATCACCTTTCATATTTTTTGAGATTACCTGCCCCGTAGTGAACACGAAGCATTCTACTACTGGGGTGTACTCTCGCCCCTCTAATTTTTATAAAATCGTTTGACATATGAGTCTGCTATTATACTTAAAAGTCCGCTTCAAATCAAGGCTGCATTCCTAACCTTGTATGTATTCCCGTGCGAAAGCAGGCCGTGGGAAACAGGGGAAATGGGGTCAGGCCTGAGGGGAAATGGGGTCAGGCCTGGGTCTGACCCCATCACTTTAGAAAAAGAAAAAAGCCCTTGCCAACACATGGTCAGCAAGGGCCAAATAGTTCAAAGGACTCTTTTCAGAATCCAAGAACCAAAGTACTATTTCTGCGAGCAGTCGCGGAAGAGGAAGAAACAGACGTGGTCGCCACAGACACTCTCGAAGAAGCCGAGGCTGAAGTAGAAGTCACCGTCCGAGTAGGCGTGGATGCACGGCACACGGCGGCGGCCGTTAGTGACCTGCCAGAGCCGATCTTTCTCATCGAACGAGGAGTACCACTTGCCTTTGGGCAAGTCAGTGCGCATCTTTTGGTCATCAAAGACCAGGCTGGCACCTTGAGCACCCAAATAGATGCCCCTATGGACAGCCAAAAATGCCATGCGTTCTTCTGATGTCGTTTCTCCTCTAAAGACCTGACGGACAACGTCCACCTGGAATTTTTCACCGGGTTTGAGAATCCGGCTTGGGTTAGCGAAGTTTTGGTCGTTGATATCACTGTCGTAGTAATAGAACGACTTTCTCTTTCCACCCTGGTGCCTCTTATAGAAATCGGCCAACCTTGTCTTATGGATGTAGCTTGCCGGCACCGTCAGAATTCCGAGATTCTTGAAGATCTCGAACTTTTGGGACGAGACAGGGAAATCCGAGGATGTGCCACTCATCGTGGGTGTTCCTTCCTTAAAAGTACAAGGGAATAACTTGAAATAAGCTATTTACCCATAAATTGGTGGTAGCATACTAGAGTAATACTGTCAATAGTTGAGGGTTGTGTTATAATTATGTTGTAAGATCATGAAAAATATACAATATATTACTAAGAAAAAATTTGAAGAACTACCGAAAACTGCGGGGGTGTATTTATTCTACGAAAAATCAAATATCAAAAATCAAAAATCAAAAATAATATACATCGGAAAGGCAATAAATATAAAAGAAAGGGTGAAAAATCATTTTCATGGCAAAACGTGGTGGGAACGAACCCTCCTTCGTCAAGACTTCGGAGGGCGAATCGGTTTCATAGAAACCGATTCGGAAATTGAAGCGTTGATTTTAGAAGCTCAATTAATTAAAAAGCATCTGCCAAAGTTTAATGTAGTTTGGCGGGACGATAAAAACTACTTTTACGTTGCCATTGGCAACTATCGCGGAACTACGCGGAAACTTACCCGCCTGCGCCAACCTGTCTGCGTGCGGATACGCACAGGCAGGAGCTATGGCGGGCAGGCGCAGAATGACGCGAAAAAATCACCGTATGTTTATATAACCCACCAACCATATAAAATTAAAAATCAAATATCAAAAATTAAAAATAAATCTAAAACTAATAATTCAAAATTCAATATTCAACATATCGGACCATTCGTAGATGGAAATGCGCTTAAAAAGACGTTAAAGTTTTTGAGAAGGGTGTTCCCATACTACACAACTTCTAGCCACCCAAAAAATAAGTGCGCTTGGTGCCATTTGGACTTGTGTCCAGGGCCTGAATTATTTGAAAATCCACCTTCGCCAAAGGTTTCGGCGGGCCTTCGGGAATACAAAAAAAATATTAAAAAATTGTCTTTGATTTTAAAAGGAAAGAGGAAAAATGTTTTAAATTCATTGAAAAAAGAAATGAAGATACTCTCGCACTCTCGAGAATATGAGAAGGCTGCAAAAATCCGCAATCAAATTTTGGCGTTAGGAAAAGTAATGGCTCACACGCATATAATAGAAAGTCAAATCTCAAATGTCAAAACTCAAAACTGGAATGATACACAAAAAACTTTACAAAAAATTTTAGGAATAAAAAAAGCAATACAGAGAATTGAATGCTATGATGTTTCAAATATCCAGGGGAAAAGCGCAACCGGGTCAATGGTGGTTTTTATAAACGGAAAACCAGAGAAAAACCAATACAAAAAATTTAGCATCCGCGTTACGGATGCCGGCGATCCTAATCTACAAATACATCCGAATGTAACAAATAAAAAACGAAAACAACCGTATGAATTACTGGAAGAAAAGCCAAACGATATAGCTATGCTACAACAAGTTTTGGCAAGACGGTTTTTGCATCCAGAATGGGAATACCCGGAGATAATTTTGATTGACGGAGGAAAAGCACAGCTTAATGCTGCCATAAAAGTGAAAAACGAAAGTCGTGTGTTTTTAAAAGCTTTTAAAAATACACGACTTATTGAAAAGATGAAAATAATTTCTATTGCAAAGGGGCGACAGGAGTTGTTTATTGAACCTGCCCGCAGTGCTACAGGCGTTGCAGGCGGGGGAAAAATGAATCAACCAATCTCTTTGAAAAATCTGCCACAGGAAGTATATAATCTAATAAAACACTTGGACGATGAAGCCCATCGATTTGCTATTACTTATCATAAAAAATTACGCAAGGCAGCCATACTACCGGTCCATGAGTAAATTTGACAATACTGCTAATGCATAATAGTATAAAAGCGGTTCTCCAAATCCAAGGTTCTTTGACAGGAGCAAATATCATGATAACGACAGAACAAGAGGAAAAAGCCCTGGATGGAGTGTTTCACGACAAGAGGTCTCTGAGACTCACATTGGAGGCTCTTGATGAGGTACTCTGCAGCTTCCGAATACGGGATGAGAGGAGGAGGCAGAAGATTCTTAATTTCATTAGGGAAAATGTTTCTGTAGAAGATCTGCCGGAAGTTGACGTGAAGCCTCAATTCTGAGGAAGCTAACGTATTTACTCTGGCACGAAGCAAGGCACACAACCGTGTGCCTCTTTTTTTATGGTCTATTGTATTTTTAGCTATTTTGTGGTAGGAATAACCCAGTTTCTTTGACAGTCAAAACTGATTAACCAACCCTTTTTAGGAGGCATTTCCATGGCTGAGCAAACGTTTCAATTTGGCGAGCAGTGGCATGGCAGATGTTTTGTTTGTGGAGAGGTCTACAAAAATTACCACACAGGTGATCGCGTTTGCGAAAAGTGCACGGAGCGCTACAGGAAAAACCATTTCTTTAGGGATGTGCATGACCTTTCTTCTTGCTTTGTGACAATTCTGCCTGAGACAGAGAGCATTATGGGAGAGGACATGCACAAAGGTTTTGATGATTTGTTTCTTGCCTCTGGGCAAGGAAATGCTAACCCAAGGGAGTTACTGGAAAAGGTATTTACCTACAAGTTGCTGCTCCCCTGCGGTCAGCCGTCTCTATTTGAGATGAAGCATCTGGCTCAATTTGCAGGGATCGGCAACACTTGGGTGCTTGATTTATCTCCTTACATCTGGTCAGGAACGCTCAAGGATTTGCGCTCCTGGGCCGTGATGTCTCTGGCAGTTGAGCACAAGATCAAAAACTTGGCCCTGTGGACCGCCGGCAATGCTGGTTACAGCTTAGCCAAGATGGTTCATCGCTGGAACGCCACGGTAAGCGAGGTAGAAAGGAAGACCGTCTACTCGTTGGTTGACTCTTCCGCTCCGCCGGAGATGGTGGTAAACCTGCGTTCGTTGCAATGCCGAGTTGCTCCTGTCTCCACAGGAAGCGGAACGATTCTCTCCCGCGAACAGCTTTATCATGTGGTTGCTTCAATGGCAGAAGAAGAGAAAGAAAGCTATTGGCAAGTGACCGACGGCTGGGATGGCGTGGGTATCTTCATATACTCGCTTCTTGCCAGGCAATGCTTTTATCTCTTAAAGCATGAACTTGAGCAGAGGAACATCACGCCTTCCAATATCTACATTCTTCTGCCGCTTGGCACAGGTAACTTGCTTCTTGGATTTGTCCGTGGCATGGAACAAGTCAATCAAGCAGAACGGGCCAAAGTTGTGGCTGCTGTGCCCTTTGGTGACCACATGATGATGCCTTTCTTGCCTCCTGGTCCCAAGGTAAATGACAGGCCAAAGATGCGTAGGGACCAGCCCGAAGCTCCCAAGCTAACTGGTTTCTACTCGCCTCTTTCGCCGTGTCTGTGGCACCTTGCTCAAGATCGGGACTTCAGCCATGCTGGCGCGGTAGATTTCATTGAAGTAGATCGCGCTTCCCAGATTGAAGCTGCCGCCCGCATTCTCGGCTCTGCCCAAACGCCAACAGTTGCTTCAGAGCCGTCAGCTCTTATTGCTTTTGGCGCTTTAAAGCAGCTGGCTCAGAGAGTTCGCGACTATGGATTGACATCTGAGAGCTGCGTTGCTCTTGTGGTGAATTCCGGGTTTGGAATCATGGGCATGGAAGAGCAAAAGTTCTTCACGGAAAGTATTTTTGCTTTTCGTTGAAACTGTAAAGGCGCATTGCCCAATGCGCCTTGTTTTTTTAAAAAATTCTGGTATACTAAGATAAATGATGAAGTTGATTTCTCAAATACTTGCTGCTGTATTGGGTCTTTGGTTAGCTGTATTATTTGTGCCAGAAGTAGGAATTGAATTACTCCCGGATTCCAGCTTCTTTGGTATTGGATTAACATCAGTTTGGCAGATTTTTTTGTTTTTGGGGATTGTTTTAGGGCTCTTAAACTTTTTTATAAAGCCAGTACTAGATTTAATAACCCTTCCTTTAAGAATAATAACTCTTGGACTTTTTAGCCTTGCCATAAATATGGCTATGATTTGGGTGGTCGATGTTATTTTTAAAGAATTATCAGCGCCATTAATTTGGCCTCTTTTATGGACTACATTCATTATATGGGGGCTAAGCACATTGTTATCGATATTTGTTAAAGAAAAAGAATAAAAAGTAGCGACGCCAATCTACCTGTCTGCGTGCTTTACGCACAGGCAGGCGAATGACACTCGAATTTACAAATAAACTATTAGTAGATTAGTGTGCGATTAGTAATTAGTGTCGCTGATGAAATGAACACTTATCTACTCTACGCTCAAATTGCAATTTCAATTATTTTGATAATTTTAATAGCTGTTCAGCAAAGAGGAACTGCTTTAGGAAGCGCTTTTGGCGGAGGAGGAGAGTTTTACTCTGTAAGGAGAGGAATACAAAAAAAATTATTCTATGCTACAATAGTGGCAGCCGCACTTTTTATAATCTTAGGTATTCTAGCTTTATATTTCTAAAGAGTGCAGGATTCGAACTATCATCAATTGAGCGTCGGGTCTCTGGCTTTTGCAAAGCAAAACCATGACCTAGCGAATTTTGAGGAAG
>JBBTQB010000043.1:0-5565 GCA_038065835.1 Patescibacteria group bacterium | reverse complement strand
ATTATCTCATTTTTGAGATTCTCAATCTGATGATAGTTCGAATCCTGCGCTCTAAGCTACAAGATACCAGATTCTGAATTCACTTTCATGAGAATACTAGCCATAGAAACATCTTGCGACGATACCGGAGTGGCAATCCTCGAAATTCGAAATTCGAAATTCGAAATTCTAAGTAATATTGTCTCTTCTCAACAAATCCACCAAAATTATGGCGGTGTTTTCCCTATGATGGCAAAAAGAGAACACCAAAGCAATTTGCTCCCTGTTTTAGAAAAGTCTCTAAAAGAAAGCAAATTGCTTAAAATTTCTAATTCCAAATTTCTAATTTCTAATAAAATTCAAAATTCAAAATTACAAATCATAAAATCTATTCTTAAAAGAGAGCCTGAGTTATTAAAAAAAATGTTGCTATTTCTGGTAAAATACCAAAAGCCTGATATTGATTTAATTGCAGTAACACAAGGACCCGGATTGGAACCGTGCTTGTGGGTTGGAATAAACTTTGCCAAAGCACTTTCTTATTTTTGGAATATCCCAATTTTACCGGTAAACCACATTGAATCACACATATTGGTCAATTTCATTGACTTAAATTCAAAAATCAAATCTCAAACCTCAAAAACAAATCCTAAAAGTCAAAAGCTATTTCCTGCTATTTCTTTAATTGTTTCTGGCGGGCACACGCAGTTAATTTTAATGAAGGGCATTGGTAAATATCAGATTATTGGTGAAACGAGAGATGATGCAGCCGGCGAATGTTTTGATAAATGTGCCAAAATTCTAGGACTTGGGTATCCTGGAGGTCCCATCATTGCGAAGATTGCTTCGCAACTAAAACTCGGCATTCGAAATTCGAAATTCGAAATTCGTCTTCCAAGGCCTATGATTAATACCAAAGATTACGATTTCAGTTTTTCGGGGCTGAAAACAGCAGTCTTATATAAGGTAAGAGATAACCCTTCGGTAAGCTCAGGGCGAGACTTCGTCCCGGAAATGTGCTTTGAAGTTCAACGGGCAATTTTAGATGTTTTAATTAAAAAAACACTAAGAGCAGCAAAAGATTTTTCTGCCTCCGCCAGAAGGACGGATAAGTCCCTTGGCTCAAAAGGCGGATCCGCCTCGGGCGGAAAGGTAAAAACCATCATTTTAGGCGGAGGAGTTTCAGCTAATGCTGAATTGCGAAGGCAATTCAGCAGCAAATTGCAAATGGCAAATAGCAAATTAAATTTACTTGTTCCACCTGTAAATTTAAGCACTGACAATGCTCTAATGATTGCAGTAGCTGCATATTTTCACAGAAATAAAAAAGTGAGGCCAGACCTCACTAAATTGAAGAAAATTGTTGCTAACGCGAATTTGAGAATTAGTCGTTAGCTTCTCTCGGAGGCGAATAAATTTTTATGACTCTCGGCATTCGTCCACCTTTTTCTCGAGCGTATTTTTTAGCTTTCTCCTCGCCGTCTTCACCAGTGAAAAAGAACAAGTTCGCCACGATTTTTATTTAGCACTTATAATTTTTGCCATCAATAGTGCTTCATCTTAAAATTTCTGATAGAATTGATTAATGAAACTTGAGGGGTCTTATGATGCCAAAAAGGTGGAAGATAAAATCTATAAGCTGTGGGAGGACAGCGGTTTTTTTAATCCTGATAAATTACCTAAAAGCTATAAGATAAAAGCTAAAAGCTTCACTATTATTATGCCTCCAACTAATGCCAATGGAAACATACATGCAGGGCACGCTCTTGTAATGACTATTGAGGACATTATGACGCGATATAAGCGTATGAAAGGTTTTAAGGCATTATGGCTGCCAGGGTTAGATCACGCCGGGTTTGAAACACAGGTTGTTTATGAAAAGAAACTTGAAAAAGAAGGAAGATCACGATTTGTTATAACCTCTGAAGAACTTTATAAAGAAATACTAGATTTTACCTTAGAAAACAAGAAAAATATTGAGTCTCAAATAAGAAAAATGGGAGCTTCATGCGATTGGAGTCGTGAAAAATTCACCCTAGACAAAGATATTGTAAAAATTGTTTACCAAACTTTTGAAAAACTTTATAAAGATGGTTTGGTTTATCGTGGTAAAAAAATAATAAACTGGTGCACAAAGCACCAGACCTCCTTATCTGAATTGGAAACAGAAAACACTGAAAGACAAGACAAATTGTATTACTTAAAGTACGGCCCATTTATCATTACCACTGCTCGCCCCGAAACAAAGTTTGGCGATAAATACGTTGTAATGCATCCAAAAGACAAAAGGTATGAAAACTATAAAGACGGTCAAAAAATTAAATTAGAATGGATAAACGGACCAATTGAAGCCACTGTTATAAAGGACGAAGCAATAGACATGGAATTTGGAACGGGGGCTATGACCATTACTCCATGGCACGATCCAATTGACTTTGAAATAGCCCAAAGACATAACTTAGATAAGAAACAGATTATAGACTTTCAGGGAAGATTACTACTAATTGCAGGAGAATTCGCCGGAAAAAAAATAACAGAGGCCCGGCCTCTGATTGTAGAAAAATTACGGTCAAAGGGGCTGGTTGAGAAAATTGACGAGAATTACAAACACTCGGTAAAAACCTGTTACAAGTGCAACTCTTTAATTGAGCCTCAAATAAAAGATCAGTGGTTTTTAAAAATGGAGCCATTGGCAGAACCAGCTATAAAAGTTATTAAAAAGGGTCGGATTAGATTTATTCCGAGTCATTATAAGAAAATTATTCTGCACTGGCTTAAAAATATTATTGATTGGCCCTTGAGCCGCCAAATTGTCTGGGGCATTCCAATACCATCAAAAATATGCCAGATATGCCATTATGTAATGGTTGATATAGATGATAAGTTGAAGAGTTGTGAAAAGTGCAGAGGAAACTTACAAAAAGATTCAGATACTTTTGACACTTGGTTTTCTTCAGGACAATGGCCCTTCGCCACACTTAGAACAAACTCAGAAAAAGACTTTAAAAATTTTTATCCAACTGATGTCATGGAAACGGCAGGTGAAATTATATTTTTCTGGGTGGCAAGAATGATAATGCTTGGGATTTACTCAACTAGAAAAATTCCCTTTAAATATGTTTATTTGCATGGATTAGTATTAGATGCCAAGGGGCAAAAGATGTCAAAAAGCAGGGGCAATGTAATAAATCCATTAGACATTACCCAAAAATACGGCACGGATTCCTTAAGGATTGGATTGGTAATGGGGAATACTCCAGGACAATCTTTAGCGTTAGACGAAAATAAAATAAGAGGATACAGGAATTTTGCCAATAAAATTTGGAATGCTTCAAAATTTGTTTTAATAAATACAAAAGATTACAAGCCCACAGTTAAAAAACCTAAGCTAACAGCAAAACAAATAAAAAATTTAAAAGACCTACAGAAAGTTATAAAAGAAGTTACAAAATTAATGGATGATTTTAAGTTTTATTATGCAGCAGAAAAAATCTATCACTATTTTTGGCATGTATTTTGCGATAAAATAATAGAAGAGAGTAAACCTGCGCTGGCAGGTATCGCAGAATTACGCAGAAATTCAGGCGGAATTGCGCATGAGTTAAATAACCGCCACGCAACACAGTATATGCTTTTGGAAATGCTTTCTCAATCTCTAAAGTTATTGCACCCCTTTATGCCTTTTATAACAGAAGGAATTTACCAACAGCTTCCCATTAAAGATAAGAAGAAATGCCTGATGGTTGAATCCTGGCCCCGTTAGAAGTTAGGATGAGTTAGGAGATATTTTGGGCGGGATAAAATCATTAATTAACTCAATTGAAATGAGTATGCAAAAATAATTTGATAAATTATTTTTTCTCCTAACTTCTAACGGGGTGGCCTATCTTAATTTATGGAATATTATCGTCTAACTTTATACATAATTTTTGGTGTTCTGCCTAGCTTAATCTGGCTTTTTTATTACTTAACAAAAGATTTGCACCCAGAACCCAAAAAAACAATTTTAAGGGTTTTTTTATTTGGAGCTTTAGCAACAATACCTACTTTGTTTATACAGGTATGGCTTTCTGAATCCCTGGTTCAATCACAATACTTAGCAGGGATTTATCTACCCGAGATTGTAGTATATTTGCCATTTATCTTTAAGATAGTAAAGTGGTTTCTTATCATTGCCTTAACTGAGGAAGTATTCAAATACTTAGTAGTAAGACTGTCGGTTTACCAATACGGAGTTTTAGACGAACCGTTAGATGTAATGCTTTACATGGTGGTTTCAGCTCTTGGGTTTGCTGCGCTAGAAAATATACTTTACTTATTCTCTCCCATTGGCGGTGTTTTATCTTTTGACCAAATATTTAAAACAACTGTAACTATAAGCTTTATCCGTTTCATAGGCGCAACGTTCTTGCATACTCTAAGCTCAGCCCTTGTTGGATACTTCTTGGTAAAATCTTTGTTTGATCCCTCAAGAAGGCTAAAATTTACAGCTATTGGAATTTTTCTAGCTACCCTCTTGCATGGTCTTTACAACTTTTCTATAATGACATTAAGAGAACCCTTTAATTTTATAATTTCTGCAATAATACTCGCGGTTTTAGCTTTATTTATAATTTACGACTTTGACGAGGTAAAAAAATTAAAAGGGATATGCAAGTTATAATCTAGCTTCTAGCTTTTTAGCTAATTAGCTTTTTAGGAGACGAAAGCTAATAAGCTAGCGGGCTAATAAGCTAATAAGCTGACAAATGGTAAGAAAATCAAAGATAAAAGAACCTGCCCGCAGTGCCACAGCTGTTGCAGGCGGGGGGCAAATTCAGGCAGAAAAAACTGCAGAACAAATTGCCGAAAATAAAAGTGATATATTTAATTCAGGCGGAGAATTAGTAGTTGATGTTTTTGAAACTAATTCAGATTTTGTGGTTTTGTCAGCTATAGCCGGAGTACAAATAAAAGACTTAGATATTTCTGTAGAAAAAGACATGATGGTTATTAAGGGACAGAGGCAAGACCCTCATGAAAGTTCAGAAAAAAAATACTTTTATCAAGAATGCTATTGGGGACCATTTTCCAAAAAAATAGTTTTGCCAGAAAATATAAACATTGAAAAAGCTGATGCCCAAATGAATAAGGGAGTTTTAGTAGTTAAAATACCAAAGATTGCACAAGGAGAAAAAAGGGAGAATATAAGTTTATCTTAAACCTAACAATCAAAAAACAGGTCAAGAAGACCTGTTTTTTGATTGTCTTTGTGCGGACGGTGGGAGTTGGCTACAAGTAAATTTCCTGACGGAAATTTCTCGCAGCCCGCCCCTCGCTGCGCTCGCCTTTTGCCTTCAGCGAAAACTCGCGCTACGCTGCGGTCTTCAACTCCCTAGCACAGTAAATTAAAACTCCTTTAAGGAGTTTTAATTTACTGTGCTCAATTCTAAACTTTGCACGAACCCATTTTGAGCGGAACGACTGACCCGCCCCGCCGCCGCTCGCTAACGCTCGCCACCCCACAAAAAAATTTTCTTCGTTTTTCCTGATTTGCGCGCGCCCGATTTTTTCTTCCCCGCCTGCGCCGAGGCTTCGGCGGGCAGG
>JBBTQB010000042.1:0-1756 GCA_038065835.1 Patescibacteria group bacterium | reverse complement strand
TATCTCATTTTTGAGATTCTCAATCTGATGATAGTTCGAATCCTGCACTCTAATATACAAATATACGAATAAATAGCAATTTGTATATTCGTATATTTAAGAGTATTTGTATATTCGTGATTACTCATACTCCTGTTCTTGTAAAAGAGGTTTTAAAGTATTTAGATCCAAAGCCAGACGAAAATTTTATTGATGCGACAGTTGGCGAAGGGGGGCATTCTTTGGAGATAATAAAAAGGAATGGCCCATATGGAAGATTGCTGGGGATTGACTCCGATAAAAACCAAATAGAAAGTAGCAGACAAAATTTAGCAGATTTTAAAGATAGGGTAATTTTAGTGGATGATTCCTATAAAAATATTAAAGAGATAGTTGAAAAAATAAATTATAAACCAGTGAACGGAATTCTGCTAGACCTTGGATTTTCCTCGTGGCAGATTAAGGAATCTGGAAGGGGCTTCTCATTTCAAAATGATGAAATGCTTGACATGAGGTATAGCAGTAAAAATGAGTTAACTGCCCAAAAAATAGTTAATGAGTATCCAGAAAGTGAAATTGAGAGGATATTAAATGAATTTGGGGAAGAAAAGTTTTCAAAGAGAATTGCAAGAAAAATTACAGAAAGTAGAAAACAAAAAAAGATTAAAAGCACATTAGAGTTAGTAAGTATTATTAGTCAAGCGGTTCCAGAAAAATTCAAACATAAAAAAATACACTTTGCTACAAGATCGTTTCAGGCGCTAAGAATTGCAGTTAACAAAGAATTGGATAATTTAAAGGAATTTTTACCCCAAGCCGTTGAAATTTTATCAAAGGGCGGAAGGTTAGTAATAATTTCATTCCATTCATTAGAAGATAAAATTATTAAGAACTTTTTTAAGGAGTCAGGCCAAATTTACCCAGTTAAATACCGCGAAACGGTAATTTCGCCAGAGGCGAAATTATTTAAACGGGTGAAAATTTTAACAAAAAAGCCAATAACAGCTCAAGGCGAAGAATTAAAAATAAATCCCCAAGCAAGATCAGCCAAACTGAGAGCCATCGTCAAGATAGCTTCTTAGGAACGAATATCCTGCACTCTAATGCTAAAAAGCTAAAAAGCTAATAGATGACAACAGTTTCTCTAAGTTACCATTTAATACAAAGAAAAATTAAGTCGATAAGCCTGCCAAGTATAAATTGGAAATCAGTTTATATAATTGGTATATCAGCTTGTCTTTTATTGCTTGTTTTTTATGTGTTTTACGTCAACCAGCTTACGCAAGGAACATATTTAATTAAAAATTATAATAAAAAAATCAGTGTTCTCTCTAGGGAAAATAAATCAATAGAAACTGAATTTTCAGAAGCAATGTTTTTAGGCCAAATTGATGGTAAAGTTAATGCATTAGGATTTGAAAAGACTAAAGAGGTAAAGTACTTAGAAATTTTAGATGCTGAGTTAGCAAAAAAATGAGCCCCACCTATTGAGCTTTGCGCTATGCGCAGGGCAGATAGAGCTAAGGTGTAGGGTGCAAAAAAGCTAATGAGCAAAGTTTTTAAGAAATAATTCTTAAAGTATAAGTTTCAACCCCGCGCCTAAAAGAGTGCAGGATTCGAACTATCATCAATTGAGCGTAGGGTCTCTGGCTTTTGCGAAGCAAAACCATGACCTAGCGAATTTTGAGGAAGATTCAAGGCTTGAGGAGCGAAGCGATGCCGCTGAGGCATCGGTGAGCTCCGAAAACGCAGAATCTTTCCAAAATTCGCTTGCCCC
>JBBTQB010000041.1:0-6720 GCA_038065835.1 Patescibacteria group bacterium | reverse complement strand
GATACCTCAGGCATCGCTTCGCTCCTCAAGCCTTGAATCTTCCTCAAAATTCGCTCGCTCAATTGATGATAGTTCGAATCCTGCACTCTTTGGAGATTTCATAACGATAGTATTCGGAATTCGGTATCTGGTAGTTGGAATAGAATTTTGAATACAGAATCTTAGTGAACTTTTATAATTCTACATTTTTTAATTCCATTCGAGATTCTAGCTACAAGATACTAAATTCATTTCTTATTTTATCAGCTTATTGAAAATATAGCAAACTTCTGGTAAAAATAATGTAACTTGCCCCCATAGTTCAATGGACAGAACAAGAGACTCCTAAGCTCTAAATTCAGGTCCGATTCCTGATGGGGGCACAAATAGGTTCCTGCCTATTATTTATTTTGGTGGTGATTCCTTCCGAGAGCGCAATTTTTAAAAATACTGACAAAAATCATGGTTGCGGATAAAGCTTGACTGGGGCTCTTTAAAATAGTACTATTACACTAGTCATAAATTAGTCATATTGGTCGTTTTTAATTTATATAAAATTAAAATAAGAGTAATATGGGTAAACGTAAAAATTTAATACCTGTCGGAGAGCAGGCTAAGGTAATTTTTTTGCCAGCTATAGTATTAGCCACCTCCATTAATTATTCTCTACGCTTTACCGCAGGGATATTAATAGGATATGTTCTTTGTAAAATTTTCTGCAATTTTCTTGTAAAAAATGGCAGGGTTGACTCAATATTTTTAGACTACGGAAAATGGAAGGTACACTTGCACCATTGGATTATGGGATTGGGTATATTAGTTATTGTTGGGATCGTTGATTTCCTTTATCTACCGACCTTTTTAGCAGGAGCAATCTGCGGAATAATCATTCAAGACATTTACGACTATAACGACTGGCACAAAGTTATTGTAAAGAACGAAGATTACCAAAAATAATAATGTTTCTTGCAAAAATGCCCTCCTTTTGGGGCATTTTTGCTGAAGGGAGATGTGGCAGAATGGCTAATGCGCTGGCTGCGTCCCTCACCAAAGCGGTGGGTTAGTCTAATTGGTAAGGCACTGGTTTCGAAAACCAGCGGGAGAAATCCCTTATAGGTTCGAGTCCTATACCCACCGCTTTGGTGAGGGATTGAGAAAAAACCAGTGTCCGAAAGGACTTGCAGGTTCGAATCCTGCCATCTCCGCCACATTGGACACGACGAGTTTTTCGCCTTCGGCGGGGCGGGCGTTAAAAATCAGCGTCGGGATTTTCTTGGAAAAAAGTTCGGACGTTGGTGAAGAGAGACCGCATTTTTTAAAAGTCGACTATACAAAATATAATAATGTATAAATATTTTATGGAAAACATTACTTGTAAAAAATGCAAAATGCCAGCTGACTCACCAATGGCATATAAATGCGATATGTGTGAAGCTGAGTCAAGTGAGCATGATGAAAATCATAGCTGTGGTGGTAATCACTGCGTTGTAAAATGCTCTGGATGCAAAAAATCAGAAACCCAGTGTGATTGTTAGTTAAAACAAAAATAAAAGTGAAATCAAAAATTTCACTAGGTGCCCGTAGCTTAACTTGCCCGCCTAAGTTTTTGTGCCTTTGCTCTCGTAGTTTAATGGATAGAATGTGAGCTTGCGGAGCTTGCGATGCTGGTTCGATTCCAGCCGAGAGCACCAAAAAGGAAATTGCAAGGTTTCGCTCGCGGCCTTGTGTAGCTCGGCGGCTAATTTGTATTCAACTTTGGCGGTAAAAACGAATTAGCGGTTTCGCATTTTGGGGGAAGAAAAATTTTTAATCACATTTGATAGCAAACTTATGGAACAAGAAAAAATTAAAAGCAATAAAACTTGGATTGTCTTCATTATTGTTTTGGCAATCGCCGCAGGCGCGTATTTTGTGTACAAACCTGTTGGTAACGGCGGAAAATATAAAATCTCTTTTCCTTTCACGCAAAGCGTTGTGAGTAACACTACATTTGCGTGTGAGGCGTTGATTGATAGTAGTGTTACTGGTAGCCCAGTTGAGTATCTTACCAATGGTATTGAGGCTACTACTGGCAAGGGAACAAATAAAGTTTCGTTACAGATAAAAGACGAAAAAACTTTATCGTTTTTATCCGGTGCTTCTTTTAGCGCTGGTGATGTTGGCGGTGTAGATTTTTCCATAGTTAAAAATGACGATAAAGAATTAGTTGCCGCAATGTGGAACGGTACTTCAATGAACACGGTTGTGCTAAATAAGAAAAATGGTTTGGCAATTTGGTCGAAATCGAGATCGGATTTTCCAACTTACGACGCGCCTTCTGCTGATTTGAGTTATTTGATTTGTAGATAATTTTCATAATTCCTAAAAAGAATTTACCGCCAAAGAAAAACTTGAAATTGTCAGCGGCGCGGCGCCTGCCCGCCGAAGCCCCTGCCCGCGCTTCGCACGCAGGCGGGTCGGCGCAGGCGGGGAGCCGCACCGCTCAAAACCGCCAAAGAGCCCGGAAAAACAATTGTCTCGAACCATATTTTAATTTTGGGGGAAGAAAATTTTTTAATCATAGGATTCAAGGGCGACGCCAATCGCTCTTGACTTTTAAGCCGTGGTATGCTATATTTTACTGCAGTCAGAATTGGTGGCATACAGGGTGGTGGCTTTTCAACAAAGGTTGCCACCTGACTTCATCATATCATTTCCGCCTATTTCTGGCATTTCGTAATTCAGAGAACCACTTGCTCGGCATGTGGTGCCACTGCGAGAGCTACCAAAACGTCGAAGGATTTACGTATAATCCCCGATGTAACATGCATTACAGTTGTCCGAATGCGGAACTATGCCCCAAGTGCCAGGAACTTATCCGACATTGGTGGGCACAAGTTCTTCATGAGTACGGACTGTAAGCATAAAAGGTTACGGGAGAGCACCTAATTAAAAGCCTCTCCCATTCTGATACGAGAATGTGTTATTCTCGCTGACGATTCCAAAAGGATGAAATCAGAAATAGTATTTCAAATTAGGGAGAACAGCCGTGAACCTGCATGATAGTTGCGAAGAACAGGCGCGGAGGTCATTTCTGGCAGCTCTTAAAGAAAAGGAATCTTTGGAGCTCCCAGAGGAGAAGGTGGCCGTGTCTTTTCTGAAAGAGGAAAAAGAACAGCTCCTCTACGATTGCAAAACCACAGAAAGCCATGAATGGCAGGCTGCGGGAATGGTGTACGTGACCAAGAGCCCCGAAACCGCTACCAATACGGTCTGCTTGCAGATGGTGTGGCGATGTGGACTCGGAGAAGCTCCTCAATACCCACATCACTACTTCTACGACTACTATCAAGAGTCGCCAGAAGAAGCTGCTCTGCAAGCCATCGATGACCAGCATCTTCTTGATGACTTGGATGAGATGGCGAAATGGCACGATGAACAACACCAGTAACAACAATACAAAGGTTTTAAGGATTTCCTCAAAAAATCCTTTCACTTCTTAGCTCTGAAAATGTTTCAGGATTGAGAAGTGAACCTTAACAACAAAATCACCGAAACTTCTTTTTTGAAAGGGGAGATTCATGCCCGATGCTACCAATACCGCTTTCTGGGAGAGTCGTTTGTTTCCCTGTTTGAAAGCTATCCAGGGAGGATGCTATTCAATCCCCGAAATCCAGGCGCTAGCTAACAGTTTGGACAAGGACATCCATGGTCGCTACCAAGCGAACCTTGGTATCGATGCTACCGATACGATTTTTCCTTCCAGCTTGGATGGGAAAATTAGCATACCGATGGGATGCTGCATTCGTTCTGGGACTCCCACTGTTCTCATTTCCATTCCGATTTGGATGCGAACCTTCAAGACACTTTGTGGAGGCAATCAAGTCCTTTTGGAAACGGTATTCCTGGTGGCGTTCCTCCACGAACTCATTCACCTTGCTCGTGGGTTGGTGGTGGACGCACAAACAACATTCGAACAGGATTCGATGCTCGCCGCCGAGGAAGTAGTTAATGCAGAGACCTGCAACGTGATGGAAATTTTCATCAAAAACGGGCGTCGTCTCATCGCTAGTGACCAAGAGATTTACGACGCCTGGACTTTCTCCGGCAAGAACCAGCATTCTGATAGATGGAAACAGTTCATCAGGAAGCGCTACGGTTGGAGAGTGAGTTAACCAAACCCTTTCAGGAGGTAGATAATGCTAACCGAGCCTCAGGTGAGAGCTATGCTTGTTTCACGCAAGGAAGGAAGGGCTTTGGCAAAAAAGCATCCTGAAATTGCAGACGAGTATCGGCAGGGTGCGACATACTGCACACTAGCTGAAAAATACTTGGCTTACCTTTCAAAGAATACGGGAGCCAACGCCGTCGGATACGCGATACGGAGATTGATTCCCAAAAAAGAATTGGGTGAGCTCGACAAGGTGCGTCGAAAGGCACGATGCCAGAAGGTTGGTCTTCAAAGTAAGAAAAATGGTGCTGGCATCTTTGCGATGACAGTTGAAGAGAAGAAGTCAGCAAGTCAAAAAGCTATGAAGACCCTTCTTGCTGCGGTAGGTAAAAAACCTTGGGATGGCTCAAAAAGGCTTACCGAGTTTGGCGAAATGACCGAAGCGGAATATGTCGCCAAATTGGTATCCATGAGAACTTGTGGGTATCAGTTGATTACCAAACTCGTTAACCTCATTTTCGAGAATGACAGAACCTATACTGCCGTCAAACGACGAGGAGGCGACCTACGGCACGGTTGAAACGAACTTCGCGTGGAAGTTAAAGCTCCATTGGAATAGATTTCCAGTGGAGCTTATTTTTTTATACAATTACGTGTTTATTTTTAGAAAAGTGCTATCATGAAATATAATTTTAGAAGTCATATTATGTCAGAAGACAGAGAACGATTTAGAAAAAAGCGCGAAGATACTCTTATTAAAAGCATTGAAAAAAAGTACGATGTTGATTTTGGCGTAAGGGGAGATACAAAGCTTGGGACATATCTAAAAGATAAGGGACTGCCATCCCTCTCAAAAGCATTAGAAAAGGTAACTAAAAAGAAGAAATGATATGGACGATGCTACCTTTCGGCAAAATGTAGAGTGGAATATAGAACTCACTGCGGTGCAAGTTGGGCATGCTGAAAAAGTTAAAGGCAGGGCACGGAGTGGTTACTATAAAACAGCAATCATACTTGCTGCTTCTGTTGTAGAGGCCTTAGCTTTTAAGGTGTTAGAGGATAGTAAATTACAGATGCCCTTGATGGATTGGCAATGTAAAAAATCTTCACTTTTAGGACAATCTTATCGAGGCAACGGAAATCGGTTAAGTATTTGCGAGAGGGTTCAGCCAGTTTTTAAGTTAGGTAAAAATACTGACTTCAAAAAAGTAAACGAGGTGTGCTTAAACTTAAAAATCTTCTCCAAGAAATTTTTTGGAAAAATAGAAAAAGTCAGAGAATTGAGGAATAAAATCCATATCCAAGGATTAAGCAACCTCGATAGGAGTTACACAAGAAAGGAGCTTGAATTCGTCGCTTCTGTGATGAATGAGTTATTGAACAAAATTAAAATCTAAGCCTTAAACCAGCGAAAGCGCCGACAATCTATTATAGCAATTCTCAAAATTGGTAATCTGGCTAAATGTCAGTTTCTGTGCTAAACTCCTAGTATATTCGAGCAACGACCTATTAAGAGCACCAGAAAGGAAATTGCAAGCGATTTCGGTTCGCCTCGCTTCACTCGGCGGCTAATTTGTATTCAATTTTGGGGGCAAAAACGAATTGGCGGTTTCGCATTTTTGGGGAAGAAAATTTTTGCATAACGAATTCTTTATGTCTCAATATGCCGGTATTATTTTTGCTTTCATCGCGCTAGTTAGCTGGGGGTTTGGAGATTTTTTTATACAAAAAACAACAAGAGTAATCGGCAGTTGGAAGGCGTTGTTTTTTATCGGAGTCGTTGGCCTAATAGGATTATTTCCGTTTGTAAAAAATGATCTTACCTCGTTAAATAGCGCTAATCTATTATTACTCGGCCTTTTAGGGATTGTGGTTGTTTTTGCCGCGCTTTTTGATTTCGAAGCGCTTAGACAAGGAAAAATCGCAATTGTAGAGCCGATTATCGGTTTGGAATTGCCGATAACTGTCGGATTGAGTTTAGTTCTTGCAAACGAGGTGCTTTCTTTTTTGCAGTTAATTTTGATTGGCATCGTTTTCATTGGGATCATATTAGCAATTACCGCACACCATACACATCTTCATTACCACAAAAGAATTTTTGAAAGAGGGGTTATTCTTGCTGGCGTAGGGGCGATTGGCATGGCTCTTACAAACTTTCTTGTTGGTGTTTCGAGTCAAGATATTTCTCCTCTTGTTACAATTTGGTTTACCCATTCATTGTTGGCCGTAGTATGCGGCATCTACATTATCTATAAAGGCGAGTTTAGAAATCTGATATCCGACCTTAAAAATTATCCCAAACTTATAATCGGGCAAAGTATTCTTGATAATGTTGCTTGGATATCTTTTGCCAAAGCAACAACTTTTATTCCAATCGCAATCGCAACAACTATCAGCGAAAGTTACATTGCGCTGGCTGTTCTGTTGGGTTTATTTGTGAATCATGAAAAGTTGAAAAGGCATCAAATTGTTGGGGTTGTGCTTGCGACAATTAGTGTTATAACTCTTTCTTATCTTTCTTAAATTTGCCGCCAAAGAAAAACTTGCTTGTCCGCCATAGCCCGAAGGGCGACGGCGGAAAATTGTCATCC
>JBBTQB010000040.1:0-4261 GCA_038065835.1 Patescibacteria group bacterium | reverse complement strand
TTTCGGGCGAGCGAATTTTGGAAAGATTCTACGTTTTCGGAGCTCACCGATGCCTCAGGCATCGCTTCGCTCCTCAAGCCTTGAATCTTCCTCAAAATTCGCTAGGTCATGGTTTTGCTTCGCAAAAACCAGAGACCCGACGCTCAATTGATGATAGTTCGAATCCTGCACTCTAAAGATACTATGATAAAAAATAGTAGCCAAACTGGACAGATATCAAGAGTGATTTTAATTTTGGCCGGAGTTGTTCTTATAATAACAATTATTGTATTTATCGCTATTAGAATTACCTCAACAAAGAAAACAGATACAACTGAAAAGAGTCAGACCATAACAGAAATAGAAAATGAGTCTCCAAAGCCAGTTTACGACCAAACAATAGGAGATATAAGATTTGTTTTACAGTCATCGGTGAACTTGGGCGGTGTTTTAAAATCAACAATTGCTTATCAGCAAGACTTAACGACTACGGAAAGGTTTATTAAGGTAACCATTGGCGCTCAAAATAAAGGTAAAAGTGAGACTGCCTTATCTGCATGGGAACTTGGTAACATTATTGACTCACAAGGAAGGAGTTTTATTGCAATAACCAATAAGGCTTTTTATTTCTTGCCAAAGCCTGATTTATGCGGAGTAATTTTAAAACCAGAATTTACACCGGTACCGTGCATTAGAATATACGAGGTTTCAAAAAAATCAGAAGGACTAAAGATTGAAGTAATAAGTAAGTCTCCTAAAGTAGCAAAGGTAGCACTAGATCTAATACTGCCCTAATATGAGCTTGGTGAATAATGCCATATTAGCGTCTTTTACCAAAATTCTGGCTGCAAATTTGCTGAAATTCGTCGGCTTATACTCTGTATAAACCTCCTCGTTTTATCAAATTTTCGCTTCAGAATTTTGGCAAAACCCATCTAAAGAGCATTATTCACCAAGCTCAATATATATAGAACACACGTTCCAGAATTAGACTTAAGACGCTGAAGGTTTGCCAATATTGGCTATCTTGGAGCGAAAAATTTGTGAGGTGTAGCCGTAGCTACGGCGAACAAATTTTTTGAGAAAGATAATCAAGATTGGTAAATCCGGCAATTTCTTGGAGTCCGATTCGGGAATGCGTGTTCTATCACTCATATGGTAAAAAAACAAAAAAGAGCCGCATCCAGTGATTCATATGTTGATACTAGAAATAAAGAAAAAACAGCAAAAAGTAAAATAGAAACCCCTTATTTTAAAGAAGGAATACCCGAAGTTATTGAGCCGTTAGCGGAGCCAAAAGAAAAAGAAAAAGAACTTAGGGTAGAAGAAATTCAGCAGTTAAAAGAAAGAGTGGAAAAGACAGAGTTAGATGATTCTTTAAAAATTGGGGCAGCTGCAGAAGCCCAAAGCATTAAAGCCCTGGATGAAGAGAAAAAAATAAAAAAATTACTTGAACTTACCAAATCTAAAGGAGTTATTTACGCTGTTAATGTTGCAAAAAAAATGGATGACCCGTATGTATTGGATTTATTGCATGACATTTTAGCCAAAGAAGGATATTACAAAAGTTTTATGAAGTAAAACTTTTGTAAATTATCAATTATCAATTTCCAATTATCGAAAAGCAGCGGTGAAGCCACCGCAGTTGAAAGTTAAATCATTTAAAAATTGATTGTCCGCCAGAGGCGGAGCCGTTCTTTGGCGGAAAAATTGAAAATTGAAAATTATCTAACATGTTTTTTATAGTATATATTTTGGCTTTCACATTTCTGCTACTTTTAGTATCTGCCTTAGTTGTTTTAAATTTTGAAAGATCAGAAAAAAACTTAGTTTTAGGAGGATTAGAATCTGTTTTGTTTTTGGTGATGATGCCAAAAGAGGCTCAAAAGAAAGAAGGAGAAACGCCAAAAGAGGAAAAAGTTTTAATTTCTCAAATGGAGCAAGTCCTTGCTAATTTTTTGACCTTAAAAAAGCCAAGAATGTTTGAAAGGCCGCCATCGGTTGCTATGGAAATTGCTTCTCAAACTGGAGAGTCAGATATTTCTTTTTATGTTGCCCTGCCTAAATACCTGGAGTCGGTTTTTGAAAAGTATGTGCAAGGAGTTTATCCAAAAGCAATAGTAGAGAAGGTTCCAGAAGACTATACTGTCTTTGAGCCCAAGGGTCATACTGTAGGAGCTTATTTAAAGTTAAGAGAGAATTTCCTTTTTCCAATAAGCACTTACCAAAAACTAGACAAAGACCCTATTTCCACGATAACCAATAACTTAAGCAAAATTACCCCGGACGAAGGAGCTGCAATTCAGGTAATTATCCGTCCATTAGCTGGTTCTAATTACAAAAAGAGCGGGGAGAAAGCTTTGCAAAAGATAAGAGAAGGAAAAAAGGTAAGCACAGCTGTTTCTGAAGCCAGTCAAGGAGCCTTTCTAAGTTTTTTGACCCAAACAACCAAAGATAACAAGTCTCCAAAGAAGAAGCAGCAAGAAGAGCTCTACAAAGAAAAAGAACAAGGATACGACCAGGTAAGCTACGAAGCAATACAAAGCAAAATACAAAAGCAGCCATTTGAGGCAAATATTAGATTAGTGGCCTCAGCTCAATCAAGCCAAAGGGCAGAGGAAATTTTGAGCCACTTGATTTCTGCCTTCAACCAGTTTTCTCTTTCGGCACAAAACAGTTTAGATCCCGTAGAAGTTAGGGGAGGAAATCTTAAAAAGTTTATTTTCGACTTCTCCTTTAGAAATTTTAAAGAAAAGCAAAAAAATATTTTAAATATTGAGGAACTTGCCAGCATTTACCATTTCCCAACTCATTTTACAGAAACTCCATACTTAAAGTCCGTAAAGTCGGTTGCCGTTCCTCCGCCATCTGACTTGCCCAAAAAAGGAGTTAACTTGTTGGGAAGAGTTTTATTTCGCGGAGAGGAAACTAAAATTTACTTTGCCTCAAGGGAAGACCGAAGAAGGCATCTTTACACCATAGGGCAAACAGGCACCGGAAAGTCTTCATTTTTAAGGGAGATGATACGGCAGGATATTGAAAACGGCGAAGGCGTGGCTGTTATTGATCCGCACGGAGAGTTAATTGAAGATACCTTGGCAAACATTCCAAAGTCCAGAGTTGATGATGTTGTTTTATTTGAGCCATTTGACCAAGCAAGGCCAATGGGCTTGAATATGCTTGAGTACGATACCCCAGAGCAAAAGGATTTTGCAGTACAAGAAATGATTGCTATATTTTATAAGTTATTTCCGCCAGAAATTATTGGTCCAATGTTTGAGCACTATATGAGAAATGCCATGCTGGCTTTAATGGCAGATAAAGATAATCCCGGCACTCTTGTTGAAATACCCAAGATGTTTACTGACCCAGCTTTCCTGCAAGAACGTTTATCAAAAGTTTCAGATATTGTCGTCAGGAATTTTTGGGTAAAAGAATGGGCGCAGACAACCGGCAACACACGGTCTGATATGTTGGGGTATGTTGTTTCAAAAGTAGGCAGGTTCATAGAAAACGAAATGATGAGAAATATAATAGGGCAAAGCCATTCTGGTTTTGACTTATCAAAAATCATGGATGAAAAGAAGATCTTTTTGGCTAATTTATCAAAAGGCCTTACCGGAGAAGTAAACAGCTCGCTGCTTGGACTTATCTTAGTGTCAAAAATGCAAATGGCAGCAATGAAAAGAGCAAGACTAAAAGAAGAAGATCGAAATGACTTTTACCTTTATGTTGACGAATTCCAGAATTTCACTACCGACTCAATTGCTACAATTTTATCTGAAGCTAGAAAATACAAGCTTAATTTAATTATTGCCCATCAATACATTCCCCAATTAACCGACCAAATAAAAAATGCCGTTTTAGGAAATGTGGGCACCATTGGAGCTTTCCGCATTTCAGCTGAAGACGCAGAGTACTTGGAAAAACAGTTTGAACCTGGTTTTTCCAGGTTTGACCTGGTAAATTTAGACAACTTTAATTTAGTTTTAAAAATGATGATTAATAATAAAACGTCCACCCCCTTTAAGATGGAAATTTATCCTCCAAATGAGGGTAGGGCGGATATTGTAGAATCTATAAAGAAAATTTCAAAGTTAAAATACGGAAAACCAAAGGTTGTTATTGAAGAAGACATAGCCCGCAGATCTTTTGTTCAATCTCCACCCATAACCCAAGTGCCAAAATAGATGATTTAAAAATAGCAAATATAAACCTATTAAGTAGTAAAGAGTGCAGGATTCGAACTATCATCAGATTGAGAATCTCAAAAATGAGATAA
>JBBTQB010000039.1:0-1027 GCA_038065835.1 Patescibacteria group bacterium | reverse complement strand
AAGAGAGCTACGTGGCGCAAAGCACCACAAAAAGAGAGCTACGTGGCGCAAAGCACCACAAATTTAATAATTAGCGAAGTGTCCTCCGAAGTTTTAATGAAGGAGGAAAAAATAATGTTTTACGATTACATTCTAAAAAGTAAAAATTATAGTAAACATTATACCGGTATAACAGTAGATTTAAAAAAGCGATTCCAGGATCATAATTATGGGAAATCTCCATATACTGCAAAATATAAACCATACACAATGTCTTGGTATTGCGGATTTTCAGATAAGAATAGGGCGTATCAATTTGAAAAATATCTGAAAAGTGGCTCTGGAATCGCTTTTTTAAAGAAACATTTATTATAAACATTTGAATAGGATACCAATAAACAATTTTATACAGGCAAAAGAGGTGAGAATTGTTGATGAAACAGGAAAACAGTTGGGTTTAATGAATATCTTTGAAGCAATTAACTTGGCTAATTCTAGAGGATTAGATTTAATACAGGTAACTGAAAAAGTAGTTCCTCCGGTATGTAAAATTGGCAACTATGGCAAGTACCTTTACTCCCTGCAAAAAAAAGAGAGGAAAATAAAAGCAGGTACAAAGGAATCAAAGCTAAAAGAAATTCAATTGAGCTTTAATATTTCACCACACGACATTGAGGTAAAAGCATTCCGGGCAGAAAAATTCTTAAAGGGAGGGAATAAAATTAAAGTTAACCTAGTTTTAAGGGGTAGAGAAAAAGCAATGGCGGACTTTGCAAAGAATAAAATAAAATTTTTTACAGAATCGCTAGAAAAATTAATACCAATTAAAATTGAAAGAGAGTTAAAAAGGGAGATTAGAGGTTTTTCAATGATAATTTCAAGAAAATAAAAGTATCGATGCCAATATACTAATTTACTAAAGAGTGCAGGATTCGAACTATCATCAATTGAGCAAGCGAATTTTGAGGAAGATTCAAGGCTTGAGGAGCGAAGCGATGCCACAGGCATCGGTGAGCTCCGAAAACGCAGAATCTTTCCAAAATTCGCT
>JBBTQB010000038.1:0-7614 GCA_038065835.1 Patescibacteria group bacterium | reverse complement strand
GAATTAACTTTTTAACGCCGCTTCAAGTGGTCAGAAGCTCCTGAGGATAATTCGTTATTTCATTCACTTTATAATTTTGTATAATAAGAAAATGAATAAAAAAGTTATTATTATATTTGGGCCACCGGGGGCGGGAAAGGGTACACAATCAGAACTTCTTTCTGAAAAGTTAGGATATTATCATCTTGAATCAAGTAAAGTTCTTGAACGCTGTTTTAAGAATGAAAATCCAAATAAAACTTTCACCGTAGAAGGCAAAGACTATAATGTTGGTGATGAAATTGCTAATTGGGAGAAAGGAATTTTGACAAGTCCGCCATTTGTTACGGCTTTAATGATGAATGAGTTCAAAAAATTGCATCAAGATGGAAAGGGTTTCATTTTATCTGGTTCGCCAAGGACTGTTTATGAAGCAGAAAAGGAAATGCCAGTTTTATCAGAGCTTTATGGAAAAAACAACATTAAAATTGCAATGATTGAAATTTCAGCCGATGTTACCATTTTTAGGAATACCCACAGGAAAATATGCGAGTTAATGCGTCATTCTATTTTATTCAGTAAAGAAACAGAAAATCTTAAACTTTGCCCATTGGATGGCTCAAAGCTTGTTAAGAGAGAACATTTGGATGATCCAGAAACTATAAGAACGAGGCTTGTTCAGTATGAAGAAAGAACCTTACCACTTTTTGACTATTTCAAAAACAATGGATTTAATGTTAAAAAAATTGATGGTGAAAGAACAGTGGCAGAAGTACACCAAGAAATTTTGTCTAAAATTTCCTGAATTTCGAATTCTGAATTTCGAATTTCGAATCAAACTAGAATTTCAGAATGCCAGAAACACATTTCGAAAACTCAAAATTTAATCATTAAAAATTTATTCAAAATTCAAAATTAGAAATTCAAAATTAGTTCATGGTTCATATAAAAACACCAAATGAAATTAGATTGATGGCCGAGGGTGGAAAAATACTGGCAGAAGTTTTAGGCCAAATACAGAAAATGGTAAAACCTGGTATTACCACCTTGGAGCTAGACAGAGCCGCAGAGGCTCTTATTTTAAAGAAGGGAGCAAAGCCCGCTTTTAAGGGTTATGATAACTTTCCATACTCATTATGCACTTCCGTTAATGATGTAATTGTGCATGGCTTCCCGTCAAATTATAAATTAAAGGACGGCGACATAGTTGGGTTAGACTTGGGAGTTTTGTGGAAAGGTTATAACACCGATATGGCAGTTACCGTTGGTATAGGAAAAATTTCTTTTGAGGCAAGAAGGTTATTGCAAGTTACAAAAAAGGCTCTGCGCCTTGGAATTAAAAAAGTTAGGCCTGGGGCAACAACGGGTGATGTTGGAAACACAATCCAAAGGTTTGTTGGAGATCAAGGTTTTTGTGTAGTTAGAGATTTATGCGGTCATGGCATTGGAAAGGATGTGCACGAAGATCCAAAAATTCCAAATTACGGTAAGAGAGGAACAGGCTATAAGCTTGTTGAGGGCATGGTAATTTGCATTGAGCCAATGGTAACAATGGGTGACTTCAAGCTCAAAAAAGCAAAAGATGGTTACGGCTTTGTAACCCAAGACGGCTCTTTAGCTGCTCATTTTGAACATACGATTACTATTATAAAAGATGGATGCAAAATATTAACAGAAGTTTAATTATCTAGTATCATTAAAAAATTTAATGTACCCTTTGTTATATAAGTTTTTGATAGAATGATTTAATCTTAGGTTTTATGAAATTAATTGTAGCTAATTGGAAAATCAATCCAAGTACCCAGCAGGAAGCGGTGGAGCTTTTTAAAACAGTGCAAAAAGGCATTGAGAGTGTCAAAAATGTCGAAGTTGTTATATGTCCTCCACTAGTTTATGTTTCAAGTTTCAAGTTTCATGTTTCAGGATTGGCTCTCGGAGCCCAAAATGTATTTTACAAAGAAGAGGGAGCATATACAGGAGAAGTTTCACCAAAGCAGTTAAAGGATTTAAATGTTGAATATGTTATTGTGGGGCACTCTGAATCAAGAGAATATTTAAATGAAACTAACGAAATAATTAACAAAAAAGTAAAAGAATGTTTATGCGAAGGGTTAAAGCCAATTTTATGCGTGGGGGAAACAAGAGAACAGAGAAGCTCAAACAAAACCGAAGAGATTGTAGAACATCAGTTAAAAACAGCTTTAAAAGATGTTTCAAGTTTCCCGCCTACGCCAACCTGTCTGCGTGCGGATACGCACAGGCAGGAGCTATGGCAGGCAGGCATGTTTCATGTTCCAGGAATTGTCATTGCTTATGAACCAGTATGGGCCATTGGCACAGGTAAAAACTGCTCAGTTGAAGAAACTTTAAAATCTGTTTTATTTATTAAAAAAGTTATTACTAGCTTATATAGTAAAGAAATTGCTGATAGATTAATAATTCTTTATGGGGGAAGCGTGAATAGTAGCAACTCTTCAGAATATTTAAAAGGCGGGGGAGTGCAAGGACTTTTGGTTGGCGGAGATTCTTTAAATGCAGAAGACTTCATAGAAATAGTTAGACTTGCAGATATTATTTAATTCTGGTATAAGAGATCAATATGAGTAGTGAAATAAATAACGGGCATTTTTATAACCCAAGCAAAGGTAACTTGGAATTTAAAGAAGTAATTAAGGAAATTTATGGATATATTTCTGATGAACCAGAATTTTTTTATGATATTGTAGTGGGATGTGATTCTCCGTCATCAGATAAACCATTTTTTCCTATAGCCATAGTTGTTTTAAGGACTGGAGCGGGAGGAAGGTTTTTTTTGAAAAAAATAAATTACCCGGAAAATTATATGAAAAAATTTATTCACTGGAAAAATAGGATTTTGCAAGAAGTATATCTGTCGTGCGAATTAGCTTTAACTCTAAGAGAAACTTTGGAAAAAGAATTTGGAAAGGCAACCCCTACGTTTAATTATCAGTTTCAATATATACATGCTGATGTGGGCGAGAGGGGTAAAACAAAAGAGATGATAAAAGAAGTGGTAGGATTAATAAAGAGCAACGGTTTTGAACCAATGATAAAGCCGCAATCTTTCGCTGCCTCGGTGGTGGCAGATAGGTATACATAATTTAGAAAGTAGAATCTAGAAAATAGAAAGTAGAATAAAAGAGCGCTGGGAAACCGTTTTTTCTGATGATCTGGAATTTGACATCAAATTCTATAACTATATAATTAAAGTATGAAAAATAAAAAAAAAGTTACAACTATCGATGGGCTTGCAAGGATGATTAACAGCAGTTTTCAAGACAATCAGGAATATATGGATAAAAAGTTTGAAGGGGTAGATAAAAAGTTCGGAATTCTTACCGGAAAAATGAACAAGAATTTTCATGAAGTGAAGAAGCAAATTGATAACATTAGCAAAAACACAGTTGATGTAATTCATCAGGAAGATTTTAATAAATTAGAGAGTCGGGTTGAGGATGTAGAGGAAGTGTTGCATATAACAGGTAAAAAGTAACCAATTACTTTCTAAGAAACGTCGGGAAACCGGCGTTTTTTGTTGACACCAAAGTTTATTTATGGTAATAATAATTCAGTTCGGAAACTTAGTTTTCCTTTAAATAAGGAGGGTTCAGACAATGGCAGAGTCAATTTTCTTGTCGGCGGCTCAGCATTTACCCGAGCCACACCGCAGCCTGGCTTTAAAAATGGATGAAGAGCTTGAAAAGGATCGTTTCAACAACTATGTCATTGCAGGAAGCTATGACGGTAAATCATCTTGTGAGATAGTCGGCTACTGGCTTATTGGCTTAGCATCAGGCCTAGATAATCTCCCCTTTCACCACTTTATAAGTTACGAAAGGGAGACAGTAGCAGAACAGGCAGAGTTTAAGTTTTTTAAACAAATCAAAGAAGCAACTCACAATATTGACCTGCACAAATCAGCCGACGGACTTTCGCTAGTTTTTACCGAGATAGCAGAGATTGTAGAGCAAAGCAAGGGGATAAGGGAAGCGGTATATTATATCGTAAAGGGAGTGCGCGCAATGATTGGCTCATCAGAGACGAGTGTTATTGGCGCTCTCACCATGCAAAAAGTATCTACCAACTCCAATCCCTTTGTCGCTTTGTGGCAGGACCGACAATTATCAAGGTTTATTGTTGAGTGGCTTATTAAGAAGTTTCTAGCCTAAAAAACCTGAAAAATCCCCTGAGAAAAACAGGGGATTTATTATTTAGAGGAGTTCTAGTATAATTTAAGAATGAAATCATCTCAGCTCCGCAAAAAGTTTTTAACTTTTTTCGAAAGACATGGGCACAAAATAGTGCCTAGTTCGTCTTTATTGCCAACAGACCCGTCAGTGCTTTTTACGACTGCGGGAATGCAACAATTCAAGCCCTATTATTTAGGAGAAAAATCACCCTGGGGGCCCAATGTGGCTTCCTGTCAAAAATGCATTAGAACATCTGACATTGAAGAGGTGGGAGATGAAAGACACCTTACATTTTTTGAAATGTTGGGAAATTTTTCATTTGGTGGACCTGCCCTGAAAGGAGTTGAAGGGTATTTTAAAGAAAGAGCAATTCAACTAGCTCACGAATTTATAGTAAAAGAATTAAAATTAGAAATTGATTATGTGGCAGTTTTTAGCCCGGATAAAGTTGCAGATGGCGATTGGAGGAAAGGAGTGGCCGAAGATAGAGAATCTTATGAAATTTGGAAAAAATATCTACCAGAAAATAAAATAAATAAAGAGGGAATTGATAACTTTTGGGGTCCAACGGGTGACGAGGGACCATGCGGTCCAACAACAGAAATTTACGTAAATGGTATTGAAATTTGGAACATAGTCTTTAATGAATTTTTCTGCGATAAAAATAAAAAATTAGAAAAATTACCAACGCCTGGAGTGGATACGGGGATGGGTCTGGAAAGATTAGCAATGGTAATACAAAAAGTTCTAACCGTTTTTGAAACTGATTTATTTTCATCATTATTGATCGAAGACCTTAAAAATGCCGATAAAAGAACAGGGCGGATAATTCTTGATCATATTAAAGCATCAGTCTTTTTAATTTCTGACGGAGTTATTCCATCAAATAAAGATCAGGGATATGTTCTAAGGAGGTTATTAAGGAGAGCTATGACATATGCCAAAATAAGTAAATTTTCAAAAGAAGGACCTGTTGAATTGATAAATAAAATTATTGATTTGTATAAGGATCAATATTCAGAATTAGAATCTAACCGAAAAAAAATTGTTGATGTAATTTATGATGAACGAAAGAAATTTGGTGAAACAATAGAGAAGGGGTTAAAAGAATTAGGAAAGATGGAAAAAATTGATGCGGTTTCTTCTTTTTATCTTTACCAAACCTTTGGTTTACCTTTTGACATTATCAAAGAGTTAAAGGCAAAAGATCTTAACCAAAAAGAGTTTGAAGATGAGTTAAAAAAGCATCAAGAACTGTCTCGCACTGCGTCGTCTGGAATGTTTAAAGGGGGATTAGCAGATAATAAACCAGAAACCATTAAATTGCATACAGCGCATCATTTATTATTAGCTGCCTTGCAGGAGTTGTTTGGGAAACAAGTAAAACAAAAAGGGAGTAATATAAATTCTGAAAGATTAAGAATTGATTTTTCTTTTGATAGAAAATTAACCGATGAAGAAAAAAAGAGGGTTGAAGATATGGTAAATGAGAAAGTAAAAGAGGGCTTAGATGTGATAAAAAGAGAAATGCCTCTTGAGAAGGCGAGAAAAATTGGCGCCCAAATGGAATTTGGTGTAAAATATGGTAGTATAGTGTCTGTCTACTTTATAGAAGACAAAGAAGGAAATGTTTTTAGTAAAGAATTTTGCGGAGGTCCTCATGTAAAGAATACTTCTGAATTAGGAAGGTTTAAAATTATAAAAGAAGAAGCTGTAAGTTCTGGAGTTCGTCGAATAAAAGCAAAATTGGAGTAATCGCGAATATACAAATATTCTCAAATATACGAATTACGAATTCTGATAATTATTTGTATATTACCTTAGATTTGTATATTCGTGATTACTCTTACAAAAATGGCAAAAAAAATATATGACATTGTGCCCCCAAAAGTAGCGCGTAAGGTTGAAACTACAATAAAATCACTGTATGCAAAAGATGCAAAGAAGAAAAAGACTGCGAAGTCTGTTAAACTTCCAAAGAAAGGATTGTTACCACAGGCATTACAACCCGCAGATCAGTTAAAAAGGCGTTTTCCCTTGAGAGAAATTTTAGTTGGGGGAGCTGTTGTATTTTTATTGTTCGGGATTTATTTTTACAATAAGCTGTCCAAAGTCACCATAGAAATTTTACCTAAATTAGATCTAATAACCCTTGATTCAAGCGTAACAGCTGATAAATCTGTTAAAGAGGTTGATTTAGAAAAAAAATTGATTCCTCTGAAACTTTTAGAAGAAGAAAAAGAATCTTCACAAGAGTTTCCTGCAACCGGAATTACCTCAAATGACGGTAAGGCAGCTGGCACAATTAAAATATATAATAAGCTAAGTCCGTCATCTCCAATTGCGTTGATATCTGGGACTCACTTTTTGTCTGATTCTGGAAAATATTTTGTGACTTTAGCAAAAGTTGCCATTCCTGCTATGAAAGGAAAAACTCCAGGATCTGTTAGCGTAAAAGTTCAAGCTAAAGAAGTTGGTCCAGAACATAATATTGGGCCCTCAAAGTTCTCCGTGCCAAAACTTTCTGGTACAGCATATTACTATAGTATTTGGGGAGAATCAAAAGAAGCAATGTCAGGAGGATATGCAGGAAAAGTTAAAAAAGTTACTAAAGATGATTTAAAGAGCGCAGGAGATGTTTTAACTGAAAAGTTATTAGAAAATACAAGAAATTCTTTAAATAGTAAAGTTTTAGAGGATGAGGTTTTACTAAATGATGCCATTGTTAGCAAGGTTGTCAGTGTAACTGCTGATGCAAAACCAGATAAGATAGTAGATAAATTTAATGTATCGGCAAAAGTAAAAGCTTCGGCCCTTGTTTTTAAAAAGCGAGATGCAGAAAGCTTTGCTAAAGAAGACATTTTATCTAAAATTACAGAAGATAAAAGTTTATTAGAAAGTAGCTTGGAGTTGAGTTACAGTGTAGATGCAGTTGATTTTGCAAAAGCAACTGAGAAAATTAGTTTACAATCCTCGGCAAACACGTATTACAACATTGATTTGACTGAATTAGCTGATTTACTAAAAAGGAAGTCGTCTGACGAAGTAAAAGAAGTCATCAATCTGAAATACGGTGAAAAAGTCTCTAAAATTAATGTTAAATTCTGGCCGTTTTGGGTAAAAAAGTCTCCAAAAGACATCGATAAGATTAAAATTAGCCTTATTTTTGAGTAAGGTTGACCTTGTTAGAAGTCTAGGCAAAATGCTAATTACGAGACCTGGTCTCGTTGACGAGACCAGGTCTCGTAATTAGCATTTTGTGCTTATTGCAAGTATACCAATTAATAATACTTATATCCCTCTGAAGTTTCTCTTGTTGTATTAAAAATTCTAACGGGGTTGACTAAAAAAAGTTAATTTGTTAGTATCAGAGTGCAGGATTGGAACTATCATCAGATTGAGAATCTCAAAAATGAGATAATTT
>JBBTQB010000037.1:0-1150 GCA_038065835.1 Patescibacteria group bacterium | reverse complement strand
AAAAACCTAGAAGAACTAGAAATTTTAACGCCTACTGCAACTTCAGAAATGTTACTATCCATTGCCGAACAAACGCTCGGTCTCAAGCCAAAAGAATTCCGACACGAAATTTTGAAGGATTGGCCATTATAGTGCAATCGCAAGAGGACTTCAAAGATAGTCCTCTTTTATTTATTTTAAAATTACGAAAAATCTGTTACACTAAAACCATTAAACAGGTTCTAACATTTCCCAAAGCCCACAGCATTCTTGGACTTCGAGGACAATATTCGGCATTTGTCAGAATGATAAATGCGCCAAAGAGTAAATGGGTAATTTATTAAAAGCCATTTGGCAAAGTTATAAAAAAAGATACAGTTTATATTCTGGAGTCACCGCAGGCATATTTTTGCTACAGATTATACATCTTTATTGGCTTACAACCCATGTGGTAACATACAGGTTATTTGGAACTCATTTTTTTAACCCTAATGAATTTTGGCAGTTAGTTATAATAGTTATAGACTACCTAGAAATCCCAGCCATAATTTCAACATCAATATTATATTTATACTCGCTGGGGCGGAAATTCAATAAAAAAGATTTGTTTTTGTTGTTGCTCCTCAACACGCAGTGGCTTCATATTTTTTGGATATCCGATGAATTTGTGGAAAGCATTTTTTTAGGAAGAGAAGTTTCAACTATTTTACCATTTTGGCTGGCTTGGGTAGCTATTGTTATAGATTATCTAGAATTACCAGTAATGTACGACGCAACCAAAAAATTCATAAAATCTTTGATTAAAAATTGAGAAATTACAACAGAAACGTGCTTTAGAGTAAAAGTATCATGATTGGTTGACAATCCTTATCGCCCAGAGAGTCCTTTGGACTCATTTCATAAAGGCCGTAACGCTAGTTACGGCCTAATTTTTTTGACTAAGGAGTTAATTTTTGGTAGCATTGTAGTTGTATGGGCACGTAGTTCAGTGGCAGAACGCCAAACTGATAATTTGGAGGTCGAAAGTCCGATTCTTTCCGTGCCCACAATATTCATTTTGCAGTTCAGATTAGAAGCAATACAATAAAGCAATTAACTTATTTGGAACTACTACCAAAAGAGTGCAGGATTCGAACTATCATCAATTGAGCGAGCGAATTTTGAGGAAGAT
>JBBTQB010000036.1:0-11883 GCA_038065835.1 Patescibacteria group bacterium | reverse complement strand
TTTGGAAAGATTCTGCGTTTTCGGAGCTCACCGATGCCTGCGGCATCGCTTCGCTAGGAGACAGCCTTGCCTTCGGCAAGAGCTGAACTCCCGCCCTCAAGCCTTGAATCTTCCTCAAAATTCGCTTGCTCAATTGATGATAGTTCGAATCCTGCACTCTTAGAATAAAATAGAGAATATTGGATTAAGAAATTTTTGTTTAGTTCTTATATTCGCTATTCAGAATTCAATTCTAGCTTCCAGATACGAGATACAAGATTCAAGTTATACCAAATCTTGATTTTTTTCAATTTTTAATACAATATATAGACATCACACTCTAGAATCGGACTTAGAACGCAGGAAAAATTGTGTCTGGCGAAGTTTTGGAGCAGGAGGAAATTCGAGCCGTACCCATTGGTACGGGGAGGATTATGCCCTGCGAAAAACAAGCCAGGCGCAATGTTAACAAGTTATGGAGTCCGATTGTGGAGTGTGATGTCTATAGGTGCATTGGTCCTATCGTCTAGCCTGGCCAAGGACGTTGGGCTTTCATCCCAAAAACCCGGGTTCGAATCCCGGTAGGACCGCATGGATAAAAAAGATTATTTAGATATCTCTAAAGCCAGTGATATTAAAGGCAAAGGACAGAGAATGCTCTATCGGTTTCTTGAAACCATACCTGGCATGTTAAGTTTGGGGACTCTTGTGGGAGTCTTTATTTTTTCGTGGCTATTACCTTCTTTTGTGGCAATTTTTATAATCTGCTTTTGCTTGTACTACCTACTTAAAATTATTTACTTTTCCCTGCACCAAATAATCGGCTATTTTAAAACTAAAAGTCATATGCATAAAGATTGGTTAAAAGAACTAAAAAAGGTAAGTCCTGCCCGCAGTGCTACAGCAGTTGCAGGCGGGGACAAAAACTGGAAAAATATTTATCACTTAATTATTCTGCCAACCTACAAAGAAAGCCCTAAAATTATAAGAGAAAGCTTAAACGCTTTGGTTGCCTGTGACTATCCAAAAGAAAAGCTAATTATTGTTTTGACAACAGAAGAAAGAGCTGGCCAAAAATTCAGGGATGAGGCAAGGGGAATTGAAAAAGACTACCGTAATGACTTTTTTAAGTTTTTAGTGGTAGAGCATCCAAGCAACATAAGGGGAGAAATAGCCGGCAAAGGGTCTAACGTCGCTTACGCTGGCAGAGAAGCCCAAAAGCTGATAGATACATTAAAAATTCCCTATGAAAATATTTTAGTGTCTAGCTTTGATATTGATACAAAAATTTACCCCCAATATTTTTCCTGCCTGACATACTATTACCTGACTCAAAAAAATCCAGAAAGAGCAAGCTATCAACCAGTTCCTGTTTACAACAACAACGTTTGGAAAGTTCCTTTTTTCAGTCGGGTTGTTTCAACTTCAAATACCTTTTGGCAAATGATACAGCAAGAAAGGCCGGAAAAGTTGACCACTTATTCTTCCCATACTATTCCAGGGAAAGTTTTTTTTGAAGTTGGATACCCTTCAAATGTAGTTCAAGACGACAGCAGGATTTTTTGGCGCGCTTATCTTTATTACAATGGGAATTACCGCGTTATTCCAATCTATTATTTAGTATCAATGGATGCAGTTGATTCCCCTAATTTTTTAAAGACAGTTATTAATCAATACCGTCAACAAAAACGCTGGGCGTGGGGAGCAGCCGAAATACCCTATGTTTTTTTTGGCTTCTTGAATAACAAAAAAATATCGTTTGGTAAAAAAATAATGCATCTTTATACGCTTGTAGATGGCTATTGGTCTTGGGCAACAGCGGCTCTTTTGCTTTTTATTCTGGGGTGGCTGCCGATACTTTTGGGCGGAAATAAGTTTAATTTTACTGTTTTGTCTTTTAACCTGCCTATTTTGACAGGCAGAATTATGAGGATTTCTTTAGTTGGAATGCTGGTATCTGCTATTTTGAGCACTATGCTTTTACCCCCAATACCTAAAGGAATCAGCCGTTTAAAAAAAATCACTGTATTTTTGCAGTGGGTGTTTTTACCCGTTACTTTAATTATATTTGGATCTTTACCCGCAATAGACGCTCAAATCCGTTTAATGATCGCAAGATATATGGGTTTTTGGAATACAGAAAAAGTACGCGAGTAGTTTCTCCGCGGAATCTTACGCAGAATAAACACGGAAAGATGTATCTTAAAAATTGACAATTGCAGACTTATATTTTAATGTATCACTATTGGGTAATAACAAAAACGTTCTTTAAAAACGAGGTGTCCCATGAATAACTTGTTCAAACTTGTCGAATCGACAGAAAGACTCTTGGCGGAGTCAGAGAGTAATTTCAGGAAAATCCAGGGAGAGAGGGTCCCAGCCCAAGGCAGTTTTTTGTTTCATGTTTTATGTTTCAAGTTTCATGAAGTTACTCAAAGTGTATTTTTCTCTGTAATCTTTCAACCCGCTCTTTTAACAAAGGGTGGTTTTTTAATTCTGGATCCTTTTCTAAAATTTCTTTGGCTGCTTGGCGGGTTTTTTCAACTAAAAATATATTTGAAAGCCCTTGCATTGCCATGTCTGGAATTCCCCACTGCTGGGTTCCATACAGTTGTCCTGGGCCGCGAATTTCTAAATCTTTTTGGGCAAGTTCAAAGCCGTTATTTGAAGCAACCATAGCTTTTAACCTTTTCCTGTTTAGCTGGCCAGGAGAAGTTGTAAATAAAAAGCAATAAGACTGCATATCCGACCTGCCAACTCTTCCTCTAAATTGATGGAGTTGAGACAAGCCAAAACGTTCCGCTCCTTCAATCATCATTATTGTTGCCCTTGGCACATCAACTCCAACCTCAATAACAGAAGTGGAAACCAAAATATCTGTCTTGCCGTTACGAAATTCGTTCATTATCTGCTCTTTTTCTTTGGGCTTCATTTTTCCATGGAGCATTGATATTTTTAAGTCAGGAAAAATTTCTTTTGAAAGTTTCTCATACTCTTCTTTAACTGCTTTAACGTCATCCCACATTCCAGCTTCTGACTTCTGGTTTCTGATCTCAATTCTCGGACATATAACAAAAACACCCTTGCCCTTTTTTATTTCCTTTCTTATAAAATTATATGCTTGGCGCCTTTGATTTTGTTCAACAATAATTGTTTTAACTGGTTTTCTGTCTTTGGGCATCTCTTTTATTAAAGAAAGATCTAAATCGCCATAAATAGTAAGTGCCAGAGTCCTGGGTATTGGCGTAGCAGTCATCGACAACAAATGGGGCACAATATTTTTATTTCTCACAAGGAGAGATCTTTGCTCTACTCCAAAGCGGTGTTGTTCATCAACCACTACAAATGCTAAATTTTTAAACTCAATGTTTTTTTGCAGAAGCGAATGAGTGCCAATCAAAATATCTATTTGTTTGTCTCTTAAATCTTCTAGTAAATTTTGTTTTTTTATTTCAAAGACCTTTTTCTCTTTAAAAATTCTTGATTCTTTGCTTGTCAATAAACTAATTGAAATGTTAAAACTTTTTAGCAACTCTGTGATATTTTTAAAATGCTGCTTTGCTAAAATTTCTGTAGGCGCCATAAAAGCAACCTGCCTGCCCGTCGTAGCCTTGGCAAAGGCGGGATAGCCACTTTTAACTACATTTAAAGCTGCCATAGCTGCTACAACCGTTTTGCCTGACCCCACATCACCCTCAAGCAACCTTGACATTGGAAATGATTTTTCTAAATCTTTTAAAATCTGGTAACTGCACTGCCTTTGTGAATCTGTCAGTTCAAATGGCAGTGATTTTATGAATTCTTTCATAAGCTCAACATCCATTTTACAAGACAGTGATTGTTTTTGCATTATTTTAAACCTTTCCTTCAAAACCGACAGCTGCAATAAAAAAAGCTCCTCAAAAGAAAATTTGGCTTTGGCGGCGTCAGCTGCTTCAAAGGAATTTGGAAAATGAACCTGAAAAATAGCCTTTTTAACAGGCAGTAGCTTATATTTTTTTGAAATTTCTTGCGGTAGAATTTCAGGAATTTTATTGTAAAAAGAAAAAAGCAGCGGTTTTATTATATACCTTAACCAACGGGAAGTAAGTCCTTTGGTCTCTGGATAAATCGGAATTATTCTTGCAGTATGTGTGAAATTATAGCTTTCTTCCAGTTCATCAAATTTTTCATGAATTGGATTATTCAAGTAAATGCCCTCTTTACCAAGACTAACTTTACCAGCTAAGCACACAAAATCATCTTCTTTAAAAGTTTTTACCAAGTATGGCTGATTGAACCACAATGCTTTAATAGAACCAGTTTCATCTTCAATTAGCATTTGGGTAATATCCATCCATTTTCTAAATGTTTTTGCGTGTTTTACCTCTAAAATTCTGCCTTGCACACAAGCATTGTAGCCAACTCTTACTTTTTTAATAGGGATTACATTTGAAAAATCCTCGTACCTTGAGGGAAAATAAAAAATCAGGTCTTTGACCGTTTCAATGCCTAATTTTTTCAATTTTTTTTGATAAGCTAAGCCGATTTTTGGCAGCTCTTCTATTGGAGTTTGTAGGGTTAACATAAGACCTCTTGCGAAGTAAGATTAATAAGCGAAATACAGGAATTTTTAGGGAAAAAATCAGAAAAATTCGGAGGACTACCTAGAGGGTAATCCGACGGATTTTTATGGTTTTTTGACAAAAATTACCAATTGCAGCAATAATCCTTACTTCGCAAGAGGTCTATAATACATACTAACTAAAAAATAATATAAAAAAAAGCCCTACTATATTCTAGTAAGACTTTTTGCCAGAATCTTTTTTTGCTTGCGCCGTTCTCTTTGCCAGCAATTGACTCCTAGTGGCTTGCCGTCTACTCTAGCAACAATTCGCTCGGGATAACCACATCTTGAGCAGATATCTTGGAGGTTTTTGTTGTAGCAGTTATCGCAAATTGGACTGTCATCAAGTTCACTTCGTGAGTGAATGTGTCTTTTTTCGCCACACTGAGAACAGTGTTGCTTTTTATAGTCACTATGTGACGAGCAAATCGCGCAAAAGTAGCTGATTAGTTTTTTCTCAATAGGCTTTTCTCCTGTACAAAAGTGGCATGATTTCTCATCTATAGGGCTTTTCCTGCCACATATAGGACATTTATGGCAATACAAGATTTTAACAGTACGCAGCGCCACTTTTCTCTTTAGACTGCACTGCGAACAACGTTTGTGGTAAAAAGGATCCTTGTCATGGCATGGCACGCATACATACTTGTCAGTGTGCTTGCTCTTATAAAGTTTCCTAAACTTACCACATTTTTCATTCTCACAGCTTCCCCATTTCATGTTTCACTCCTAATGAATTTTGTGTTAAAAAGAGCAGAACTAATATTTAATATTATATTAAATAAAAGAATGTTTATCAATAAAAAATCCCCGCAAGCAAGCTTTTTGCGGGGCTGGTAGTTTAACGATACAGGCCGTTGATTTCAACTATATCCTTGTTTTCAATTTCCTGCTGGATGTATTTTCTAAGTTCTTTTAAGGCATCAGTTGCAGACACGATGTTACCCGATTCAGAATATGTCTTAATTCGTGCTTCAATAATGCGGATAATCGCATTTACCACGATCTCCCTAACAGTTTTCTCAATTCCGTTGTTTTCCATGTTGTTCTCCAAAAGAGCTATAATTCCCTATTTAAAACTATCATATAAAAATCATTAAGTCAAATCGGTAACAAAAAAAGTCCTGCTTTGGAACAGGACGTTATTTAAGTTTTGCTAATTTTTTCTAGACGAAACCATCGCCGTAAAAATTCCTCAATTTCTGGGCTCAATTCTAGATAATTCTTAATCCAGGGTTTAGCTTTTTCGGGATATTTAATAGCTTCTATGCATTCTTCGATAGTTGGCAGGCGATTGCGCGGGAAGTTCTTTTTTTCCCAAAAATTCATATAATTTTCCTTTCAAGGTGCAAAACATGTACTAAATTTATTTTATCATTTTTAACATGTATGTTTCAATTTTTGTATCAAAAACTTACTATTTGCAACATGACGCACAAATTTGGCTAATCCAAAGCGTGTTTGGATTATCTGAATTTGGGCATCAATATTGTATTTCGTAATTCGTAGTAAAGAAAGAACCCTAGTTGTTACTAGGGTTTGGTAGTTATTTTTCCAGTTGCTGGTCAACCCAATTGTTTACCAGGTGCCCAGTGTGGATATCGACAATGACCCTCAAGCCATTCTCATATCCATTTTTATCCAGAATAGGCTCTACCCTTGAGACTAAGTTTGGAGTAATTTCAAGGTATCTGGCACAGGCCAACTTTCGCTGGTCGTCAAAAGAAAGCTCATCTTTTGCTTCTCTAGTCATCTCGAATAGAGCAGTTTGTTCGTCTTGTGTAATGGCGAATATCTTGTCTAGTTTCGCAGTTAATAGCTTCTCGCGTACCTCATCGCTGATTCCGTACATTATCAATCTACTGCGCGTGCGGTCTACTTTTTTGCGAAAAGCTATCAGCATACCAAGACCTATCTCGTCTAGGTATTCAACGCCTGTGAAATTAAGAAGAATCTTCCTCTCACCTTTTTCTTCCACAAGTTCAGCTAAGTAGTTAGCGATCTGTTGAACCCTATGTTCTTCATCAATTTCTTTATCAAGGAAACTTACAATGGTGATATCGCCAACATGTAGAGAAGCGTTACTGATCTCTCGTACTGCAATGGGTTTTTGGCTGGTTTGTGACATACCAATTTCTCCAAAAAAGAGGTTTTTGTGACAGGGCCACGGAACAAGGTGCTAATTTAAATCTATCACCCCTTTTCTTGTTAGTCAATAAAAAAGCACTCATATTTGTAACGGAGTGCTTTTAAAAATTATAGCTGCGGTTTCTTAGTGTGGCCAGAGTCAACTTCATACTTAGTATTTTGTTGTTCAAAAAAGTTTACTAGCTCTAAAACGTCAGTCGCAGTACTCATCCATTTTGCCGGATTTGTTACATTATATTGTTTTGGCAATCCCAGTTCCTGTAGTCTTCGGTCTGTCACATATTGGACATATTGGTTTACATAATCTGCATTAAGTCCCAAAATTCCATTTGGAAATAAATCTCTGTTGTATACAGTTTCAATATTCACTCCTTCAATAACAAGTTGTCTTATCTCATTGGCGAAATCCTCAGTTAAAAGTTCTATATTCTCTTCTAGAACCGTTTGTATTAAGTTTATGCCAAACTTTAAGTGTAACGATTCATCTCTTAAAACCCAGTCAATCATTGAACCAAAATTCCTCAGCTGATTTCTCTGGCGAAACGATAAAGATACCATAAAGCCAGAATAAAACCAAATGCCTTCCATCACGATGTTTGTAGCTACTAAATTCCTAATGAAATCTTTTTTTCCTTCTGGAGTTTCAATATCTAACTTATCCTCAGTCATTCTTTTCATGTAAGTCATCACAAACTTTTCTTTTTCAATCATTGAAGGAGTTTCCAAGTGCACATTGAATATTTTTTCTCTGTCAAAAGGAAATGTTTCCAAAACATATTCAAAGGCAACACAGTGATTTGCCTCTTCCCACATTTGCTTTGCTAGGTACAAATGGCATTCTGGGCTTTTTAAATATGGGTAAATACCCAAAGCAATAGAACGGTTAACAATCAGTTCTGCCGGATTAAAAAAAGCCATGGTGAACTTTACCGCGTGCCTTTCGTCTTCGGTCATTTTTGCCCAATCCTCCAAGTCCTCTTTTAAGGCAATTTCATGGGGAAACCAGGTATTTCTGACGGCTTGGTTATACAGGTCATAAGCCCACTGGTATCTCAATGGATGGAGATTTACGTCTTCTGGCGAAGCTTTTCCTAATATCATATGTATTTTTTTTATTTTCCTCCTATTAAAGAAATTTCCACGAAAGGGTTATCTTTATTCCCAGTTAAAATAATAGATGCAACTCCCCAATATGTTGTACCATCAGACCCTGCTCTCATGTCAGTAGCACCATACTCCTGTACTGTAAAACTTTCTAAATTTACAGAAATTGCTACGGCAACAGCGCCAAGGGACGTAGCCAACAGTAACTTCTGATTGCCCTCTTTTACCTTGCAAGTACCCCATACCATGAGCGCACTTTCAATTTTTCTTGATCCCTTATCCATATCTACGGGAATGTCTGGAGAACTAATAGTTTCTACTTTCTTAATTTCACCCACGTTTTTCTGTTTTCTATTCTCATAATTTCTCTTAAGTGCTTCCTTTACTTGATCTGATGTGTATCCGCTATCCATCATTTCTTTTACGGCATCCGGTATGTCCTCATCCATTATAGGGGCCTCTAAAATTTCCTCTTTCTCTGGTGATCTTTCGGAACTTGGTACTGGTTCTTTCATATTTTTATTACCGCTTTATTTTTTGGGAAGTAATTATTAATTTTATTCTAACTTCTAAATACTAAATTCTAGATTCTTAGTCACTGACAACTATCACAGGTGAAGTTCTCTTGCGGATCAGAAGACATATGAATTCTATAAACCTTTCCATTAACTACTCTTTCTTGATAATGCATATGAGGGGCCCCTTCTTTTTTTTCGCTATCTTTTTGATTTTTGATATTTGATATTTGATTTTCCAGTGTTATTTGGGTCTGTACGTTACTGAAAATCTGAGACGATTTGATGTTGGAAGTTGGAGGTTGGAAATTAGAATCTTTTTTTTGTTCAATAATTTCCGGACTTTTGGGTGATTCTTTTATTTTTGCAAATGTAGATCCTGGAACACCGCTAACTTCATAATTCTCAGAAAGTTCATTTCTGCGTAATTCTGAGGAGACAGTCTTGCCTTCAGCAAGAGCTGAACTCCCGCCGTTAGATTCCGCATCGTTCCGCGCCATCTTAAATACTGCTGCAAAGCCGGTTTTTCCAATTTGAGCTGACTTATTTACTGCAACAGTGCTTTGCTCTGCTGTGTGACGCGGTTTCATATGCAAGTAATAAGTGCTCTTCAACCCTTTTTTCCAAGCAGTATAGTAAATGTCCATTGTTTTATCAATGTCTCGGTCTTCTAAATACATATTTCGACTTAATGCCTGATCAACCCACTTTTGGGCACGGGCGGCGACCTCCACAAACGCATAAGGTGAAACAGAAAAAGAAGTTTTGTAAATTTCTCTAATGTGCGGAGGAATTTCTTCAATAGATGAAATATCACCCTGAAGCTCAATGATTTTACGTTTTACCTTATCCCATAAATTCATATTTTTCAATTCTGTAACCAAATTATGGTTTATGTCTAAGTATTTTCCTGAAATTTTATTCCTGCTGAATACCTGGGCAAATCTTGGGTCAATACCCGGAGTTGTTCCAGCTACTAAACCAATATTGGCATTTGGGGCTACGGCCATTAATGTTGCGTTTCTCATTCCGTTTTTTACTTTTGCCCTTAAAGAATCCCAGTCAAGCCAATTTTGTTTTGATTTTTTATCAATATCAATTGCCATGCCCCTTTCATTTTCTAGTTTTTCAATGGTGTCAATAGGAACCTTGCCTCGCGACCATTCAGATCCATGAAAATTATTGTAGTTGCCTCTTTCTTGAGCTAAGTTCGTTGATTCATCTATTGCCATGTAGCTTATAAATTCAAAAGTTTTATCTGCAAAATCATAAGTGTTAGGACTGTCGTAGGGAATTCCCAACTGCTCTATGGCATCGGCAAAACCCATGATTCCCAAACCAATCGCCCGGTTTTCTTTGTCGGATTTTTCAGCTTCCGGTATTGGCAGTTTATTAATATCAATTAAATTGTCTAACTGCCTTACTGCTAGCCTTGTTGATTCTTCAAGCTTCTGCCAATCCATTTGCTTCTTTTTCAAATGAGCTACCAGATTTATTGAAGCTAAATTACAAACAGCAATATTATCTTTGTCTTGGGGCAGGCAGATTTCTGTGCACAAATTAGACATATGAATTGTGCCAGTATTATTATTGATAGCTCTTAAATTAATAGTGTCTTTAAAAGTAAGCCATGGATGGGAGGTTGTTTGAAGGCTTACAAGAATCTGTCTGTATTGTTTGGTTGCGGGAACCTTTTTAAATATCCTTAACTTTCCCTCTTCCGCCATTTTTACATACTGGTTGTACCTTTCTGAAAATGCTCTTCCATATAACTCATTTAAGTCAGGCGTTTCTTTTGGGTCAAACATATACCAATCTTGTTTTGATTCAACTCGTTTCATAAATTCATCTGAAATAAAAACAGCCGTGTTGGCGGTTCTCATTCTTAAATAATCATCTCCGGAGCTGTGTTTCCACTCAATAAATTCCGGAAAATCTAAGTGCCAGTTTTCCATATAAAAACACAGGGCTCCCTTCTTTTTTCCTCCCCTTTGTATTGCCCTTACTGCTGTATCAATAATTTTTGCAAAAGGAGTCGGTCCAGATGATGTTGTATTGTTTGACGAAAGTGGAGATCCGGCAGCTCTTAATTTTGTTATGGAAGCTCCAAGTCCTCCAGAGGCCTTGCTAAGCAGCATAACATCCATTACGGACTTTGAAATATGTGTCATGTCGTCATGTATCTCAATTAAAAAGCAATTTGAAAGGGCAGGATTGGGGACGCCGGAATTTATATTTGTAGAACCTCCTGCAATGTACTCATGGTTGGACATTTTCTCGTAAAACTTTATAGCCCACTCAGTAGGATCTTTTTCGTTATACGAAAGTCCCATGGCGACTCGCATAAAAAAGTACTGTGGAGTTTCGGCCGGCTTTTGTCTTTTGCCTTTTATTGAGTATCTATCAAGCAAACTTGAAAGACCAGCGTAAATAAAAATTTCATCTTTTGAAATATTTAAAGCGCTTGCCAATCTTTCCAAATCAAAACTTTTTTCCATTCTTTCGTCAAGAATTTTGTTAGCTACATTATTTTTAATATGCTTTGTAAAATTTTCTTTGTGTAATTTATTTAGCTGATCTTGAGTTTCATAATCCCCTAAAACGTTTTTGTAAACTGTCTTTAATAATAAACGAGTTGCAATTTTATCGTAGTCTGGATCTTCTTTTATATTTTGCACAGCGGCATTGATTGTAGCCATATCCAGCTCTTCTGTTGTAATTCCGTCATATAAAATAACTTTCGTATCAGTTGCAACCTGAGTTACTTTAGCGATTGGGTCGAGAATCCCAAAACAAGCTCTTTCAATTGATCTATTTATTCTATCAGCATTAAATGATTCTCTTGCTCCATCTCTTTTTGTAATTGTGAGTTCCACTTTTTTATTATTTTTAAAATTATTTTACAAAACCAGAGCACTAAAATAAATTTGGTGCTCAGCCGAGCACTTGTTTTTTGAATGAGTGCTCTGGTTTTTAGGAAATTACTCTATTTTACAAAAAAGAAAAAAATCAAACAAGGCCCTGTCAACTAGCAGAATATGTGGATAAGTTCTAGGAATCAAAAAATCTTGCAATACGCAAGATTCTTTGATTTTTTGCAATATTCTTAAAATAGAGCTTGGTGAATAATGCTCTTTGGATGGATTTGTTTAAAATATCACAGCGAAAATTGGTAAAGATTATGAGGCGATGCCAGAGGGCATCGTTGAATAATCTTTACCAATTTGCAGCCGATATTTTAGATAAAGACGCCAATATGGCATTATTCACCAAGCTCAAATAGTTCGAATGGTTTTCGCCGCCCGCTTGCCCGTCCGAAGCCGAGAAGCGAAGGAGGGCGGCAGCGAGGAAGCCCCCCGCGAAAATCCGGAAAGGTGGCGCCTGCCCGCCGAAGCCCCTGCCCGCGCTTCGCACGCAGGCGGGTTGGCGCAGGCGGGGAGCCGCACTGGTTTGTCCGCCGAAGTTTTAACGAAGGCGGATGACAATTTTCCGCCGTCGCCCTTCGGGCTATGGCGGACAAGCAAGTTTTTC
>JBBTQB010000035.1:0-18619 GCA_038065835.1 Patescibacteria group bacterium | reverse complement strand
TTGAATGGCAGCTTATTTTTTGAATTTTTGGAAGCGCCGCAAAAAAATTTTCGCCCCTAGCGGGTAATATTTATCTGAAACTGCCCTACCAGGATAAAGCTTACCAAACGATTCAATTATTTTCTACCCTCAAAGGCGTTTTCCAATGTCTCTTCGTCAGCATATTCTAACTCCCCACCAATAGGTAATCCCCTTGCTAGATGAGTAATTTTCCAGCTAAAGGCTGGTCCGCCTTTGGCGGAAAAACTTTGAGATTGTATCTCTTTTAAAGATTTTTCTAATAGAATAGAAGTTGATTTTCCCTCCGGAGTAGGGTTGACAGCAATAATTATTTCTTTAAAATCTGCGTTATTTAGACCGAACTTCCTTGGATCTTTTACCCGATCTGTCATCTCTTTAGTTCTTAAGTTTTCAATACTGTTTTTTCTTAAGTTTAAAACTCCTCCTAAAATAAAATATAGGCCATTATATCTTTTTGTTTTCTCAATTGATATTAAATCAGTTTCCTTTTCCACAATACACAATAACTGATTATTTCTTGATGCACTTTGGCAAATTTGACATAAACTGCTTTGCTCCCCGTGGGGGTTAAAACAAAAGCTGCAAAAAACTATATTGTTCCTTAGTTCTTGCATGGCATTTATTAATTCATCAATTTTTTCTTTTGGTAATTTTAAAAGATAAAAAACAAAACGGCCTGCGGTTCGCTGGCCAATAGTTGGGAATTTTGAAAACAATTCTTGTAATTTCTTAATTGAATCTGACATGGAGTAGTCGCGAATATACGAATATCCACAAATATTTGTATATTCGTGATTACTCTTTAAATCTCGGCAGATTCCATTGCGTAATTTTCTTCTTCTAAATTTCTAAAGCTAACTCTTTGCTCGTCAAAATAAAGCTTAATAGCTCCAGTAGGTCCGTTTCTGTGCTTCGCCACTATAATTTCAGCGATATTCTTTTCTGAAGAATTTTCATTATATTTATCGTCTCTATAGATAAATAAAACGACATCGGCATCCTGTTCAATTGCTCCAGATTCTCTTAAGTCAGAAAGCATAGGTCTGTGAGGGGTTCTTTGCTCGACAGCTCTTGATAGTTGAGAAAGCACCAATACTGGTATATTTAACTCCCTTGCAAGCGACTTTAGCGCTCTTGAGTTTTCCGTTACTTGCTGGAGGGGAGTAGCATATTTATTTGTAGTATCCATTAGTTGTAGGTAATCAACAATAACTAAGCCAAGCCCCTTGTCTGATTGAAGACGTCTAGCCATAGTCCTCATTTGCAAACTGTTGGTTGTTCCCATGTCATCAATATAAATAGGTGTTTCCGACAGAGTTCCCATTGCGTTTTGTATTCTTGAAAAATCACTATCTTCTTGATTATCTTGAAGCCTTCCGGTTCTTAATTTCCACAAATCTATATTGGCATAACTGGTAATTAGCCGGTCTACTATTTGATCTTTTGACATCTCTAAGCTGAAAATTCCAACTGGTAGATTTTGCAAAATTGCTACGTTTCTGGCAATATCTAAAGCCATTGAAGATTTTCCCATGGATGGTCTAGATGCTAAAATAACTAAATCAGACTTTTGAAGACCAGATAAAATGTTATCAAGCTTTTTAAATCCAGTTGGTATGCCTCTAAAGCCACCTTGGTGTTTTGAAAGTCGGTCAAGTCTTTCAAAAGTTTCACCAAGCATATCCCTAATAGGAACAAACGATTGTCTTAAAGATTGCTGCCCGATTGAAAAAACGCGCTTTTCGGCTTTATCTAACAAAAAATCTACATCCTGTGATTCATTGAAAGCATCAAGACCAATTTCATGAGATGCCTCAATTAAATCTCTCAAAACTTTTTTCTCTCTGACAATTTTAGCATAATTTGCTACATGTGTTGCAGTTGGTACGGTGTTTATTAAAGAAGTGAGATAAGATGAACCCCCGATTTGCTCTAATTTATCTCTTTCCTTTAATTTTGTTGAAACAGAAACTATGTCTATTGGTTCCATTTTTTCAAAAAGATCTACCATTGACTGATATATTTGGCTATGAATATCTTTATAAAAGTCTTGAGCACTTATAAAATCAGCAACTTTTACAACTGCATTTTTATCCAACATTAAACATCCGAGCAAACTTTGTTCTGCCTCTATATTCTGCGGCGGTTTTTTTTCCGGCATCTCGCTCATATATTATTTGTATAGCAAAATTAAAAACATAAGACAAGTGTTGACATAGCTTTATCACTGTACCATAATTAATGTAGTTCTTCTATATTTTACCTCGCGGCAGCTGTGCCCAAACAGCAGGAAACATCATGAGTTGGTACTATAGACTTCACGAACTGCCAAGAGTTAAGCTGGGAGGCATGCTTATGTCTCTTCTTCGCTGGGTTGATCTTCCTTGCTTTTATCCAGTATTTACGGAAGCCAATGGCCAAGTGGAGGCCGAAAAGAAGTTGGACAGTTTTATTTCTGACTTAGTGGTTTACAACGCACCCTTAAGAGGTCCTTTCTCAAATAAGGATGAGGCAGTAACAGAAGCAAAAAGAGAGTACAACGAAAAAATGAATGAGGCGAAACAACAAACCGTATTGGTTTGAAAGAAAGCCGAGAGAATTCTCTCTCGGCTTGTTTATTTACCTTAAATCTTTTTTAATACTGGCCCGTCTTTTGTGTCTTCAATAGCATATCTGTACTTTTCAATCTCTTTTCTTACTTCATCGGCCTTGTCCCATTCTTTATTTTTTCTATAATTTTCCCTTCCTTTTAACAAACTTTTTACTTCTTCTGGAATACTGGATTGTTTTAATTTCTTAGAATCAATGATACTAAAAATCTTATTTATCTCTTCAAAAAAATCATAAATTTCTTTGGCATTTTTTTTGCTTAACGGGTTTTTGTCTAGTAATTTATTTGCTTCTTTGATTAAGTTAAAAATTACTGCAAATGCCTTGGGCGTATTAAAGTCGTCCGCTAAGTTTTTATAAAATTCATCTTTAAATTTCTTTAATATAAATTTTTTATTTGTGTTTTTGATTTTTAATTTTTGATTTTTGATTTTTCTAATGAATTCTTCTATTTTTTCAAGTGCGTATTTTGCCTCAACCATAGATGACTCTGAATAATCGATGGGGCTCCGCCACAAATTTTTGGCGAAATAAAACCTTAAAAGTTCCACTGGATATCTTTTTAAAAAATTATTTACAGTTAAAAAATTATTCAGAGATTTTGACATCTTCTGGCCGTCAGTCGTAAGAAACCCTGTATGCATCCAATATTTAGCCATCGGTCTTTTACCGGAGATTGATTCTATTTGAGCAACTTCAGCCTCATGATGGGGAAAAATCAAATCTCTACCACCACCGTGAATATCGTACTGGGCGCCAAAAAACTTTTCGGTAATTGCTGTATCTTCAATATGCCATCCTGGACGTCCTTGTCCAAATGGGCTTGGCCAGCCGGGTTCATTTTTGTGGCTTATTAACTTCCAGAGACAAAAATCACCTCTGTTTCTCTTGCCTTTTGAGTAGTCTATTCTAGAAACTGCGTCATCAGCCTGCAGGGCGGTTCTACCTGATAACTCGCCATAATTTTTAAATTTTTTAATGTCAAAATAAACTCCGTCATCTAATTTATATGCGTACCCTTTTTCTAATAGCCTTTCAATTTGGTTAATTGTCTCTTTAACATAATCTGTTGCTCGCGCATATTTACTAACGCTTGTTATTCCGACTGCCTTCATATCTTTTAAATACTCTCTTTCGTATGCCAGCGCTAAATCTTGAGGCAAAACTTCTTTCTCCTTTGCCCGTAAAATTATTTTATCATCAACATCTGTTATATTTTGAAGATAAAAAACCTTAAACCCTAACTGCTTTAAGTATTTTACAAAACAGTCAAAAATGATATAAGTTCTAGCGTGGCCAATGTGAGAAAAATCGTAAACTGTAGGTCCGCAGACAAAAAGATTTATCCTATTCTTTTTAAATGGCTTTAACACATCTTTTTCTCCAGAAAGAGTATTGTAGATTTTTATATTATACATGCTTTTTGCTATAGAGGAATTTTCGTATGTCTAATATTTTTACATAAATGCTAATTGCCATAGGAATATTTGAAAACCAGAGAAGATAGATGAAAAACACATGAGGAGAATTGGGCCAAAATGCTAGAATCCCTAAGAAAGAAACAAAGTGCAGGAATGCCTTTACTTTAGCAGATATATTAGCAGGGATAAAAATTATCTTAAAATGATCATATAGCGAAGGTATGGCACTACAGAGTTCTAGGGAAATAATTGTTAAGAGAAGGGGGATGTGATGGGGAAGTAGACTATAAATTGCAACAGGAATCAAAAGGATTCTGTCAGCAAGCGGATCGAGCACAATTCCTAACTTGGTCTCTTTGCCAAGGGTCCTTGCAATCGAACCATCTAAGATATCGAGCATAGCCCCAATAAACAGCAACAACATTACCACCAAGAAATTATCGTATCGATAGTAAAAGAGAAGTGCAATGATAACAGCTGCGATGCCAATCCGTAAAAACGTCAGATGATTAGGAGTAATGCTTCGAGGCCAAAAATGAATAATAAATCCAGAAAGAACTTTATCTCGCCATGTATCAATTCTTTTAAAAAAAGAAATAATGCTTTTACTGAATGTGATTAACGATACCATAAGGATTTAATTTAAATCACGAGCAAGTATACAAACCAGCCCAAAATTACTCCAGGGACAATATCAACAACTTGGTGCTGCTTGACAAAAAGTGAACTCAAAATGATAAACAGTACAAAAATCCAAGCCCAATACGAGATGGTGGGATAGAGGATAAGTCCAATGTAGGTAGATAGTGAAATATGCATACTCGGAAAACAATTTCTCCCATTATCAACTCTTTGGGTAAACTTAAGATATCGCGCAGATAATGAATCAGTTTTATATGCTCTCCATTCTGGAGGAACAACAGCCGGCAATAGCATAAATAAAATTGACTGCAAGAATAAAAGTACTAACCCTCCGAAAATCAAGAATATGGCATATTCTAACGATTTTACCGAAACGATAACAAACCCAATCATGATGTAGTAAATTAAGTTGTATACCCAAATCCAGCTCGGCCAAAAGGGTATCATATCATCTAAAGAAATCTTAAAACACCGTGTTTTAAAAAAATAGTTGTTTCGCTGTACCCAGAAAAAAATTTGATAGCCCCCAACAACTGTAATAGAAATCACAATCGTTAGTACAAGGTACTCATAGTAAGAAAGCATTGATCCAAATAATCTTGTTCCTACTAAATAATAGATAAAAGAAAACAAAAAAACTCCCATGATCATGAGCAACATGTATTTTGGAGTGATGACGGTTTTTTCGTTCATAATGCAATATTAATGAGATAATATAGGCACAATACCCCAACAATAATCTGTGGAATTATCCCCGAAAATGAATATTCATGCTGGTGGAATTTATTCTCAAATTTCCGGATAAATAAGGGCATCGCAATCCCAAACTTCCATTCAAGGAAAACCATGAGATCAGGTAACCAACCAAATATGATTCCAACCACAACCGAAGGAACTAAATTTACTGGAATATGATACAGAAAATATAGGCAAAGACCAATTCCCACGACGGGATCAATCGCTTTTATAAAAAAATCTAGTTTATCTGCGTTTTTCCAACCGCCATCTTTATAATTTTTGAGCGGTTTCCAACTCCAATGGGGAACTGCATCGAGTAGATAATGAGTAACAAAAGAAAAAATTGCGGCAGCGTATATATTCCCCAATACATGGCCAACAACTGCGCCAGCTAACAAGTGTATAATCGTAATCATATTCGAATTACTCAATTATATCGCATGAATATTATATTTTCAAATATTGACAATTGTGGTAATCTTTAATTGTTAATGAATATTAAATTCTGTATCTTGAACTCAGAATAGAATATGGAATTATGAAATATGAATTCTGTCTACTAGATACTAAATTCTAAATTCCAGGTGAAAGCCATTGACGTTGTTTTAGCTTTAATTTTTGGCAGGATAATTGGTTTTTTATTAGGAGACTTTTTGAGAGAATGGGAAATTCACATAAATCTTTATTTAAATTTAATAATTTGGATTGCATTCCCATTAATTTCACTTTTTTGCCTTTGGTTAGCTCATTTAATCGGCAGAAAGTTTTTATTTATTTATCAAGGAGCAAAGTTTTTTCTTGTTGGAGCCGTTGCAACCGTAGTTGATTTAAAACTCTTTGAGTTTATATGGTTGCTTGTTTTGGCACAAATACAGGCTTCATCAATTATTGCAAAAGGTTTTTCCTTTGTGATTTCTACCGCTTTAAAATACTGGGGTAACAAGTATTGGGCTTTTCAAAAGCATGGAAAAGAAAATATCCACAAAGAAATGGCGCAATTTTTTTTGATTACCCTAATAGGCCTTGCAGTAGACATATTATCATTCCGGTATTTTGTAAATGCATTAGGCCCTCAATTTGACATACCCGCTGCGATTTGGATAAAGTTAAGCGTAATTTTCGCAGCCATAATAGCTGCCATCTGGAATTTTATAGGATACAAATTTTTCGTTTTTAAGAAATAAAAATGATATCATTTAATAAGTTTTATACAAGAAGTCATGGAAAATATAGTTTTATATCGGAAATACAGGCCACAAAGTTTTTCTGAAATAATAGGCCAAAATCATATTGTAAAGACTCTGCAGAATTCCTTAAAGGCAAAATCGATAAGTCATGCCTATTTGTTTTCGGGTCCTAGGGGATCGGGTAAAACAACTTTTGCAAGAATTCTTGCTAAAGCTATAAATTGCGAGGATGTTAAAAATTCAGAGCCTTGCAATAAGTGTAGTTCTTGCCAAGAAATAATGGCTTCAAAGTCAATTGACTTATTGGAAATAGACGCTGCTTCCCATACCGGAGTTGATGATGTAAGAGCGCTTATTGAAGGAATTAAGTTTTCTCCAGTGAAATCAAAATACAAGGTTTTTATAATTGATGAATGCCATCAATTAAGCAAATCCGCAGCCAATGCATTACTAAAAACCTTAGAAGAACCTCCTTCCCATGTTATTTTTATTTTAGCTACAACCGAGGCCCATAAAATGATTCCCACGATAATTTCAAGATGCCAGAGATTTGATTTTAAGCGCCTTCATACATCTGAAATAATAAAAAAACTGGAACTTATTTTAAAGAAAGAGGGAATTAAATTCGAAAGCGCGGTTTTACCTTTAATTGCTTTAAATGCCAGGGGATCATTTCGTGACGCCGAATCCCTACTAGATAAATGCATTAATTTTACAGCTCAAGATAAGTTAATATCTTTAAAAGAAGTTAAAGATTTACTTGGAATTGTCGAGGTAAGACAAATTTCACAGCTAGTTGACCTTATTATTAAAAAAGATGCAAAAGAGACTATTTCGTACTTAAGTTCGCTAGCAGACGAAGGAGTCGATTTGCAGGAATTTGCTAAAACCTTAATTTTTTATGTAAGACAGTGTTTATTATTTAAAATAAGCTCAAATCTTGTTAGTTCTGAAAACACTGGACTTTCTACAGAGGAAATTGAGAAAATAAAAACACAGGTGATAAATATAACAGAAAGGGAACTGCAAAAGATGTTAGAACTTTTTATTGAAGCAGAAAATAAAATGCAATACGCCACGATATTACAGCTTCCGTTAGAACTTGCAATAATTGATATCACATTTAAAGAACAGTAGGTGCTTGTAATATTTAGACTAAGAACGTACAATTGAGTTATACATAATCTAGGTTCAAATATGCAGGCTAAAATCATAGAAAGAGAAAAAGCTATAGAATTAAGAAGACAAGGTTTGTCTTATAGAGAAATTTTAGAGCAAATTCCAGTTGCAAAATCATCTTTGTCTTTATGGCTAAAAAGTGTTAAATTAGCAGAAGGTCAAAAACAACGTTTAACTGAAAAGAAGCTAACTTCAGCTCGTAAGGGAGCGCAAAAGAGGAAGGATACGAGAATAGCTCTTATAAAAGAAATAAAAGATAAAGCAAGGATTGAAATTGGTAAACTAAGCAGGCGGGAGTTATGGCTCATTGGTATAGCGCTATATTGGGCAGAGGGAAGCAAGGAGAAGGATCATCGCCCAGGAAGTAGGATTATTTTTTCGAACTCTGATCAATATATGGTAAATATATTTCTAAGGTGGCTTTTGGAGGTTATTAAATTACCTAGAGAAAAAATTTACTTTAATATTGTATTGCACGAGACAAATAGTCATAGAGTAGAAGAAGTAAAAGACTATTGGATGAAAAGTACAGGTTTCTCTAAAGAAAGTTTTGGAAATATTTATTTTAAAAAGAATAAAATCAACACAAAAAGAAAAAATATAGGAGAAAAATATTTTGGATTAATCAGATTATCTGCAAGGGAAAGCTCCTCTTTAAACAGAAAAATACAAGGTTGGATTGAGGGTTTTTATCAATATTCCGGGGTCGTCTAATGGTAGGACTTCTGCCTTTGGAGCAGAATATTTTGGTTCGAATCCAAACCCCGGAGCTATATTGGGACTTTGAGCGTAAATTTGCTCAATTTCCCTCGTATTTTTACCGATTTTGAGAGGTTCTAACCTCTTATTCTCATCGGCAACAGTTTTTAACGGAATGGTGTACGCTTGTAGTAATCCTCGACTATATGAGACCATTCCTGTTTCGCTAATACTCCGCAGTGGGGGCAGGTAAATTGCTCCTTTTTGAACTTTGGTGGAAAGTATTGTTGTTTCATAAATTTTGGCTGGGGATAACTTAATTTGGACTTTCTATTTACTTTCTATTATACTAAAAGCAAGAGAAAAAAGTCAATCTATATAATCCACATGCTTACAAAACGACAAAAACAGGTTCTAGATTTTATAACGGACTACCGAAAGCGGAAAGGTTATGCTCCTGCCCTTGAAGAAATAAGAAAGAAGTTTAAACTTGCTTCTGTTTCAACGGCTCATTTCCACGTTTCTAAACTTCGTGATTTGGGATATCTGGCTAAAGAGGAAAATAAGCCACGATCAATTTATGTTGTGAGGCGTGAGGGTATGGTTAAAATTCCGCTTTTGGGAACTATTGCCGCAGGGCAGCCAATTGAAGCAATTCAGGACAAAGAGATGATAGCTGTTCCAAAAAGCAAAATTCCTGCTTCGTCAGAAGTTTATGCTCTCCGTGTAATTGGAAGTAGCATGATTGATGAAAATATCAATGACGGCGATATTGTTCTAGTAAAACAACAGACAACGGCAGACAATGGACAAAAAGTAGTTGCGCTTATTGATAATCACGAAGCAACACTCAAGAAATTTTACAAAGAAGGACGACATATTCGCTTACAACCAGCAAACAAAAATATGGAACCGCTTATTTTTAGAAATGGCCGCGATATTTCTATACAAGGGATAGTGCTTGATGTGATTAGAGATATTTCTATTTCTAACGATGTTTTACCGAATACACCAATAAGACATATCGCGAGATCAACCAAACCATTTTTTGAAGCAGACAATCTTTTGATTTACAAAGACGACATTCTGAAAATCAATTCAATTCCAAACAACTCGGTTGATTTGATAGTTACATCCCCGCCCTACAATGTGGATATTCACTATAATTCCCATGCAGACAATTTATCTTATGATGATTATTTAGAATTTACCCAAAAATGGATCAAGAAATGTTTTGATTTAACAAAAAGCGAGGGAAGGTTTTTGCTCAACATTCCGCTTGATAAAAACAAGGGGGGGCAAAAATCAGTAGGCGCAGATTTTACAAAAATTGCTAAAGATATTGGCTGGAAATATCACTCAACAATTATTTGGAATGAGGGTAATATATCTCGCCGTACTGCATGGGGCTCGTTTATGTCCGCCTCCGCTCCTTATGTTATTGCGCCGGTGGAATTGATATTAGTTTTGTATAAAGATAGTTGGAAGAAAACTGGTGGTAGCAGGAAAAATGATATAACGAAAAAGGAATTTGTGGATTGGACAAATGGTGTTTGGACATTTAACGGCCAAAACAAAAAGGGAGCGGGGGGGCATCCTACGCCATTTCCGATTGAACTGCCCCGCCGTTGTATAAAATTATTTAGTTTTGTTAGTGATACAATTTTAGATCCATTTTTGGGTAGCGGATCAACACTTATAGCTTCTTATTTGCATGGTAGAAAAGGAATTGGGGTTGATATTGACGAAAAGTATTGCAACATCGCGATAGACCGTCTACAGCGAGAAGCCAAAGTTAATTAATCGACATTACTAAAATGAATATATGAAAAAGAATAATAAGAGAAATAATCATATCCAAAAAAATCTCATCGCCGAGTTTTTCAGAAAAAATCCAAATCGAGATATAAAACACCCCGAAGTTGTGGACTGGGTTGTTACGACTTACAAAAAGAGGACAGGAAATGTTTTTCGTGATCCAGACAGAGCTATTCGCCATCTGGCACAAAGCGGATTTCTTATCAAGGTTGCTAAAGGAATCTATCGCTACGATCCCGAAAAGGTGAAGCAACGGAAACTTTATGATTTTACTGCCGCGCAAAAGAAAGCAATTTTGGAAAGGGACGGGTATAAGTGCGTTGTGTGCGGTAGAGGAATTAAAGATGGTGTTGAATTACATGTTGACCACATTAAGCCAAAAGATAGAGGTGGCGAAGCCACGATAGAGAACGGACAGGTTCTGTGCGGCCAGCACAATTATCAAAAGAAAATGCTCAACCAAACTGAAACCGGCAAAAAAATGTTTATCCGTCTTTATGATCTAGTAAAGGCAGAAAAGAACGAAGAACTTATGAAGTTTTGTGTTGATATTTTGGAGACCTATGAGAAGCACAATATTAACGGACATATTATTTGGGAAAAATGACGCCGCTAAAAAATTCGCCAGCCCAAGCGAGGGCGCGGCGGAAGAGGGGTGTGGGGGGAATTCCGCCGCGCCCGAGCGTTCCGCCGGAGCGCCTGCCCGCCGAAGCCCCTGCCCGCGCTTCGCACGCAGGCGGGTCGGCGCAGGCGGGAGGCGGAGGCGGTTAGGTCAGAAGTCGGCATCAGGATTTTCTTGGAAAAAGGTTCGGATTTCGTTCAGGGTATGGAGCTATTCTTCGCTAGGGCTACGAAATAGCATACTATGGCGAATTTCATGTTTTATACTTATATTTTATTAAGTTCAAAATCTCATATCTTTTATTTTGAGTCCACAAAAGATTTGAAATTGCAATGAATATAAAACTGTTCATCGCAATCGCACATCTGGCAAGCCAGTCTGCCCGAATTGTTACGCAAGGGGTAAAGTTGGTAAGTGTAAAAGATGCAAACAAATAAAAGTCATCCAAGCACTTGAACTTTGCTACGGCTGCTATCAATCGCAACGGCAGGCTAAAATAAGACAGCCCAGCTAACATAATAAAACAGACCCCAGTTGTCTTGGACTTCTGAGGCTTTTATTTTACAGATTTGTAAAAACCTTAAAATTCAACTACAATGAAGCCATTAAACAAGTTCTAACGTCGTCCAATGCCCGCAGCCACGAATTTCCCGACTAAAATTGGCAAAATTTCAATGACAGGTCATGGACTGTTAAAACTTTACTCGTAAAATATGAAAATTACATTTTTAGGAGTAGGCGAAGCGTTTGATTTTGAGAACGATTTGCCCAACAATTCACATTTATTGATTTCAGAAAAAACAAATATGTTAGTGGACTGCGGCTATTCGGTTCCTAAACAATGGTTTAAGTTGGGCAAAGAAGCTAATTTTTTAGATGCCATTTACATAAGCCATAAACACGCAGACCATTATTTTGGTTTACCAATATTATTGATGAGATTATGGGAAGGGGGAAGAAATAGACCATTGATGATAATTTGTCAAAAAGAATTAATAGATTTTTTCAAAGATTTTTCTGAATTAGCCTATAAAGGTTTTCCAGCAAAATTTAAATATGAAATAAATTTTACGGGTGTGAAGTCCGGTCATGTTATAAAATTAAATGACTTAGAACTATCTTTTGCACCAACTATTCATTCTATTGAGAATTTAGCAATAAAAATTAGCGATGGTATAAATTCATACTGTTATAGTGGAGATGGACAATTTACTGAAGAAACAGAAAGATTATATAAAAATTCTGATTTGGTAATTCAAGAAACCTATTTATACGATAAAAAAGTATTTGGACACAGTTACATTACAGATTCAATTGAAATGGCGGAAAGAAATAATATAAAATGTCTGGCTTTAACTCATATGCAAAGAGATTTTAGGAAAAACGACTTGCCCAAACTTAGAGATAAGATAAAAAGCGATAAAGTAAAAATTATTATCCCAGAACCATTTGACGAGTCATTAATATCAATTAGCGAGTTACAGAAATAGTTTGACCTATTTCAGATTTTGGCGCAAAAACAGTATAGCGCAAAGATGTTGAATCATAGGTAATGTTATATTGTGTATTATAATCAGAGGGACTAGTCCACACTCCTGTACTCGGATCTAATGGTAATTGGCTGGGGATATAAGTGGGCGTTAAGCAAGTAAGATCTATTAATGCAGCTGCAGGAGCAACAACACTCCCGGTCTTAGCGATAGTATAAACTGTGCCAGCAGTAATTGATGGACATCCCCCTCCCAACAATCCTTTATTGTCAGCTAAATTTTGGCCGATAGCATTTAAGATTGTGTTAACATTGCTGACTCTTTGTGTGTTTCTTGCCTGTGCAAATTGCCTTGCGGGATTAATTGCAATAATTACAATTGTTGACAAAATGGCAATAATTCCAATTACTATTAATATCTCGATAAGGGTGAACCCTTTACCCAGCTTGATGTGCTTAATCATACTTTAGTATGAAAATTAATTTGGTCTCGTTGTGTAACTATACCATTAGTTAGCACGATGCGTCAAAATTAGGGCATTCTTTCCATGAAACCACAGAAAAATCGCTGTTATCAATGATAACTTTTAAATTTGTATAAGATTTATTAAATTCTGCCTGTGCCTTTATTATAATTTCGTTGCCAATCTGCTCTGATGATCTTTTGCATTTATTCCCTGATATGGGAATGGTAAAATCAGTAAGTCTTGAGTAAAATGTGTCACCAGATGCCTCTAAAATAGCCTGACTAACACAGGCTTCTGCTAAAGCAGTGCTTTTTTCTTTTGACTCTGAGTCCAAGATATCAAATCTTCCAAAAAAACTGCCGAACCCAAGACTTACAGTAATTACAATAAGCAAAAAAGAAATCACAATCGCCGATATTAAGGCGATATATCCTTTCTTTTTCTTCTTTTGTTCTTTAGTTTTTTGGTTTCTTGGTTTCATTTGCTTAGATAGAGCTTGGTGAATAAAGAACATTATTCACCAAGCTCTAGATATTTAGTGGTAGAAAAAGTTTGGCTTGATAGTTTACCATTTTGGGCTGTAGTAAGGATAAAATTAGTCTTTACTGCTGGTTTTCTGAAAGATTCATTAACTTCAACAGAAAATGAATTGACAGCTACTCTGCTAGAGTTTAAAACAACAGGCGCGTTAGATGCTCTTTGCAATGTTAAATCACCTTCAGTTGCAGTAATTGTTAAAGGAGTGTTCTTTACAATGTTAAGCGTATAAGTATTTGGTAAAGCTATTGATTCTGCCCCAGTAAACGCCCAATCAATTTTACGAAACAAAAAATTGGCCTCTGCCTGTAAAATAATATGATTGCTTGCAGCATTCGTTGCTTCAATCACCTGATAAGTTGCCGCCATTCCTCCGCCAAGGACTATGGTAAAAAGCGCCAAGTAAATAATTGATTCAATTAATGTAAATCCTTGCTTATTCTTAGTAAAACTTTTACACATTAAATTAAGCAACAAGTCTAATACTCGCCAGGGCCTATGATTTGCAAAGCCTTATTGCTTCTTTGTACTACATATATAAGATTCCCCTCACAATCCATGCCACCAACAGAGGCTTGTTCAATATTAAGATAACCTTGGTATGGAGAATTACTTAAATTATCTAAATCAAAAACTTGAAAATCCTTATCAGGATCACTATTAACTGTAAAAGCCAGGTTGCCTTTAGCTATAATAGCTCTCACTGATACATCATTTGCAGTATCTATAAACTTTGAATCTATCACAGTGATACTGTAAGGATTTGAGACATCCAGTAAAAAAAATTGTGGGTCGTTGGATGGATTGGCTCCGCCTTCGCCAAAGTATAAAGTATTGCCACCTTTGGATATATATAAGCTTTCTCCTGACATTGTTATAGGGTTTGGGCCGAATGCATTTATCTGGGTAATAATTCCTAAATTAGCCTGGCTTACATCTAAAACTATCAGCTGCTCATTTATTAAAGATGTATCTGGGTTATCTGGAACCGCCAAGTAAGCAACACCATTTTTAATAATTATGGCATTAACTTTAGTATTAGTTTCAAATGAAGCTACTTTTGAAGGATTAATCGGGTCTGTTGTATCAAAAACATAAAATTCTGGCCCGTCAGATTTACTCAAGCCTAAATAAATCTTTTTGTCTGCATAGAAAATGCTACTGCCCACGGCTACATCTCCCGCTTTTGTAACATCACGCCTTGCAATTGCCAGTTCAGATGGCGCAGCTGGTAACGATATATCTATTACCTGAAGCTGGTTAGTTGCGCTTATGTTAGCAACATAAGCGTATTTGCCTGCAACGTGAACAGCTGCAAGCCCTGGCCCAGTATTTATGCTTCCTAGAATCGGCAGATATCTAGATGGGGGTGGATTAGAATTACTAACATCTACAATGTAAAAATCATCCTTTTCTGGAGATGTCGCATCAGTTGTTATATAAGCTTTATTTGAAAATACATCTACATCAGTTCCTTTATTATTGTCGCTGACATCAACAGCGCCCAACAATCTAGGACTTGTCCAATCGCCAGTTAAGACTGAGTTACAAGTATCTCCTCCTAAAATAGGGTTGGTTAACAAGGTTGTAAGACTTACTGTAAAATCTTGGCCGCCTGCATTCCAAGAAACCTTGCTAGTAACCTCTTTAGTCAGAGAATCTACATCATTTACAATTATATCTCTTGAATAAATACCTTGATTTGGATAGTTAGCAGTTCTAACTGATGAAAAATCTAAAAGAGAGACTGCTCTTGCTTTTCCTAAAATATCTTCTGCTTTATATAGGGCTTCTTGATTAGTTTCAGAACCAACTATCATATCCTGTCCTCCTGAAACAAGCGGTAGTATGCTGACAATAAGTGCCACAATTAGAGCCATGGCAATCAAAATCTCGAATACTACCGCCCCCCTTTTATTGAAATTTGAAATTTGTAATTTGAAATTTGGAATCAAATTTGTAAAATTAAATGATAAAAATTCGTTAAAGACGTTGCGTAATAAGATTCGTAGCGAAATGAAGTAATTTCGAGCGAGAAAAAGGAATTGCGAGGAGGCATATTGAGCTTAAATCTGGTGAAGAGTAAATCGTTTTTCGCAGCCGAAATTACAAATTGCAGTAGAATGCTTATTGCGCAATGTCTTTATTATACTACCAGTCTATTCTGCCTTCGCTGTTGATATTAATATTATAGGGATTTACTCCGCCATTTACAGTAATAGTTATTTGACTTTGAGAACAATCATTGACTGTTGAACTCAAGCAACCGCTTAGCTGGTCAAATATAACATCAAGTGGAAGGGAATTGGCAAGCGAAATACCATAGGCCGGTTTAACTTCAAAACCGGAGTAACTTAAGTTGTAACTAGCGCAAGGAATTCCCGCGGGGCACTCAAATAAAATATATTTTAAGCCAGAAGAATCTTCAAAATGAACTCCGTGCCTTGCTTGATTTATATTATTTAACGACTGGCTTCGCGCTTTCTGCAAAATACTGACAATGGTGTTTGCTTGGGAACTAACTGAAAAGTTTCTATAAAAGTCAAAGCTTAGAAACAATCCTAAACTAACTATTATTGCCAGCAATGCAATACCAACCAACAACTCAACAAGGGTAAATCCTTTGTCTTGGTTTACCCAGTCAGAAGTTGGGCACAAGAAATAATTTTTAAAATTGTTTCTTTTATAATCAATATACTTATATTGCATATTTGATTTTTGTCCTATCTACTATCTAAACTTCTAAAGAGCGCAGGATTCTCAATCTGATGATAGTTCGAATCCTGCGCTCTAATAAGGTTTGAGGTGTTGTGTGATTCCATATATAGGAGTAATGATTGAAACTGCTATAAAACCAACTAAAATGCCCATTAAAATAAGGAGTAGGGGTTCTACAGCAGTTGATAAGTTCTTTGTCATATTATCCATTTCCTCTTCATAAATATGACAAATATATAAAAATGTCTCGCTTAACTTCCCCGAGTTTTCACCAACCATTATCATTTGCGTCATCATTGCGGGAAACAATTCGGGTCTTTTTTTCATATGGGAAAATATTTTTTCTCCCTTTAAAATTTCGTCTGCAATTTTTATCAATTCTTTTCTATAAACTAAGTTAGCAGTGGTATCTGACGCAATATGAAATCCTTTTACAATTCCCACTCCGCTATTTAGCAAAAGTCCCAGAGTCCTTGTCATATTAGCAATATTGTAGGCTTGCATTAATTTTTTAATGATAGGTACATATAAAAGTGTCTTATCGTACCAAAAATGTATTTTTTTAATTTTTAGGAGAAAAAATACAAGAATTATAAGAGTAATCACAGAAAGTCCTATGGACAATCCATGATTTTTTAAAGAATCGCTGATAAAAATTAAAAACCTTGTTGTCCAGGGAAGTTGGTAATTTATACTCTTTAAAACGGGAATAACTTTGGGAAAGAAAAACACGGTAAGCATTATAGTAATTAAAAGGGTGGCAATAAATATGAAAACAGGATAAACAGATGCAGAAATTATTTTTTGCCTTAAAGATTGTTGTTTTTTTAAAGCTGCGGCTAGGTGGTCCAAGTTATCGCTCAAAGTGCCTGAAATTTCTCCGACTGCAATTATATTTACTGCAAGGTCACCAAAAACTTTTCTGAATTTTCCAATTGCTGTAGCTAAGTATTGTCCGTTTTCAACATCCAAAATAACCTGCTTTACTATCTTTGCCATGGAACTTGATCTGGCTTGATCCTTTAGCATTTTAAGAGACGAAAAGAGCGGGATGCCCGCCCTCATTAAAATAGACAACTGTTTAAAAAACAAAATCTTGTCACGTAGCGACAAACGCAAAAAAAGTTTCTCTGGCTGTTTTAAAAAAATATTATTCATGCAAAGTCCTTAAAATTTCTTCAATGGTAGTAATTCCTATTTTTGCTTTTATAAAACCATCCTCCGCCATAGTTGTCATTCCTTGTTTTCTAGCTTTAGCTTTTATCTCGGCTGCAGTGGCTTTATTGTAAATGGCGTTCCTAATTTCATTGTCAACTACTAAAATTTCGTTTATACATATTCTTCCGCTGTATCCTGTATTGTTGCATTTGTCACAACCTTCTCCTTTATAAAAATTTTCTTGCTCCAAAATATTTTGGGGTAAAACTTCAGCTAAATTTTTAACTTCCGAGAGCTTTACTTTAATTTCTTTTTTACAATTTTTACAAATTCTTCTCACCAGTCTTTGTCCAATGGTGACATTGACCGTTGAAGCAATAAGATAGGGTTCAACCTTTAAATCAATTAGACGGGGCAGGGTAGTGGCCGCATCATTTGTATGTATAGTGGAAAGTAAAAGGTGTCCTGTCAAAGCAGTATTAACAGCAAGTCCTGCTGTTTCTTCGTCTCTAATTTCGCCAACCATTATAATGTTAGGGTCTTGTCTTAAAATGGAGCGGAGACCGTTGGCAAAAGTAAGGCCAGTTCTTGGATTTACTCCAATTTGATTAATTCCTTTAATTGAATATTCAATTGGGTCCTCAATTGTGACAATGGAGTTACCAGTTACATTAAGCAGTTTTATTAAAGCGTATAAAGTAGTAGTTTTTCCAGAACCAGTAGGCCCTGTTGCTAAAATCATCCCGTAGGGGCGTTTGATTACTTTTAAAACTTTCGCTTTATCTACGCTAGAAAAACCAAGGGAATCTAAATCAAATTCTTCATTTTGGTCTGTCAATAATCTCATCACTGTGTTTTCACCATAATAAGTTGGTACAATAGAAACCCTTATATCTATTTCTCCGTTTTCTAAACTTACACGGAACCGTCCATCCTGAGCAGTTTGATGTTCATCAGTCCGCAGATTAGCTAAAATTTTTATACGTGAAACAATTTCAGAATGTATGAATTTAGGAAACGGCATTTCGTCCTGTAAAATTCCGTCAATTCTTAATCTGACTCTTACAGACTCAGCTTCCGGAATAATGTGGATATCCGAAGCTTTAAGTTGATAAGCCAAATCTATTAAATAATTGACTAGATTTATTATTGATGTTTTGGTGCCACTTTCAATTTCTGCTTTCAATTTTACTCGCATTGTTTTTTTTAAATCTGTCATAATCCTTGAATTACGAACTATCATCAGATTGAGAATCTTAAAAATGAGATAATTTCACAGGATTTTTGAGTTGACATGCCCCCAGCGCATCGTC
>JBBTQB010000034.1:0-1339 GCA_038065835.1 Patescibacteria group bacterium | reverse complement strand
TAAAATCTGCCAGTATCGCGGTTGTAAAAAATAGCAAGACAGACTCACGGGAAGCCAGAGACTCAAGAGAAGATTTAAAATCAATTCAGCGCTGCCAGTTTGCTTTTTCTTCAAGAAGCGAGGAGGAAAATTTATCAGCTGCCGGTGATAAGTTGACGACGAGCGACACAGAAGAAAAAGCAAACTGGCGCGCCCGAAGGGAATCCCTTAAAGTGTTTTCTTTCTTCGTTGCTCGTCGCTACCGATACGCTTCGCATATCGCCACGCCTCTCGCGCCTTAAAAGAAAACACTTTAAGGGTTCTGAATTGATTTTAAATCTTCTCTTGAGTCTCCCAATGGCTAATTTCTTCGGATTTTCTCGTTGACGATGCGCTAGAGGCATCGTCTCCTCAAAAATCCTGTGAAATTATCTCATTTTTGAGATTCTCAATCTGATGATAGTTCGAATCCTGCACTCTAAGAGCTATGTAATTAATATGACTCTCTTTTTTTGCAGAGAGTTTTTTGATAATATTAAATATAAGAAATGGAAAAAGCGATTAATTTATCTCCAAATTCTTTAAACCTATATCTTGAATGCCCGCATTGTTTTTGGCTAGATAAAAAATTGGGCTTGCGCCGACCTCCTCCTTATCCTTATGCCTTAAACGTAGCGGTTGACGTACTTTTAAAGGAAGAATTTGATGCTTATAGAAAAAGAAACGAATTACACCCTCTTTTATTAGAAAATAAAATTAAGGTAAAACTCTTTGGCAACCAAAGATTGCTGGATCAGTGGAGGGACAACTTTCAGGGTATAAGATATTACGATAAAGAATTAGGAGCTGCTCTTTTTGGTGCAGTCGACGATATTTTAGAATTCAATGATGGCAAATTAGCGCCCTTAGATTATAAATCAACAGGGAGCAGGGTTGCTAATGTGTACGATAGGTTTCAGCTGCAGCTGGATACATATACTTTTTTGCTTGAAAAAAATGGATATAAAACTCCAAGAAAAGGATACTTAGCTTTTTATATTGTTGATAAAGATAAAGGATTTATAGACAGATTGCCCTTTCGTAAGGAGATTCACGAGATAGAAACTAATCCGTCAGATATTTATGAAATTTTCAAGGATGCGGTAGCTGTTTTAAAAAGCGATAACCCACCAGCCCATAGCAAAGATTGCCCATTTGCCAAGTGGATAAGCGGAGCTATTAGATATCACACCCAAAATAGTACTCAATAACCTCATTTTGACTGTGATATCTAAAAAATTTATAGTATAATAGTATAATTAAAACTAAAGAGTGCAGGATTGGAACTATCATCAGATTGAGAATCTCAAAAATGAGATAA
>JBBTQB010000033.1:0-22194 GCA_038065835.1 Patescibacteria group bacterium | reverse complement strand
AAATGAGATAATTTCACAGGATTTTTGAGGTCGGGTCTCTGGCTTTTGCGAAGCAGAAACCATGACCTAGACGATGCCCCAGCGCATCGTCAACGAGAAAATCCGAAGAAATTAGCCATTTTTGAGATAGGTCATGGTTTTGCTTCGCAAAAGCCAGAGACCTGACGCTCAATTGATGATAGTTCGAATCCTGCGCTCTTTAATTCTTTTCCCTTCTGAATTTTGAAAATATTACTGATGGGTAATCTTTCTCTTTAGGCTTCATGTCAGAATTTTCATTTTTCCATATCTTATAAGCCACGTTGCGGAATAAGTAGTATTTGTCTTGCACTTCTGTAAATTTATAACCTTTTCTATTTTTTTTGTATCCAATCTGCAAAATCGCTAATTTTCTATTTTGCCATTCTTTGTCTGTTATCCCCATCTTCTTTAAGTCAAAATACATATGTGAGTAAGAAGAAATCTGAAGTTCGTGCTCTGGCCATATTGATTGCGAAGTTTTTAAATCTACGATCCAAACTTGCCCCCCACTAATTTTTTTATTAGAAATTGGTTTACTACGACTGACAGTCTGAGCCACTTCTCTCTTCTTACTACTATCAACACTGGTAGCACTGAAATTAGTGGGGGGTAAACCTATTCTAAAAATTTTGTCGGCTGTTCCAGCATACACATCCCCAAAAGAAGTAATCTCATTTGCCAATAGTTCTGGCTTTAACTCATCAATAAAATCCCTGTAGCTTATGATACAATCTACCTCGTCTTTTGAAAGTTCTTCTTTTTGCTTAGTTGAAGGGTTCAAATACTTATCTGTTATCTTAATTTCCTTGCCCTCGTCTAAATCCTGGCAGGCGTAATGCACGCGAGACCCCCTATCCGCCGCCGCCTGTTTTAGCGCTTCTACCTCCGTCCAGCCTTTCCCTGCCAACCACTTGTGAAAATACACCCCCTTTGGATAATAACTTGATATCCATGTTGAAGAAGGATAATACGCGCGTTCTTTTAACCCTGTTTTTTTACTTTTTATTGTTCGGACGTACCATCGTTCACTAATTGAGGTAATTCTTAAAATTCCCTTCTTTTTATCGATATGAATAATCTCTTTTTTCATAAAAATACTTTTCCCAATAGTTTCGATTGAAATTTGTTTTAATATGACAATACTGGCAAAGAGTAACAAGATTATTCGGTCTACAATCTTTCTTATTATAATTTATATGATGAACATGAAAAGCAGCTCTTTCTTCTTCGCCTTGCTTTCTGCTACATATCTGACAAGTAAATTGATCTCTTTCGCGAATACTTCTTTTCAGAAATCTCGTCCAATCAGAAGAGTATGGTTCAAATGATAAACCCCCTTTCCAAGTGTGAGATTTTTTGCCGAAAATTCCCTTATTCCAAGCAGGTTTTCCTTTCCTACTTCTACTTATTTTCTCCTTAGTTTCTTTAAAGTGAAATCTTCTTCTTTTCCCCGCTTTATAAGCCTGTTTTAAACCGTTACTTACATTTTTATTTCTTACTTTAGTATACTTTTTCCCCTTCATCCACTTTCCAAATCCTTTTTCCTTAGCAATAATTTTAAACTTATCACTTAACTTCTTTCTTGTTTCAGTGGATACCAAATGTCCTTTTAATGATTTGGATATTTTATCCTTCCAGAAAATCTTTCTTCCTTTCATAGCTCTGCTCCTCTGTCTTTTATACTCTTCTGATCTTTTATATACTCCTATTGGCATATTTTGTATTACTACATTGTATATTTTTATCGCAATAATGCAACAAAAATGCCTCACGAGATCAATCGTGAGGCCTCCCATTTCAAGAGTTGGGTAGCTCTTTTTATTAGTATCGGCCAGTGCCGAACTCGCGCGTGCCACTGTAGGCGCCCAGACCCCCGAAGCTTTCGGGGACACTGTCGCCGCTCCAGCAGCCGTACTCGCCGCGCCTGTCCTTCTTCCAAAGGACGATCGAGTACCCGTAGCAGAAGTAGATTTGCAGAGCTTTGATCCGGTTGTTCTTCACAAACCGGATGAGCCCCGTTTCTACCGCTGATCGCGAGTCGCTGGTGAGCAGCCTCGCGTCTTCGTCCAAGGCCTTGACGACCTCGGGGATGGTGCGGTCGGCACCTTTCCCGTAGACGAAGTAGCGGTTCTCGATGCTGTTGAGGCGCAGCGTCAGTTGGCCGAGGATGATCTTCGGCCGAAAAGCTGGGAGCTTCTCGGACCAAAGCTCGAACAGGAACGCGAGAATCGCTTCTCGCCACCTGTTCTCCGGGTAGTAGATGAAACCCGCTACCTGGATGTCCCGATCGACCTCAACGCTCTGCTGCAGAACCACACTCATGGTAATCTCCTTACCAGTGAGGGTTTACGCAACACTACGCTACCGGGAAGTCCGATAGGTAAATTACGCATGAATGCACATTATCATATAAGTTGTGGTGTGTCAATAGTAAGCTATTGACACTGGATACTATAAATGCTAACATGGTAATACTTAGGTAACTTAGTCGGGTTTCTAAAGTAGATAAAATATCAAATATAAAATATCAAAAATACGTATCAAAGATTGAAAAATATGGATTTATCGCGAAGCGATATACTTAAATTTTTATTTTTGCATTTTAATTTTTGATTTTAGTAATGGAAGGTACAATCAAAACTCTTACAGAGAAAGGATTTGGATTCATTGCTCGCGAAGGCGAGGAAAAGGACCTTTTCTTTCACTCTAATGATTTGAATGGAGTAGCCTACACCGATTTGAAAGTTGGCGATAAAGTCAGCTTTGATGTTGAGGAAGGACCAAAGGGTCCAGCTGCAAAGAACGTTACAAAAATATAATCGTTCTCGTTCAAAAACCAAAAACCGTCCCGATTCTATCGCGGACGGTTTTTTGTTGTTTAAAACTTGTCCTGAGTGAAACCGAAGGATTATCCCCTTACTTCAATTCCCATATCCGTAGCTCGCCTTATCGCCCTCTCCGCTAAATGGCGGATCGGGCTAGCTCCTATCCTAGGGTTCCGGCTCGCTCTTTCAAAACCCTAGGATATGAGTTTTGCTTCGCAAAAGCTCAGAGTCCCGCCGGTTTTGAATAATTTCCTATACGGGGAAATACCCAATTTCCCCGACCCCCTTTGTAAAAATATGGGTGTAACATTGAAATTAAAAACTAGGTGTGCACCTAGTTTTTAATTTCAATTCCCATATTTTTTGCTGTTCCAGCGATTATTTTCATTGCTTGCTCTACGTCCGTAGTGTTTAAGTCTTCCATTTTCCTTTCGGCGATTTCTTTTAACTGGGCTTTGGTGATTTTGCCTACAATTTTCTTATTTGGCTCGCCTGACCCCTTTTCAACCCCCGCTGCTTTTTTAATAAGTTCTGCAGCTAACGGTCCCTTCAATTTGAAAGTATAAGACCTGTCTTTGTAAATAGTCACTTCAGCTGGAATCACATACCCCATTTTGTCTTTAGTTGCCTCGTTAAACTTCTGACAGAATTCAGCGATATTCAAACCGTGCTGAGCCAAAGCCGGCCCAACCGGAGGCGCTGGGTTTGCTTTTCCTGCCTGTATTTGAATTTTTACCATTGCCTTTATTTCCTTTGCCATGAAATGTGATGCAAATTACAAATGTAATACGAATATACAAATATGCAAATACTAATAATTTGAATCTGAATTTAATACCCTTCTTGGCTTAATAAGTTTATCTCTAAAATTTACTAATATACCTAACTTTTTATTTATCGCTTTTAAGTATCTAACTGTTTGATAATAATCACTTTTCTCTATAATCCTTTTTGCCTTTATTTCTAGCACTATTTTACCGTCAATAATAAAATCTAATTTATTTCTACCCGATAGTTCATGTTCAAATGAAGGAGGTAAAATATATTCCCTTTGGTAATCTATCTTATTGCTTTTTAGGTAAATTTCAATAGAATCGCCATATTGTTTCTCATTGCAAAATCTTCCCAAGTCATTATGCACCTTAAATAGAATTCCCGTAAGCTGGTATGAAAGTTCAGGATAAATGACTTTTTCACTCATTCGCATATTTGTAGATTTGCATTATATTCACATCATTCGTATCTATGTTACCTTCTTAATCTGCAAGGAGTCCAGTTCAACTGGGGTATCCCTGCCAAACATATTAACTAATACTTTAATTTTTCCTTTCTCTTTGTCAACCTCTGAAACCTTCCCCTCGAAACCTTTAAATAGACCATCTAAAACTTTAACCGAATCTCCTATTTCAACATCAACCTTAAATTCGGGCTCCTCGGCTTCCACCTTCTTCATTAAGTCTTCGATATCTTTCTTTGACACTGGAATTGGTGTAGTTCCCGCCCCCAAAAATCCTGTTACTCTTGGAGTGTTTCTTACTACATACCATGATTCGTCATCCACAATCATCTCCACCAATACATAACCTGGGTAAATCTTTTCCTCGACAGTTTTTCTTTTACCATTCTTAATCTTAATCTTTTTTTCTTTAGGAACCATTACATTAAAAATCTTGTCTTCCATTCCCAAAGACTCAATTCTCTGTTTTAAATTTTTGGCAACGGCATCCTCGTATCCTGAGTAAGTATGGATAACGTACCAATTTTTTTCTTGTTCTAATAACTGTTTCGCCACAATCGTGATACTAATCTACAAATTTAATGCTAATTTACAGATATGCGAATTCGCGTATTCGTAGATTGGCATTATATTCGCATCATTCGTATCTTTGCTATTTTATGATGAATTTTTGTATAAATGCTGAAAATACATAATCTAATCCGCCCAAAAACGCAGCTACCACAATAGTAACCACAATAACAATCAATGTATATCTTAAAAGGTCTGACCTAGCTAGCCAGTTGACTTTCCGCATTTCAATATAGACTTCCTTAAAAAAACTTTGAGTTTTTGATATGAAATTCATAGAATAATCCTAATTTACTAATAATATCCGAATGCCCCGAATAATTCAAATAATTCGCATGAGTGTTTTTCGGATAACTTCTGGCCGCACCAGATTTTGCGCTTTTCGTGTACTTTAAAACGGCCCGCCGGCCGCTTTTTGATTTACCTCCATAATAGCCGATAAATATACATTAGTCAATACATTGTACTTTATATATGTACTGTATTTGTGGGTTGTGGATAACTTTCGGTTTTGTTTCGGTTTTAAAGTTTGATATAATAAATGTGTAAATCAAAAATATATGCTAACAAAAAAACAAAAACAAATCTTAGACTACATTAAAAAATTCATAAAAGAAAATGACTATTCTCCATCAATCTCAGAAATTGGAAAACGTTTTAAATTAGCTAATTCTACGGTACACGAACATATAGAAAACTTAAAAGAGAAGGGATATTTGCAAAAACTTGAGAATACTCCACGAACAATAAGCATCTCTTCAAAAGAACAATTAATCAATGTGCCTCTTTTGGGCATCATTGCCGCTGGTCAACCAATAGAAGCAATTGAAAACAAAGAAACTATCGCTATTCCTAAAAATAAGTTACCGAAATCAGGGGAAATATATGCCCTAAGAGTTCAGGGAGATAGTATGATAAATAGAAATATTAGTGATGGAGATACTGTTTTAATAAAGAAACAAGATTTTGCAAACAATGGCGATAGTGTCGTTGCTATTATTAATGATAGTGAAGCGACATTAAAAACTTTTTATAAAGAAAAGGGACATATCAGACTTCAGCCAGCAAATGAAAACTACCAACCCATTATTGTCAAAAGTAATGAACAGCTGGCTATCCAAGGCATTTTAATTGATGTGGTAAAAACAAACGAACTAGAGCAATCAACCCCAACTATTGATATAAATACTGGAAAAGAAGGTATTAATAAAAAAATAAGCCCCTACTTTGAAGAAAACGGGTTTATTTTATATCATGGAGATTGCCTAAATATACTTTGTCAGTTGCCGGCCAACTCAGTTGATATGATTTTTGCCGACCCTCCATACAACCTTTCTAATAATGGTTTTAGCCTTCATGCCGGTAAAAGAGTGAGTGTTAATAAGGGTGTATGGGATAGAAGTAAAGGATTTGAAGGTGATTACAACTTTCATTATAAATGGCTTGATGCTTGTAAAGGGGTCCTTAAACCACAAGGGACTCTTTGGTTAAGCGGGACATATCACTCAATTTATCAATGCGGTCACGCACTGCAATCTCTTGGATACCATATATTAAATGATATTTCATGGTTTAAACCAAATGGTTCGCCCAATTTAAGTTGCCGTTACTTTACAGCATCGCACGAAACTTTAATTTGGACGCGGAAAGATAAGGGGGGAAAACATTTTTTCAATTACAAACTAATGAAAAACGGAAGTTGGCCAGAAGACTTTATAAAGAAACCTAATTCCCAAATGCGCTCAGTTTGGGCGATTTACCCGCCCAAAAAAGATGAAAAAAAATTTGGCAAACATCCGACCCAGAAACCAATTGAACTTTTAAAACGAGTTATTCTTGCCTCAACAAAGCCAGGTGCCGTTATTCTTGATCCATTCACCGGAAGCTCAACAACTGGAATTGCATCGGAAATAATAGGTAAAAGAAAATTTATTGGAATAGATACTAACCAAGAATTTTTAGACATATCGACCCAACGATTTAGGGAAATACGTAACTTAATAGCCTAAAAAAACAAGTTAATTAAAACCTGGAACAGCTGCTTGGAGCACTTCGGTATAATGCTTTTTTCCATCAATATAATCTCTTAGTGTAAGCAAAAGATTGCGAAACATATATGCACCGGGAGTAATTTTCTCATTTTTACAGAAAAGCTCTATAACCATGGCTACATAATCAAGTGAAAGGGTGTAAGATTGCTCCAGATGGGCATAGCGCTCGGTAATTTCCTTAACGGTTTCAAGTTGATAATTATTTCTTTCTTGAACAGAAGAAAACGGTAAGGTGTTTCTGTAATAATTTATGTAATACTCGACAATTTCACGAACCTCATTTTTATATTCAGGAATTTTTAGTAACAAATCAACAATCCAAAAAGTATGAGTAGGCGGACGAAGGATTTTATCGGTTCCAGGAATAAGAATTTTTATCACAAAGTCAATGTCAGGTCGCGCTCCGCGGTTACCTTGAAATAAACCAACTAAAGTACCGTCCTTCGTTCTGTATGTTTTGAACGCTTCTTTTGATAAACCCTTAACAGATGCCTTTATTTGCCTAAGGTTTGTGCCATTAAAATATTTTTCATTATATTGTGGCATAATTACTAAAATCTATCACTTTCTCTAAAGAAGATCAAACCGATGTCAAAAACTTGCAAAGAGTAAAAAAAAAATATATGACTCAAATCAAAACATATACTACGACGATTAAAATCACATTCGATGTGCACGCAGACGAGAACCCTCGTAAAATTGCTAAAAAAATGGCCAACTATTACAATGGCATGAGGGGCGTAAATCTTTACAGCTACGGCATAATGGAAAATCTTAAAGAAGAAGCATCTACAAAACCACTAAACTGAATCTTATAAACTGACTCAGTTAATAATTTTAAGAGAATACAAAATCCCGATGCTATCGGGATTTTTAAAATTTGATTTTAAAACCTTTTAAATATCAAGATTTTTTACGCTCTTTGCATGTGTTTGTATGAATTTTTTCCTAGGTTCAACCTCTTCGCCCATTAAAATGTCAAAGGTTTTGTCGGCTGCGTGGCCATCCTCAATTTCCACCTTCAGCAATAATCGGTTTTCTGGGTTCATAGTGGTTTCCCATAATTCATCTGCGTTCATTTCTCCTAGTCCCTTGTACCGCTGAATGTTGACGCTGATTTTACCAATCTCTTTCAAAACTTTCTCTTTTTGCTCTTCTGTGTAAGCATATTTTACGGTTTTTCCAGATTGGATTTTATAAAGCGGCGGCTGGGCAATGTAAATGTAGCCCGCTTCCATAATGGGTTTGAAGTATCGGTAAAACAATGTCAAAAGCAGTGTCCTGATGTGAGAACCGTCAACATCAGCGTCAGTCATAATAATAACTCGATGATAACGCAGTTTTTCCAGACTAAAATCTTCTGCAATGGCCGTACCTAAGGCAATAATCAGGGACTTCACTTCCTTATTGGCCAGCATTTTATCTATTCTTGCCCGTTCCACATTCAGAATTTTTCCCCGTAATGGCAAAATTGCCTGAAATCTCCTGTCCCGGGCCATTTTTGATGATCCGCCCGCACTATCGCCTTCGACTATATATAATTCTGATTCTTCTGGGTCTTTTGAAAGGCAATCAGCTAATTTTCCAGGTAAGGCTAATCCTTCCAAAACTCCCTTACGGAGAACAGTGGCTCTAGCTGCTTTTGCAGCAAGGCGAGCTTTTGTTGCCAAAATACAGTTTTCAATGATGGCGCGAGCGTCAGTCGGATTTCTTTCTAAATAATCGGCTAAACCTTCTGCCACAGCATCTTCGACTGCATTTTTGGCTTCTGGATTTCCTAGTTTTGCCTTAGTTTGGCCTTCAAACTGCGGAGTCCTTATTTTAACAGAGATAACAGCGGTCAAACCTTCTCTGACATCATCTCCTGAAAAATTTTCTTCCTTTTCTTTTAAGAATCCTTCGCGCCTTGCATAAGCATTCAAGCACCTTGTCAAAGCCGTACGGAATCCAGAAATATGAGTTCCTCCTTCGGGAGTATAAATATTGTTAGCGAAAGATTCTTCAGTACATTCCATTTCCTGTGTGTACTGAAAAGCCGCCTCAACAAAAATTTCCTCCTTTGTTGCACCAACCGAAAAAACATTATGGTGTCTTGGAGTATTCCCTAAAACCAAATATCTCACATAAGAAGTGACTCCTCCTTCAAAATAGAATGTATAACTGGTTCCTTGACTTTCCTTGTCCTTCGAAGCTTTAGCGGAGGAGGATTCTCTTTCGTCTTTAAATATTATTCTAATTCCTTTTGTTAAATAAGCTTGCTGTCGTATATGTTGTATAATCTTCTTAGAATCATATTCTATTTTAGGAAAAATTTCCGGGTCTGCGTCAAAAGTTACGGTGGTTCCTGTTTTCTTTGAGTCCCCCACCTTTTTTACGGCGGTTTTTGGATTTCCTCTGAAATATTCTTGTACATATTTGCCCCCGTCTCTCTCAACTTGCGCCTCCATATATGTTGAAAGGGCGCATACTACAGATACACCAACTCCATGCAACCCCCCTGAAACCTTATAGGCTTCACCGCCAAATTTTCCTCCAGCGTGTAACGTTGTCATAACAGTTTCTAGGGCTGATTTACCTGTGTCTCTGTGCTTTTCAACCGGAATTCCCCTACCGTCGTCTGAAACACTCACACGGTCATTTGCCATTAAAATAACCTCAATGTTTTTAGCATATCCTGCCATTGCCTCGTCAATTGAATTATCTAAGCATTCATAAATTAAGTGATGCAGTCCATCTAAGCCAGTTGAACCAATATACATTCCAGGCCTCTTTCTTACAGGCTCTAAACCTTTTAACACATAAATGTCTTCAGCGGTATATTCACCGTTTTTTTGAGGTTTAGTCACTTTAATGGGTTCAGACTTTACTTTGGTCTTCCTGATCTCTGTTTCTTTCTCTGCTTTCAATTTTTTGACTTCTTCTTTTATTTTCCTTACAGCCTTAACAACAGATGGTTTCTTTACCGCCCTTGGTCTTTGAGCTTTAATTGGTTTTATTTTTTCTGGCTTTTCTTCTGAACTTTTAATCTTTATCTTCATATTTGATTACAATGTTCAAACACTCTTCTTAGAATGTTTGAATACTTTAATTTAATTCACGCTGAACTTTTCTAACTCCTTCTTTATTTTTTCATCGCTTACCTCAAACCCTTTCATCCAAATAATTTTTTCTTGGTAGTTTATATCATCAAAGTATGATAGTTGTCGCCTGAATAACTTTTCGCTGAATTCGTTCTTGAAAATTTCGTACGATTTTCTGCATATTTTTTCTAAAGAATAGAAATCTTTAATAATAAAATATAGATCAACATAATCTTTCCACTTTGGTCGTCGCCCCAAGGCGTAAGCTTTCATTGCCGCAAGAGTCAAAAGAGAAGGTATTTTTATCACGCTTTCAAAATTATCAGAAAACTTAATTGGAAACTGATAGTGGAAAAAAGTGAATCTTATCTCGCCGACTTCAATAGTATATTGTCCAATTTCATCCCTAATTATCTTATCAATGATTTTTTCCTTCCTTATTTTCCGTCTAATTGCTCCATTGTCAAATTCCTCTAATGAAAATAGGTCAAAATCCAGCGACTCCCGATGTCCAATGTACAAGGCGATAGCAGTGCCACCGACTAATCCAAAATCTTTTTTAAATAATTTAACCAGTGGTAGAAGATTTTTTTGTTCCCTGTTTAAAATTTCTTTATGCATGAGCATTAAAATATAACTTAAAGTAGTGTTTTGTTCGCTTATCGTAGTTGGTCCTAAAGTTGCTTATCTGCTTTTCAAAAATTTCCGCTACCTTTTTAATACCCGCGATTTCAATAAGTTTTTGCACGTCATCCCAATCGCCGTAATTCAGGGTATGTTCAACAATTGATTCAATGTTCAGATTCTCAGGGTTTTTAACATACCAGACAAGATGCTTTCTGGTTTTCATAAATTTTTTCAGCTTATTTTTTTCGTCCGAACTCTTAATTTTAATTTTCATATACTTTATTTTACCAAATTTACTGTACCTCTCAAAGTATTGACATAAACTTTAAAAATGATATGGTTTAAGACAGATTGAACGTTTTCGCCTCATTTGAGGCACAGTATGGAGCTGTTTCTCCATAAAAACAGGTGCAAAACCATGCCAAAAATCACTGTAGGGCAGATGAAGAAACAAATCAAATCTGCACAACAACACTTCAAAGAAGAAGATGTTGCGGAAGCCCTTGCCAGCAAAAAGGAAAACAAGGTGATAGAAATGATAGCTCATGCAGCTACATGCGTTTTGTGCAGGCGGGCTTTTATGTTGGCGTTAGCTAGTTGGCGTTAGCTAATAGATAAGCTGACAACACCCGGAATCTATTACATTAAAGATGTGATTGGTTCCGGGCTTTTTTCTTACAAAATTCCATGAGTTAATTCCCACGAATTAGCTCATTCATAAATCAGCGAACCATTGCATTCAATTCTTCATTTGTTTTTTCAATAATTTTATCGTGTATCTCGTTAACTTCATCATTTGTTAAAGTTTTTTCTAAAGAACGATATATAATCCGAAAGGTATAGGATTTTTTATCTTTACCGAATTTTTCTTCATTTTCATATTGGTCAACCAATTCAACTTGTTCGACTAAGTTGTCTGCTTCGTCTCTAACCAACTCATAATAATTATTCAAAGCAATATTTTTATCTATTACAAAAGAAATGTCGCGCATTACAGCCGGATACTTGCTAACTTCTTTGTACTTTTGGTTTATATCCTTAAGTTGATTAGCTATACGTGGATCAGTTGACCAAAAAAGCCGTATATCTGGAACATCCATTTTAATTATGGCTAACCTTTCCAAACCAAAACCAAAAGCCCAGCCATTGTATCCATTCAGACCAAAGTTAGCCAAAACATTTTTTCTTGGCAGACCGCTTCCGACTATTTCCATCCACTTGCCTCCAATTTCAACTTCAACTTCAATAGACGGATCTGTATAAGGAAAAGTTTCAACGGTAAATTTATATTTTATATTCTCTCCAAAAATACTTTTAACTATCAAGCTTAAAACGTTTTTTAAGTCGTCAAGAATTATAGTTTTTTGGTTGTCTGGAACTAAATAAAGCCCCCCCATTTGATGAAATACATTCATATGGTGGCTATCAATTTCGTCTTTCCTGTAAACTTTACCATAGCAAAAAGTTCCAAATGGTTTATTCTGGCTAATCTTTTCTTTTATATGGGGATGATTTAAATAATAGTACCAAAAAACCGTATCGTGGGTACGCAATACATTCTTGTCATTCACGTAGTAAGTGTCTGATTCTGATCTTGCTGGATGATCTTGAGTAAATCCAAACAAGTCAAATAGAATTTCAGTAGATATGATTTCTGGGATTACGATATTATCAAGGTCTTTTAGTTCTTCAATTGCCAAAACCTTATCTACCACTGCTTTGAGAGGGCTGCCTTCTTTGCGAGACAAGTCGGGCATTGCCAATAGCCTTTTTATCCTTTCTGCTTTAATATCTGACCTATTTTTTAGCTCCTCAATAATGGCTTTTTCCTTCAAGTTATCTACTATAATTTCTCGTCGCATACCCCGTTAGAAGTTATGGGTAAAATGTCATATGAGACCTGGTCTCGTCAACGAGGTCGGGTCTCATATGACATTTTACCCATTGTACTAATACTACTTATTTATACTTTTGTCCCACTGAAGTTTTTACTATTTTTCCCAAACTTCTAACGGGGCATATTCTCTATTTTACCAAAAATTGCGCTAAAAAACAAGCTGTTTTGGCGCTTGTTTTTTACTTGAATTACAGCAGACTTTACCCAACAAACAGTAATGCAAGCATTGCTAAAACTCCTACAATTACAGCTATAATCTGTTGCAGAGAATGTTTTACCTCTTTGGTCTTATGTAATTCTGGGATAAGGTCTGCAACTGCTATGTAAATAAACCCTCCGGCGGTTATAGGCAAAATCCATGTTATAAAAATCTGGCCTGCCTGCCCTAAGACAAAAGCAATAAAAACACCCAAAACCGCAGTAAGAGCCGAAATGAAGTTTAGAAATAAAGCCTTATGTCTTTCATATCCTGAATGAAGCAGCACCGTAAAATCGCCTAATTCTTGGGGAATTTCGTGCAAAATAACGGCTATTGTGGTTGCAATACCAATGGGCACACTGGCAACGAAGCTCACTCCTATAATAATACCGTCAATTAAGTTATGGACTCCATCTGAAATGAGCACTAAGTTTCCGGCAGGATGGATGTGCTCGCCATTTTCATAGTCGCCATGGTGGTGCCAGTGAAGGAATTTTTCTATGACAAAAAATATAATAATTCCAAAAATTATCAAAATGCCTAAAAGTGCCGGATTTGAGACGTTTTCTATGGACTCTGGTATTAAATGTATGAAAGCGTCCCCAAGCAAAGATCCTACTGCTAAACTTATGAATATAAAAATATATTTTCTGAGAAAATTCTCTTTTAAAGAAAGCGTTGATACTCCTATTAAAGATATAATGCTAACAACTATCACACCCAAAAAAGAATATATGTAAGATGAAATCATTACAGTAGTATAACAAAAAAAATAGCTCTTGAAAAGAGCTGTTTTCCTATTTGGCTTTCTAATTAGTTATGAAAATTTCAGTTAAGAGAAAGGCAATATAAATTAATAATAAAAACAGCCCTTCCTTTTTAATGATTTTCCTTTCTGTCTTGATAAACAAAAGAGAAAACAAAGCTGCTATTATCAAAAATACTCTTGCTGATAAAAATGATGGAATATTTTTAATCTCAAAAGGGAAAGTCAGGGCAATAAGACCCAAAACCAATGTTGAACAGATAATTACAGAGCCCATTAATTCTCCCAAAACCATCCAGTTTTCTTTTTTCCTAGCCGATATAATTGAAAAATAGGCTTCTGGGAAAGAATTTCCTAAACCTACTATTAAAATTCCTACCGTGGCAAGGGGGATAGCAAAACTGTCTGAGAAAAACTTAGCTGAATTTACAACTGCAAAGGACGAAAGCAAAAGCAATATTATAAATATTATCACTTTTGCCAAATTTGCCAAAAATCCCGGGAAGTCGTTGATTAAGTTTTGCTTTTTGCCGTTGTAAATTTTCCTGAAGCGCGATTTTTCCGAAAAAGTCCACCAAGCATAGAACAAAAAAGAAAAAATTAAGATTATTCCGTCAATTCTTCCCAAACTTCCGTCCGCTATTAAAAACAAAGGTAGAATGGCAATTGCTGAAGTAAAAATAGCTGATTTTTGGACCATCTGGCTTTCAGCAGATAACCCCCGTTTTGTAAAAAACACGGCAATTCCCAAAATCAGAGTCAAGTCAACCAAGTTTCCTCCAATAATATCTCCAAGTGCGATTTCGGGCATCCCACGGAAAACTGCGCTAAAATCAACAAAAAAATTAGGCAGAGAAGTGGCAAAAGCTAGTACAAAAAAAGTGATTACAAATTCACGCCATTGCAAGTATTTACCTATTTGCACTAGAGATTTTATTAATCGGCTGCTAATCCAAGAAAGCAGAACGCATGAAAATATAAATATAAATACTACAAAATACCAAGCCATAATAATTACTTTAGTATAACAAAAAATCGCCCGTAGCTACACAGAGCGATTTTTTGTTTTAAAAATTAATAATCTTTTTTCTTTTCAGTAAAAGCGAATTAGATACTACAGATATTGAGCTTGTTGCCATGGCCACCGATGCAAAAATGGGATTTAGCAGAATACTGAAGAATGGATACAACAATCCCATAGCGACTGGAATTAGAACTATATTATATCCAAATGCCCAGAAAAGGTTTTGCTTAATAGTCCTCATGGTTTTTTTAGATAACACTATAGCTGCTGCCACTGATCTTAAATCTTTGTTAATCAAGGTGATATCAGCTGCTTCAATGGCAATATCGGTTCCACTTCCCATGGCAATGCCAACATCTGCAGCAGCCAGTGCTGGCGCATCATTAATGCCATCCCCTACCATTGCCACCACCTTGCCTTCCGACTGAATTTTTCTGACTTCTGATTCTTTTTGGTCTGGCAGTATTTCGGCAAGCACTTTATTAATACCTAATTTTTGCCCTATGGCATTAGCTGTTCTTTGGTTGTCTCCGGTAATCATAATAACTTCAATATTAAGTTTTTTTAAAGCTGCCAATCCTTCTTTAGCGCTGTCTTTTATAACATCTGCAACTGCAACAAGCCCTTTAAGTTTATTCTCAATACCTAGCATCATTACTGTCTTACCGTCATTTTCCATTTCGCTAATTTCTTTTACCGAGGCACTTACATTAATACCTTCTTTATCCATCAATCGCCTATTACCAAAAATAATTCTTTTACCATCGACTGTGCCTTTTACACCGTGGCCAGGTATAGCTCCAAACTTCTCCACTTTACCTAGGGAGATTTTTTTCTCTTCTGCAAATTTTACTATGGCCTCAGCTAAAGAGTGCTCTGAATTTTTTTCCAGCGAAGCAGCAATTTGCAAAATTTTGAATTTTGAACTATCATTTTGCATTTTGAGATTTGAGGTTTGAATTTCTATAATATCTGTCACTTCTGGTTTACCCCTTGTAAGAGTACCGGTTTTATCAAAAATAATTGCTTTAATTTTATGAGCAGTCTCAAGACTTTCCGCGTCCTTAATAAGAATGCCTTGCTCCGCTCCCTTGCCAGTCCCGACCATGATTGCCGTTGGAGTTGCAAGCCCCATTGCACAGGGACAGGCGATAATGAGCACGGCAACAGTGTTGAGAAGCGCAAACGTGAGAGCCGGAGTAGGGCCGAAGTCGTACCAAACCACGAAAGTCGCAATCGCGAGCATGATAACGATAGGTACGAAGTAAGAAGAAATGAGATCAGCCAGACGCTGAATGGGAGCTTTACTACCTTGCGCTTCTTGTACCAACTTGATGATTTGGGCGAGCATAGTCTCTTGACCGACCTTAGTCGCTTTGAATGTAAAACTACCCGTTTTATTCATTGTTGCTCCGACAACCGCATCACCTTGTATTTTATCGGTCGGCATGCTCTCGCCCGTGACCATTGATTCGTCAATGGACGACTCTCCCTCAACAATAATTCCATCAACGGGGATTTTCTCGCCGGGACGGACATGAATGATGTCGCCTATCTCTACCTCGTTGATTGGCAGATCAATCTCCTTGCCATTGCGAATTACCCGAGCTGTTTTCGCCTGTAGTCCGATGAGTTTTTTAATAGCTTCGGAGGTACCGGCGCGGGCGTTAGCCTCAAAATAGCGGCCAAGCAGGATTAAACCAATAATGATAGTGGCAACGTCAAAATAAGGAAAAGGATCAATACCGATATTTTTTACGATATTAGGCAGAATTGTAACAACTGTAGAATAAGAATAAGCTACAGTAGTGCCAATTACCACAAGTGTGTCCATATTAGCAGTTCTGTGTTTTAGAGCCGATACACTGGCTCGGTAAAAACCCCAGCCAGCCCAAAACTGGACTGGGGTTGCCAAAAGCAATTGAACCCAGAAATTCTGTAAAAACATTGGGGCGGTATTCATAATACCGGGAAAACTTCCCCAGAGAATCAACCCTCCTAAAAACAAACTAACAATAACTTTAATCTTCAAGTCATGTAGCTCTTTTTTCTTTTCGGTTTGCTCATCGTCCTCATGTTTTATTTCATCGCTTATTAGCGCTTGATATCCAACATTTGCTACTGCTGAACTAAGGTGTTGATCTGTAACTTTTGCTGAATCGTAGGTAACCGTCGCTTTTTCGGTCGCTAAATTCACCGTAGCTTTTACTACACCATCCACCTTCCGTAAAGAATCTTCAAGAAGCGTAACACATGAGGCGCAATGCATTCCTTTGATTGAAAATGTTTTTTTACTTAGCATCATTTTAAAATTAAATAAAAGCTAAATAACCCCTCACTAATTTTGCCATATTTAACTTCACTGAAATTGTATTACTAATTTGTCAGTTATAAACTCGCAACGCAATGGGCGAATAGCCCCGAGCGTAGCGAGTGCGTTGCCACAATTTAATCTCGCAAAATTAGTGTGTGGGTTAGTTTCCGCCATAAATTTTGAGTTTTGAGATTTGAATTTGGAAAAATTATAGGACAATAATTTTTCCGTGATACATATTCATGCCGCAGGAGTACCCAAATTCTCCGGTTCTTTGCGGAGTAATTTCAATGGTAATTTTTTGATTAAGCGGTAAGTATTTGCGGATTTTAAAATCACCTAATACCACTTCCTCCAAGCAACTATTGGGATCTTTTCTTATAAAGTTTATTTTTGTCGTTTTGCCCTTAGGAATTGATATTACTTCTGGCGAATAACCGCCTTCAACTATAATATCAATAGAGCCCTTAACTTCTACACTCTTTTTTCTCTTCATCAGGAAAAACCAATAGGTAAAACCGATACCTAAAAGACCTGTGATAGTTACGATAATTTTATCTAATGACATATTATTGAGAGAGTATTACTTTATAATCTCCCAGCCCATTCACCTCATTGATAAGTTTCTCTAAGTCGGTATCGGATTCATATTCAACCTACGTTTTGCCTGTTGTAAAATTAACATTGCAGATTAGGAAACCATACGGCAAATACAAATACGAAAGTACTCGTGACGAGTGCAACAAATATGTATACCGGTTTTGGGAATACCCTTTTTAGGGATTGGATAATTATCATATTATCTACTTTTCTTGAAGCGCAATTTCGATTAGCTGCTTAACTGACTCATACGGCTGTGATCCGGAAAGCGGATACTTTTTACCGTTCTTCGCAACCACAATACTCCATGGAGTGCCGTTACCGCCAGTGGCATTGGCATCTTTGGCATCATCTGCAACGTGGCTTGCATACTTGCCGCTATTAAGACAGGTATTAAACTTGCTTACATTAAGTCCTACATACTGGGCAATTTTGGGAAGCTCTGCAGGATCGAGACTGTTGTTTGACGGAGTTATTTCAAATAAACGATCGGTATACGACCAGAATTTATCATTTCCTCCTAGTTCGTTGGCACATTCAAGCGCCTCTGCTTCTTTGGGAGCTTTGGGATGCAGTTGAGTTAATGGAAATTGACGGTACACCCACGCCACTTTTCCTGATGCTCCATATTCATTCATTACCTGCTTCATTGTTTCGTGAAATCGTTTGCAGAAAGGACATTCTGTATCTGAATATTCAACAATTTTTACCGAAGCATTCCTATCACCACGAATATGGTCTTTTTCCGAAATCTCAGCCATTGCATCAAGAGATTCAATGTCCCCGTTTTGTTGATTTATTGATATATCATTAGAAGACTTATTTGAAGCGAAATTATTGTACAAAATAGCTCCTGAAATAAGAATTGAGCCGATAATAATTGAGGTTGAAATAGATTGAATAAGTTTATCTTTGTTCATGTTCATTTTAGCATTAACTTTAATTTTTAATTTACTACTTCTATAGTTCCTCTTGCCATATTCATCGTACAACTAAAAGCATACCTGCCAGCTTTCTCTGGCGTAAACTCTGCTGTTGTTACTTCCCCCTTAGTGGGATTCAAATAAACAACATTATCCTCCAACAATCCCCTAGCAACTACGGCTCCCCTTGCACATCCTGGCTGACCGGAAGCTGTTATTTCCCATCTTACCGGTATCCCTGCTCTAATCTTAAAATAGTTCGGTTCATATCCCAATCCATGGACTGTCATTTTAATGAGCTGCTTACCGTCCACTACTAGAGCTAAACCATCCTTATTTGATAAGCTAACCTGGCTATCATTAGCAAAAACACTGCCAATATCAACACCTAAAACACTCATCTGGGTACTAATGTTAAATAAGGCAAAGAACATCAGCAGGAATCCAGCCACCTTGGAGAATGTTTGGGACAGGTGAGGTTTTTCCAAGAACTTTACAGTGGAAAGACCAATCAACAAAAGCATCGGCGCCGTTCCCAGAGCAAAAAATCCCATAATTAGGGCTCCTTGAATATAATTACCAGACAAGAGTGCCAAGCTTTGAGCGGTTATAGTGAATCCGCAAGGCAGAAAGAAAGTCGCTGCTCCCATCACAAATGGCATATACTTGCCATTAAAGTTATTCCCCGCCTGCAACGCATGCGCATGCATGGCGGGCAGGTCATTGGCAATCTTCCTTGTAATGAATTTAGGTATTGAAACCTGGAATTTTTGGAAAGCTCTTATCCCCAACATTTGAAAGGCCAAGACAATCATCAAAAAAGAAATTGAAATAACAAGAAACGAAATAACGCCCAGGGAAAGTTGCAGTCTGCTTCCTAGTAGCCCCAGTAGTCCGCCAAAAATTCCGTAAGACAAAACCCTTCCTACATTAAACAGAAAATACGGTTGAAATTTATTAATTGAACTTTGTTCCTTTGCGTATAACTCTTGCCACTGTTTTGACATAGACAGCACAATCCCCCCTACTAGTGCCGCGCAAGAAGAAAGACCCGCTAAGATACCAAATCCGAAAAACGACAGAAGAGATGAGGTTGAAGTTACATTGAGAAACCCTGATACGCCTATTCTATCTAAAAGCAGGAAGGCAATAATAATGAATATGGCTATATTGAATGCAACGAGAGTTTTGTTGGCTAGCTTTTCCTTTTTATTGACACCATCAAACTTTTTGGCTTCATACTCATTATTGAAAAATGAGTAGTTGTCTTTCTGGAAAATGTGGTTTAACGTTTCAACGTTTGGCCTCTCTCCTTCATATTCAATAGTTGCCTTTCCGCTGTTTGTTGAAGCTTCAACCGATTTTACTTCGGGGATTTCTAAAAGCTTTTTCTCAATAAGAATTTCGCAAGAAGCACAATGCATTCCTTTTATATAATATGTGTGTTCTTTAGACATATAGCATATATTTAATAATTTTATCACAATAAACAAAAACCGCTTAATGCAAAAACTAGCGGTTTAAAAAGATTAAGCGTATATTTTGGGATGCACAATTCCTCTGGAAAAGGCTACGAGAATATAGTCAAAGAATTTTATTTCCGGATTATACTGATAAATATAATTGTAAAACTTTCGAAACTTTAACTTATCATATTCTTTTTTGTTGACAGAAAATATCATGACTGTGAAAAAAAATAATAAAGCAGAGAAAAATAAAAGCGAGTTTTTACTCCTGATTGCTAAAAAATATTGCCGCCACTGGTTAATATGCTCAGTTACACCCATTTGGCAAAAATTTGATAAGCTATTCATAAATGGGCAATTAAGCATTTGCCCATGATTATTGAGTGGCATAAAATACAAACTCCAAAAACTCATTACTAAAAAAGAAAGAATGCCTAAAATAATAATATTTTTTGAGGTAAATGTTGTCATTAAATTTATTCTACTACCAATTAAAGTAGTGTCAATTTTAAAATCTTCATTCAAAAATAAGTTCTATTTGATCTTTGTCTTTCACTATATAATTTTCGTATTCGGTACTATCCTTTCCATTAACAATCATTTTCATATTGCCACCAAAAGATCTCATGTCTTTGTTCCATACGGCAAAAAAGTCGCCCAATGCAAACTCTATTTTTAGAGGATGTTCTATATGAATTACCCCTTTGTTGTCATGAGTATGAAGAGCTTTCATGCAATTTTTATCAATACCGATATCTTTTGGTATTTCAACTTGCTCCCCTTTTGCCATAATTTTCAAAACAGGATGGATGTGCTGTTCTAGGTTAATATGCTCTATGCAATCAAATGCCGCCTCCCTGCTGGGTTTTGGCAAAAGCGCTTTTGGCTGATTTATGTAAGCTAAGACAAAAATTACTAAAAAAGCTGCAATCGTAACTAACCCTATAATCCAATATGCTAAAGCTCCTGAACCTTGATCTTTTTTACTCATTTTTTTTATTAAAGACGCAACGTCTTTATTATATCAGAAATTATTGCAAAAGCCATCCTTGTGGATGGCTTTTTTGTTTAGTTACTTAAATTATGACTACTGAACTTGCTTTCTCCTGTTTGAGAGAAGAAGGAACAAATGTGTAATTTGGACAGTAGCTGTTATTCTTTATCTTCGCCTTCGTCTTTGTTTTCGTTTTCGTTATCCTCGCCCTTATCTTCATCTTCATTATTCTCTTCTTCATTTTCTTCTTTGTCTCCATTTACATCATCATCTTCCTCGTCTTCTTGTTCCTCTTTTATTTCTTCGAGATCTTCTATTATATCTTCAACATCATCAATAGAGTCTTCCGCCTGTTCAGCAAGGCGTTCCGCTTCTTGATGGTTGCCTGCTTTGTGGGCACTTTCTGCTTGGGTGAGAAGTTCATCAAAAGTGGCAAAGGCATTTGCAGGAAGCTTCAGGTTTTCCTTTTTTACTTCTTTGACAGTCTCCGCTCTTTCCTCTTTTGCTTCTCGGATAGCTTCTTCTGCTTCTTCACGAGCATCCAATTCATTTTCCAACTTCTTTTCTTCTTCATCTAAATCATCTTCAAGTTCTTCTTCTTTCAGTTCTAGAAGTTCCAGTTGAGCTTTTACCCGCCCAAGTTCCTGGGAAAGAGTTTCAACCAAAGCACTGTCTCCTGCTTTAATAGCGGCCTTCAATTTTCCTTTGAGGTCATCTTTTTTAGTTTTTAATTCTTCCTTCTCGGCTTCAAAACTCTCGGCAAGTATGAACTTCGGTTCTTCAAAGTCATCATCTAACTCTTTAGCAAGAGAGCTTACATCCTTTCCTTTGTTCTTTTGTTTGATGACGATTTCTGCCGCTTCTCCAAGATGTTCTCTTAGTCGTGCTTGGGCTACCTCTAATCCTTTAGCATCCACACCCTTTGTTTCCAAGATAATCTTAATCTCTGCCACTCGTTCTGCGGCAAACTCAACTTGAAGGCGTGCCTTACCTTCGGGGCTGAAAGTAAAGAGCTCTCGTAAAGCCTCGCCCAATCTATCAAGAAAATAAAAAGGGCTTTCGGGCGTAAGTCCTGCATTTGGTAACGCCGCTCCATTTTGAGCAAAAACAAAAAGCGGAATAAAAAGCGATGAAATAATGGCTGTTTTAATTTTCATTTTCTTTTTTTACTATTTATCTAAGAAGAAATCACTTTTTAGATATTTTCTAGTAAATAAAAGTTAATGTTCGTGAATTGTAGCTCAAAAAATTCATATCAAACTGTTGCACTTGAGGGTACAATCCACCATTAAACCGACAATTGAATTATACCATAATAGCTGACAATAAAAAACACCTTAAAAAGAAGGCGGTTCTAAAAAATGCGCGGCATCGTGAACAACAACTTATCCTGAATAGTTATTGAAGGATTAGAACCATTAGAGTGCAGGATTCGAACTATCATCAATTGAGCGAGCGAATTTTGAGGAAGATTCAAGGCTTGAGGAGCGAAGCGATGCCTGAGGCATCGGTGAGCTCCGAAAACGTAGAATCTTTCCAAAATTCGCTCGCCCGAAAGGAAGCTCAAAAATGGCTAATTTCTTCGGATTTTCTCGTTGAC
>JBBTQB010000032.1:0-4893 GCA_038065835.1 Patescibacteria group bacterium | reverse complement strand
GGGGCAAGCCAATTTTGGAAAGATTCTGCGTTTTCGGAGCTCACCGATGCCTCAGGCATCGCTTCGCTCCTCAAGCCTTGAATCTTCCTCAAAATTCGCTAGGTCATGGTTTTGCTTCGCAAAAGCCAGAGACCCGACGCTCAATTGATGATAGTTCGAATCCTGCACTCTTCAGACAGAATCTCCCAATTTTCTTTTCGGCAGAGGGTTCTCCTTCAAATCCCCGACGTCGGGCGTCGGGAAGCTTCTGTAGTGTACCCCCTCGGTAGAGGGATATGCCTCTTGCACCTATGCATCGGTGCACAGGTGCGGCCGTAGTGTACCCCATCCCTCTTGGTAGATTACCTTGGCCATGGCTGGTCTCCTTTCTATGTTCTATGTTTAAAAAAGTTTCTAATGTGCTTATTCCTCACAAAGGGAAAATATTATTATCACACCAATTAATCAATGTCAAATTACAATGACTAAGTAACGTGATTTTCTATATTGGTCTTTGTGGAAATCCCAGTTTTTATATTTGAGTTCTTCCAATAAATTTTCTATTTCCTTTTTTTGCAGCGAGTCAAACTCCATGAAAATTCGCCCGCTTGGTTTCAGGAAATTTTTGGCCTTTGCCAAAAATTTCCTAATGTAAAACAATCCATCTTTCCCTCCAAATAATGCACTATGTGGTTCGTATTTCAACACCGACTCTTGTATTTCGTTTTTTCCCTTACCCTTCCGTAGCTTTCGGCGTAGGAGGGTTGTTGTGGCAATATAAGGCGGGTTAGCGAAGATATAATCATACTTTACATTTACCTCTATACTTTGAAGTATAGAAGTAAATGTAATATTGGAAAAAACATCTGATTGAATTATTTTGTATCTATTCTTTGGTATTTTGTTTATTTTGCAGTTTATTTTTATCTGCTCCAAAAACTTTTTGCTGTTATCGGCAAAAACCACTTTGGCATTTGGCAAATGTTTTAAGATTGCGATTCCAATGCACCCTGACCCCGCAAACATATCCAAAACTCTTATACTATAATTCTGACGGTCGTCACATTTATAGTATATCTCTTGGATAACTTTCTGCACCCAAAATTCGGTTTCTGGCCTTGGAATCAAAGGTTTTTTTGACAGGTCAATTCTACAACCCAAAAACTCTTTAAAGCCAATAATATAATCCACCGGCTCTCCTTTTTTAAGTCGTTTTCTATCTTTTTTGAATTGCCCGTTTGGATTATCATTAAACTTTTCTTTTAAAATCCAGCTAACTTCTCTTTTCATATCTTTATATGTTATACTTATTTTCTAAATAAAAAAAGTCCAAGCAATGCTCGGACCCTAGGGTAGTCAAGTTAGCCGACAACTTCGGCAAATTGCTCATTGAGACAAAGGTTCTCACCATCAAAAAAGACAAGTGCTTTGTTTCTGTTCTTGTCGCAGGAACAATGCAGATGATACGATGGTGGTAAATATCTATCTTCACCAACCCCTGGAAATCCATTTTTAAAAGTCTTCAGGAACCTTTCTCCATAAACCTTAATTAAATTGGAAGCTACGAATAGCAATTCGCAGGAAATACACCGTAATTTTGTATTCTCAGTAATAATCATCAGACTACTCCTTGTTGTAAAAGACCTGCCCCACATTTGTGGCTATAAAATAACTAGAAAGTGTGGGGTTATAAAAAAACCGCGGAACGCGGTTTTTTTAATTTCTAATTTCTACTATTTCAACTTCTGTAAACTGCTGGCGGTGGCCGATTTTTCTTTTGTATCTTTTCTTTGGCTTGTATTTAAAAATAATAAGCTTCTCCCCCTTGCCGTGTCGCAAAATCTTCGCTCCAACTTTCGCTTCCTTGACTGTAGGATCTCCTATTTCTAACTTTTTATTCTTCTCTAACAATAAGACTTCTGAAAAATTTATTTCTTTTCCTTCTTTTGCATCCAGTTTTTCTACTTTTATTTTGTCTCCGGGCTGAACTAAATATTGTTTTCCCCCAGTTTTAATTACAGCTAACATTAGTGTAAATACTAACAAATTTATAAATGGAAGTCAACTAATCCAAAGATTCTATGTCTGGTCCCTCAATCTCTCCTATCTTTATTGTAGGTTTTCCCTCGGTTATTTTTGCCACATCTTTGTCTATTTTTTCAAATTCCTTGCCGGCTTTGTTGTAACTGCTTACTGCTGTATCCAAGTGATTCCCCAGTTTTTTCATATAATCTTGGTATCCCAATAAATGTCGCGAGAGCTGTTCCACTCTCTTTCTTATTTCCTTTGCTTCTTGCTCTATATGAAGCTCTTTTAGCCCCTGTAAAACTGTCTGCAAATGAGCAAGAAAGGTTGTAGGAGAAACAATGATTACATGCTTATCACGAAATGCGTATTCAATTAAGTCTTGGGTGTTTACCTTGGTAGCTCCCACTTGACTGACTAGCAAATCATAGTATATTGCCTCGTGAGGTATAAACATAAAAGCAAAATCCATTGTTTTTTCCTCGGGTTTTACATATTTTGCTGTTTCGTCAATTCTCATTTTCAAATCTGACTTAAACACTTTTTCTAACCTCTCTTTTTCAGCTGGATTTTTTTCCTCTACCATTCTATTATAGTTTTCCAGTGAAAACTTAGAATCTATTGGTATTATTTTATCCCTTACAAAAACTACTGCGTCGACAATAGTGCCGTCCTTAAATGAATATTGCATTTGATAAGACCCCGGTGGCAAAACATTTTTCAAAACAGTCTCTAAGTAATATTCCCCCAATACCCCTCTTTGCTTTGGGTTTTTTAGTATATCTTGCAGGTTTTTTAGCTGGTCGGCAAAACTTACCACCTGCCTATTTGTTTCGTCTAATTTAGTCAATCTTTCGGTTACATCTCCAATAATTTTTGCTGACTTTTCAAATTGAAATTGAACGCTTTTTTGAGACTCAGAAAGTTTTGAATCCAAAACTTGCGAAATGTGGTTTATTTGCTGCTGGAGCATGAGCAGAGACCCGTCCTCTGCTTGTTTTTGGGGCTTTTTACGCAGTAACAAAAAAATCACTGCCCCAATTCCTAAAATAATCAGGATATAAAATAGTATTGAAACATCCATATTGACCTATTTTAACTTAAAATTTTCACAAAAAAAAGAGGGTGGACTTTTGAGGGTCACCCTTTTGCTCAATGTGCTAGGCGTCAGTTTGATTTTTACAGAGGTTCGCCGCACGACTCGCATATGCGGTAATAATCTGAACAGCCCTCACAGTAGTTATAGAGCGATCCAGGGGTAACCCCATTGCCCCTACAACACCCCCCTGCAATCATCTTACAACGAGGTGCAAAGAGCGAGGTTCCAATGATGGGCATCTCGCAAACTTCCTCAAAAGTCTTGCCCTCAAACTCAGGACAGACTTTGTGAATTGCCATGAAGACCTCCCCTTGTTAAAGAAAGAGTATCCTGAAAGGTTCAGGTTCATTTATTAACTATACATGAGTATTTGCTGTCTTTACAATAGATGCAATAGAATTTATTTTATAAAGTAAATCAACGAATAAATAATTCCCAAAATAAATACTAGCATTAAGGGATAAATAATAATATTTCTTCGCCATGCCGAAGCTTTATGCGAAGAATGGCTGCCGCCGATTTTTTGGTACATAAGCAAAATTAAAATACCATCAACGCCCAGTAATACTCCTCCAATAAAAGATACTATGGTAATAAAAGAGTTAAATCCCAGCAAATATAAAATAAGCGGGGTAAAACAAACCAGCACCCAGGCAAATTTCTCTTTTATACCTAAATCATAAATAAACATTTTCTTTAAGAAAAGTCCATGAGCAATAAAAGCGGTAAAAGTTGTAATAACACCCACGAAAAGAATAATTGAAGAAATTCCATTGCCAAGCACATTTTTTACTCCCACTAAAGCAGATTCTGTTGTTTGGCTGCCGGTAATGCCCAAAACTAAAAAAATAAACAAAAGATAAATAATGGCTGGAATCAAGGTGGCAACAATTATTATTTTCTTCAAGGACTGCTTTCTTCCTCTTATCATTTCTTCGGCTTCTGGTATTAAAGCTGTTCCCCACAAAGAAAAAAGTATTGCTCCATAAGGCAAGAGGAAATTACCAATTCCCAATTCCCAATTTACAATGAGAATATTATTTAAATTAATATGGAAGAAACCTTTAATAAAAATCAGCAATATTGAAATCAATAATAAAACTATAGCCCAAAACTCAAGACGTGAAATTGCTTTTACTCCAAAGTAAACAGCTAGACTAAGGATTATAAAATACGAAAAAACATAAAATAATAAGTCTCCTTCAATAATTTGAGAAAATATAGCATTCAAAAACTGGCTACCAACGATCAGATAAGCCAGTAAAACCCCGAATGACCCTAAAATCATTGGAATTACTATTATTCTTTTAGCCCAATTTCCAAAGTAAAATCCAACAAAGCCAGGCCATCTTTTAAAATCCGGCGTCCTTAGGGAAATTTCTCCCAAAATAACATGTATCAAAACGACAATTGCAGTCAAAATTACAAAGTAAAAAAGCATAGGCCAAATGCCTACCCTTGAGGCAATATAGGGCAAAGATAAAAACCCCACTCCAATAATACTGCCAGACATTGTGGCTATCGGATAAACATAATTCTTAAAAAATTCTTTAACCATTCTATAATTCTAACACATCTTTTCAAAACAACAATTTTGTTGTAGAATGCACTAATACTAAATTGGTAATTAGAAATAGAAACCAGAGTTTATATAATTGCGTCATTCGGTCGCTGTGATAAAATAAGTTTTCTCACAGCTCCCTCTCTAGTAATTATTAGAAATTCCACTTTTGCTTTAGAGTGCAGGATTGGAACTATCATCAGATTGAGAATCTCAAAAATGAGATAAT
>JBBTQB010000031.1:0-4529 GCA_038065835.1 Patescibacteria group bacterium | reverse complement strand
ATTATCTCATTTTTGAGATTCTCAATCTGATGATAGTTTGAATCCTGCACTCTAAAGTGATATATAAAATAATTGATATGAGCAAAAAGGAAGCAAAAGAGAGAATTGAAAAGCTAAAAAAAACCATTAATTACCATAGATACCTTTACCATGTTTTGGATAAGCAGGAGATTTCTGATGCCGCTTTAGATTCCTTAAAAAAGGAACTTTTTAATTTAGAGCAAGAATATCCTGATTTAATAACCGAAGACTCGCCAACCCAAAGAGTGGGAGGCCAAGCTCTCAAAGAGTTCAAAAAGGTTTCTCATCCAGAAAGGATGCTTTCTTTTAATGATGCGTTTTCAAAAGAGGATATAAAAGCCTGGCTTGAAAGAATTTCTAAACTTTTGACAAAGAATGAACAAAATCAAATTGATTTTTACTGTGAATTAAAAATTGACGGTCTAGCAATTGAGTTGGTATATGAAGATGGAGTACTGAAAGTAGGTTCTACAAGAGGCGATGGCATGGTTGGTGAGGATATAACGCAAAATTTAAAAACTATTGAAGCCATCCCGCTTTCATTACAAAGATTCGAAATTCGAAATTCGAAATTCGAAATTCCCGAACAACTTGTTGTTCGGGGAGAGGTCTTTATTTCAAAAAACGAATTTGAAACAGTAAATAAATCGCAAAAAGAAAAAGGTTTGCCTCTCTATGCAAATCCTCGTAATATTGCAGCTGGCTCTGTTAGGCAGCTAAATCCCAAAATAACCGCAACCCGTCGGTTAGATTCGTTTACTTATGAATTGTTAACTGATTTGGGACAAAAGACTCACGAAGACAAACACAAAATCTTAAAAGATTTGGGATTTAAAACTAATACACACAACCAATACTGCAAAACCATAGAAGGTGTTTTTTCTTTCTACGAGAAGTGTCAAAAACTAAGAGAAAAGTTGGATTACGAAATAGATGGGATTGTTGTCATAATCAATGAAAATAAAATTTTTGAAAAACTGGGGATTGTTGGAAAGACTCCAAGAGGAGCAATTGCTTTTAAATTCCCACAGAGTCAGGCGACTACTGTTGTAGAAGATATAAAAATACAAGTTGGCAGGACAGGAGCTCTAACGCCTGTTGCAGTTCTAAAGCCAGTACAAGTTTCAGGAATTACTATAACTCGGGCTACTCTTCATAATGAAGATGAGATAAAGAGATTGGGATTAAAAATTGGGGATACGGTTATCATCGGCAGGGCAGGAGACGTGATTCCCGATATAATAAAAGTTTTGTCGGAATTACGAACGGGAAAAGAGAAAGAATTTAAAATACCAAAGTTTTGTCCTAGTTGTAAAACTAAATTAAAGAAATCTGCAACAGAAGCATTATGGAGATGTCCAAATCCAAAGTGTTTTTCCCGCCAGAGAAGGAATTTTTATCATTTTGTTTCAAGAGCCGCTTTTAATATTGAAGGATTAGGACCAAAGATAATTGATAGATTACTAGATGAGGGATTAGTTCAAGACCCAAGCGATATATTTTTGCTAAAAGAAGGCGGTATCGCTCATCTGGAACGATTCGGCGAGAAATCAGCAGAAAACTTAATAGTCTCAATTCAAGAAAAGAGACAAATTACTCTGCCAAGATTCATTTATGCCCTAGGAATCAGGAATGTTGGAGAAGAAACTGCTGCTGACCTTGCTAAGCATTTCGGTTCCATTACAACACTACAACGTTCAACACTACAACAGTTAGAGTCTATCTTAAATATAGGACCCGTTGTTGGAAAATCAATTTATGAATGGTTTCAAGATAAAGGTAACATAAAGTTTCTCAGTAAAATTTTAAAGTCCGGAGTGAAGGTAAAAAACATTGGTAAAGAAAAGAAAGGCAAGTTATCTGACAAAGTGTTTATTTTTACAGGAACACTGGATTCTATTGAAAGGAACTTGGCAAAGGAAAAAGTTAGAGAATTGGGTGGCCAAACCACAGAATCGGTTTCAGAAAAGGTTGATTTTGTTGTTGCAGGCTCTAGTCCCGGCTATAAATTAGAAAAGGCCAAAAAGTTGGGAGTAAAAATTATCAACGAAAAACAATTCTTAGAACTAATTAAATAATCTATTAGATAACCTTAATTAACATTAACAACACTATAGTATGGTTATTACGATCGTAATAATTATACTATACTTGTAATAATGAAGTTACCAATCACAGATCAATTTCTTTGGGATGTATATAATTTTCTTGAAGAATCTGGTGAAGCGGCTCATTTTATATTTCGCAGAAGGCGAACGCTTTATGATGTATTACAAGGTCCAAGAAATCCTATTATAGGAAAATACATAAAAGATAAAAATCGCCAGAGTTTTAGTCAACTTATCTATCATCTAAAGAAAAATAATTATATTAAGGTGAAAAACCTTAAGGGTAATAAAGCTTTTATTCTTACTGAACGAGGAATTGATAAGGCATTAAAGGTAAAGTTTAAACTAGATAATGAAAACAGACCAAAAAGAAAAGATGGAAAATGGATAATGCTAATTTTCGATGTGCCAGAGAAGTATAGGAAATCAAGAGACTTATTAAGAAGTATTTTGTATAATCTAGGATACAAATTATTCCAAAAAAGTGTATGGGTTTCTCCTTATGATGTTTCTGAAAAGACGGAAGCATTGTTACAAAAATATTCATTAGATGGTTTTGTAAAGATATTTTTGATAGAAGAAATTAAATAACATAGTGACTGTTTTGAAAATATAATATAGTATAAGTCTTACGATCGTAAGTTTTATAGTATATTTGATTCTTTGTGCATAATACAGCTATGGGAGAAAAACCAAAGGAAATAAATTTTGGGGAAGATCTGATGCGAGAACGACCTGCCCATTTGTAGTTGTGCTTAGAAAAGTAAATCGTGAAAAATAACAAATTGTTTATAGTGCAAAGTTTAAAAAACAAGGGAGAATGTTTCTCAGTATTGCGCATTTCAAAAAATTAGATTGGGTGCTGATTGTGACGGTGGTTTTGATAACCTGTTTTGGGTTGGCTGGAATTTGGAGCGCAGGTTTTGCAAAAGATGATTTCTCTAATTTTGAAAAGCAGGTTATTTTTTTTATTATTGGACTTGTCTTGATGTTTCTAATCAGCTTTTTTAACTATGGGATTTTAAGGAGTAATCCTTACTTGATTTTAATTCTTTATTTTTTATCATTGGCTCTACTAATAGGGCTTCAATTTTTTGCTCCGGTTATTAGAGGTACAAAGGGCTGGTACAAGTTGGGTTTTTTGACTTTTGATCCTGCTGAAATAGTAAAAATTATCTTAATAATTTTATTGGCAAAGTATTTTTCAATGAGGCACGTTGAAATGTATAAGTTAAGACATATTATGATTTCTGGGTTATATGTTTTTCTGCCTGCATTCTTTATTTTTTTAAAGCCGGACCTAGGGGGCGCCTTGATTTTATTTGTTATGTGGCTAGGGATTTTAATAGTGTCTGGCATTAAATTAAAACATTTTTTGATACTTTCTATTTGTTTTATTCTTGTGGCTTCATTTGCTTTTAATTTTTTACTAAAAGATTACCAAAAAGAAAGAATTATTTCTTTTCTGTTTCCCTATGATGTCTTAGGAAGCTCATGGAATCAAACCCAAGCTAAAATTACCATTGGTTCTGGTCAGATTTTTGGTCAAGGAGTTGCAAATGGCTCTCAGGTTCAATACGGATTTTTACCAGAGCCCCATACTGATTTTATTTTTTCTGTGATTGCCCAAGAGTGGGGTTTTTTAGGGATATCAGTCTTTTTTGTTTTGTATTTTATTTTAATCTGGCGTATTCTAAAAGTTTCAGCTGAATCTGAATTAAACTTTCCACGCCTCTTTTCTGTTGGCTTTGCTATTATTTTAATATCACAATTTGTAATTAATGTAGGAATGAATTTGTCTTTGCTTCCGGTTGTTGGAATTTACCTTCCATTTGTTAGCTATGGCGGTTCTGGGCTAATAGCGAACTTTGTTAGTCTTGGTATTCTACAAAGCATGAAAGCCAACAGGTAGTAATTGGGCCTTGACCCCGCCACCTGTTTTGCAAAATATATCTGGCAACCTGCTTCGCCCATTAAGGGATGGTACTATTCGTACCACGCAGGTTGCGAGCTTTGAAATTTGATTTTATAAGTAAAAACTTCATTTGCTAGAATTATGGCAAAACAGGTGCAAGGGTTCTGCGCCCAGCACCACTTTTAAACCGAAAGTGGTGCTGGGCTTGACATTTTTGACACAAAAGAATAAAATAAAAACATTAAAAAAAGAAGTGGCCACTTTACTCGCTCCCCGGTTTAACGCCGCTTTGCGGCAATTTCGCCAAAAGCGAAATTATCCAACTGGGTAAATAAAACTAAAATCCTCCGCCCAGTTATTTTTTATTGCAATTTTGTTTTCTAAGGGCGAAGGAGATACCCTACCAAAAGGGTATTTTGTGTTTATAATCGCTTAGAGTGCAGGATTCGAACTATCATCAGATTGAGAATCTCAAAAATGAGATA
>JBBTQB010000030.1:0-1641 GCA_038065835.1 Patescibacteria group bacterium | reverse complement strand
TCTTCCTCAAAATTCGCTAGGTCATGGTTTTGCTTCGCAAAAGCCAGAGACCCGATGCTCAATTGATGATAGTTCGAATCCTGCACTCTAAGGTAAATTAAAAAGCCACCGGAGATTAGCCGGTGGTTTTTTGAGCCTGGTGAATAATACCATATTCGCATCTTTCTTAAAAAAATGAATTATTCATATACTCTGTATAAACCTAGGAGGCAGAATTTGCTATGCAAATTCTGAACTCCCGACCTCATTCTAACAAATTCTTACATTTTTAAGAAATCTATCGAAAGAGTATTATTCACCAGGCTCTTGTTTGCAAGTTGACATTTTGGTATATGGAATATAAGATAGATTAAATAAAACAACAAATTAAAGATTAAGAAATGGCAGGAAAAGTTTTTTACATCACAAAAAAAAAGTTGCAGGAATTGAAAACGGAATACAAAGAACTAGTGGCTTTTGAGCGGCATAAAACCCTTGGTGAAGAAGCTCCTAAAATTTTAGAATCAGAAGATTTAAATCCCGAATTTGTCAGTTTCCAAGAAGATATGGATGCCTTAAGATCTAGAATTAATTTACTTGAAGATGTTTTTGATAATAACAAAATAATAAAAAATCCCTCAAAAGAAAAACAAGGTTTTGCGGACCTAGGTGCTAGGATAAAAATAGAAACAAATGGAAAAAAAGACGAGTTTACAATAGTGGGTACATTAGAAGCAAATCCTAATTTGGGCAAAATTAGTAATGAATCTCCAGTTGGTAAGGCTCTTTTGGGTCATAAAGTTGGAGATGAAGTGGTTATTGGTTCGTCAGGAAAAATAAAATACAAAATAATAAACATAAAGTACGAAATTAGCTAGATTTTAGTGTTCATGTAATAAAAAAAGTCCAAAAAGGACCTTTTTTATTATTTGTAGTATAATAAAAGGAAAATCCAAAATTATGTTCAAAGGAGTAAACAAAGTAATGCGAGCTTATATATATTGGGATCTCATGGTAAATTCTGCCTGGGGATTGTTGGGTCCTGTTTTTGCTATATTTTTGCTTGAAAATGTTGCCGTGGGAAATGTGGCGCAAGGAGCTAAAATAGCCGGATTTGCCACTCTTTGTTATTGGATAACAAAGGCAGTTTTTCAAATACCAATTGGAAACTATTTAGACAAAAACCATGGTGAGATTGATGATTTTTGGTTTTATGTAATTGGTATCATTATTACGGGGTTCGTGCCTTTTGGATTTATATTTGCCTATCTGCCATGGCATATATATATTTTACAAGCATTGCACGCAATTGGCATGTCTATGGTTGTTCCATCGTCTTATGCTATATTTATCAGGCATGTTGACAAGGGTCGTGAAGCATATGAGAGCGGTCTAGACAGCACACTTTTAGGGGTTGGGGCTGGGGTAGCTGGAGCTATTGGGGGTATTATGGTAGCTTATATTGGTTTTCAGATGATTTTTATTTTAACTGGAATTCTTACCTTAATTTCTGTGCTGTTTATTTTTTGGGTTAGAAAAGAAATGCTGCCCAGGGTTCCCCAAAAGATTCACGAATATCCTATCGGAGAAGATTCAATGAAATGATCGTATTAGAGTGCAGGATTCGAACTATCATCAGATTGAGAATCTCAAAAATGAGAT
>JBBTQB010000029.1:0-38487 GCA_038065835.1 Patescibacteria group bacterium | reverse complement strand
ATCTCATTTTTGAGATTCTCAATCTGATGATAGTTCGAATCCTGCACTCTAATAATAAAATTATATCCCAGATCCAAGTGTATTTCTTACAATGAATGGTATTGACCACGCTAACAAGGCTACAACTACTCCTACTACCCCCCAAATTACGAAGCTTCTTGCCACTTTTATCTGTTCTGGATCTCCCTGAGCTGTAAAGAATTTAAAGGCTGCAATGACAAACATAACAATAAAGAATGCTACGGCTACTGGCCAAAGGATACCGAATACTATATCAACAAGATCACCGATATTTAAACCCGGCGCTGGGCTTGGTATTGGTCCCGGGTTAAAAGCTAAGATAACGGCAGGCATAGATAATAGAACTGTCAAAACTGAAGATGCAATTAATTTTTTGTTCATTTTTTTATCAGACTTTTACTAAACTTAAAATAAACTCGACCTTTATTTTATTAAAATTATACCACTTTTTATGGAGGAGCACCAACAACTGCCGTTATTACCGCAACCAATCCTTTGCCAGCTATTGCAATACCTGTTCCTATTACAGCCCACCATAAAACCCTTTTAGCACTTGCTACTTTTTGTTCGCTCCCAGCCGATGTAACAAAAAGAATACCTGCCCAAAGAAACATTATGACAGCTAACCCGGCAATTAAGGTGAAAATATAACCAGCAATTCTTGTTATTAAATCAGGGAAGCCACAAATACATGTAAGACTAGGAACACAAGGATTACTACTTCCAGCGAGACATAAAGGATTGGGCAGTCTAATGCTATTACCTTCTCCCGTGGTAGTGCTTCCCCACGTTCCCCCCGTTCCCTCGTAAGTATCTTCTCCCGTGGTAGTGCTACTTTGACAAGTGCCCGACTGACATGATAATCCAGAACTACAATCAGCATCAGCACTGCATCCACAATAGCCAAGTCTTTCACTTGGAGGGGGTAAATAGTCTTTACATATTGAACCAAGAGAAGCAGAGGCGCAGTCACTATCATTTCTGCACTCTGTTGCTGTTACCGAGTTTGTCCAACTCAAAAGGGTGAAAACTAAGAACAACAATAGTAAATTATGCTTCATTCTTTTTTAGTGTTTAGTGAATAATAATGCATAATGATAATCTCCCGAAACAAACTCCTTTTTAAACGAAAGACCCAAACTACTGGCTATTTTTTTTACTTCATCGGGTTTTATAATTTTTTGAGGTCCAAATGAATTTTCACGAAGCCAATCTATTATTAAAAGCTGTCCCCCGGTTTTTAAAACTCTTTTAGCTTCTTCAACTATAGCATTTTTATCTTCTGCTTGGAATAATAGATTAGGCATTAAAACTATATCCAATGAGTTATCTTGCAATGTTGAGCCATTTTTTGCTTCCAAATCGCAAAGAACTGTAAAAATATTATTGATTTTCTGCTGTTTTGTTTTACCTTTTAAAGCCGAGAGTTTTGCTTCTTGTATGTCCAGTGCATAAACCCTACCTTTACTTAATATTTTTGACAGGGAAATAGTGAACATTGCGCCTCCACAGCCAAATTCAGCAGCGATCATATCTTCTTTTAGATCAAGGTGACTCAAAACTTCGTCCATTTTTAAAAAATCAACCATATTCTACTGATATATGTCTGCTTCGCCAGACGATATTTATTGATATTAATTGATATTTATTGAAACTTAATATCGTGAGCGAAGCGAGCAAATATCTATTAAATATCTATCAGTATCTTTTTTGTTATTATACCAAATTTTTAGTAAACAAACTGTGGATAAGTGTATTAAGCAGCAGTGGATTACCTGTTGCTTACTCCTTAAAACAAGCTCCAGAAGCAACTTTATCGCCCTGGTCCAACCTCATTATTCTAACTCCTTGCGTTGCTCTACCAAGCAAAGATATTGATTTTGTAACCGTCCTTATAACTTGGCCTTTTTGAGATATTACTATCAAGTCTTCGTTTTCTGTTGAGTCATCTAAAATGCAGGACATAACTATTCTGCCAGTCTTTGAAGTAATATTTGCAGTTTTTATCCCAGAACCTCCTCTTCCTTGAACTTTATACTGGGAAATTTCTGTTCTTTTACCATATCCATTTTCCATTACAACCAAAAAGTACTGCTTTACTTTCTTACCATTTGCCATTTGCTCTTTGCCATTTGCCGAGATGACGTCCATTCCAATGACTTCATCCCCGCCTGCAACGCCTGTAGCACTGCGGGCAGGTCCTTTCTTAAGCCTTATGCCTCTAACCCCTGCTGTTGCTCTGCCCATCGGTCTTATGTCCTTTTCTTTAAATCTAATGGATAAACCATTTTTTGTTGCCAAAATTATGTCATCTTGGCCACTGGTTTTAACAACTTTTTTCAGCAAGTCTCCTTTTTCTAATTTTATAGCTATTATCCCTGATTTTCTTACGTTCTTAAACTCTTCCAAGGATGTTTTTTTAATCCGCCCGTTTTTGGTAACCATCATTAAATATTTTTCGTTTCTTTCTTGCCCTACTTCTAATTTTTCCAGAGGCACTAGTGACAAAACTTTCTCCTCAGCTGAGATTTCCAAAAAATTCATCAACCCCCTACCCCTGGCTACCCTTGTTCCCTCTGGAATTTCATAAACCTGAGTTTGAAAAACTTTTCCAGAATTTGTAAAAAACAATAGGTTATCATGAGTCGAGGCAAAAAGGAAATGTTCTACAATATCGTCTTGCATGGTCTTCATTCCCATAATTCCCTTGCCTCCCCTCTTTTGGATTTTATAAGTAGCTGGGTTAATCCTTTTGATATACCCTCCGGTAGTCAAAGTTACCATGGTATCTTCTAAGGGCACTAAGTCAATTTCTGAAATTTCACCTAATTTTTGCTTTATAACTTTTGTTTTCCTTTTGTCCCCGAACTTTTCCTTTAATTCCTGCAGCTCTTTCTTGATAATATTTTTTAACTTTTCTGGACTTTTTAAAATAGCGGTAAATTCTTTGATTTTTTCTAAAATCTCTTTTAGCTCATCTTCAATTTTCTTTCTTTCTAATCCAGCTAAAGTCTGCAGCTTCATTTCCAATATGGCAATTACCTGCCTTTCAGTAAGCCTGAATTTTTTGATTAGGTTATTCTTTGCATCTTCCCGGTCTCTTGACTTTTTAATCAAGGCAATAACAGCATCAATCTTTTTTAGGGCAACCATTAATCCTTCTAATATATGGGCTCTTTCTTTAGCTCTTTCCAAGTCAAACTTAGTCCTTCTTGTTACGACTTCAGTGCGATGCACTATGAAGTATTTTAAAACATCAGAAATTGAAAGAATTTCTGGCTGGATTCCGTCAACCAGAGCCAATAAGTTTAAATGGAATGTTTTTTGAAGATTAGTAAACTTATACAACCTATTCAAAACTCTCTGAGGATCAAAACCTTTCTTAATATCAATAATAATAGCCATTCCCTGCCTATCTGATAAATCTTTTATGTCTCTTATGCCCTCAACCTTTTTCTCTGAAACCAGACTTGCCATATTCTCAACTAAGCTGGATTTTAAAACCTGATAAGGAAGCTCTGATATTACAATTTGTTCAGATCCATCTTTTTCTTTTTCAATTATTTCAGCTTTGCCCCTCATTATGATTGAGCCCTTACCTTGAGAGTAGGCAGAAATAATTTCTTTTTGGTCGTAAATTACGCCTCCGGTAGGAAAATCAGGTCCTTGTATAAATTGGAACAAATCAGATGTCTCTGATTTTGGATAATCCAACAAATAAATGAGAGCGTCTATCAACTCAGTTAAATTATGAGGGGGTATATTAGTTGCCATGCCAACAGCAATCCCCAACGATCCATTTAAAAGAAGCTGAGGTAAAGGAGAGGGTAGGACAGTAGGTTCTTTTCTTGTCCCATCATAGTTATCTGCAAAGTTTACAGTATCCTTTTCAATATCAGCCAACATTGCTTCGCCTATAGAAGAAAGACGCGCCTCTGTGTATCTTTGCGCTGCCGGCGAATCCCCGTCATTCGAATTATGGACAAATATCCCACAAGATAAAGCAAAATTATGAGTTACTTCCACCGTTAAGTCATAAACATCTTCATTTTTATTTAAAAATTCTTTTTTTATAACTTTATGATTTTGATTGATTGAAAATAGTACTGAATCTTTATTATCTTTAAAGTATTTGCCAATACCTAAATCCCATGTCGTGAAACATGCCCCTCCGAAAATATCTACTCTGATTTTCTCATAATTTTCTTTATTTATCTCTAAGTTATTGTTTGATAAGTATTTACAGATTCTCAAAAATTTAGACCTTCCTGTTAGATTAGTAACCCTTCTTTTATTGCTTGCGACAATTTTCTTATGAAATAGACTTTTATACTCTGGAATTTGCCACAATCTTTTCATGGTCTTTGAAGCAGTTTTTCTTATTTCCTCAATTCTTTCAGGGTGCTCTGCCAAGTATTTTTTATTTATCTCACTTAAAAATGCTCTCATATTTTCTCTATAATCTTTTTTCTTCCAATTCTTAATGTTTCTTATGGTCATTCTTTCAGAATGTTTTTTTCTGTTTTCAGCATTAGCCCAAAAATCTTTTCTTCCTTTTGCTATTTTTTCTCTATATAGAGCATCTTCACTATGCCTCCTTGAAGCAATTGTATAATGTATTTGCCAATGTTCTTTCCATCCGATTCTCTTTATATTATTAGGATTATTGTTTAATTTATTAAAATCTATATGGTGACGTATTCTACCTTGTGATTTTTCATACACGTTATTTTCAATATTCCATTCGTCTGCAAGCATATGAGTAAAATACCATGAGTTTGAATTGGGTTGAAAAACTAATTCATAGCCCCCTAAATTAATATCATTTTCTCGTTCTGAAAGTTTTGTATAAAGAGGCATGAGCGATTCTCCTTCAGTCAGGTATTGAGCTTCTTTACAAGTTCCATTTTTCAGCATGAATTTATGATTAAGTGTACATTTTATTGTTTCTCCATTATCTAGTGTTATCTTAATGATTGGAGCGTTTTCTATGGTTTTTCTCGGATGCTTAATTTCTGCAATAACTATTTTCCCATTACTATCAACAGTAAAAGCAAAGTTTTTCTTGCCCTGATGATATTCCTTTACTAACTCTTCAAATGTTAAATCTCTTCCGTCGGTAAGTTTTACTTTAATATCTTTAGTAAAACAGCCGAAATTTCCCTGACCCTGAACAAGGGGATATCTCATATTAAAATCTTGAGCCATTCTTACCATTGAGTCGTAAACTGCAATGTCTCCATGTGGATGATAGCGTCCTAAAACAGCTCCCACCACGGTTGCTGACTTTCTCAACTTTGCGTTGTGTCGTAATCCTTCCTCCAACATCGCAAACAAAATCCTGCGATGGACGGGCTTTAAGCCATCTCTTACATCGGGCAGGGCGCGAGCAACAATGACCGACATTGCGTAGTCAATGTATGACTCTTTAAGCTCTTGCACTATTTCTCTTTTCTTTACTTGTCCTATTGCTTGTATTTTTTCTGGTTCTTCTTTAGCCATTTTTTAAAAATCTTGAAAAACCTGATTATCTCCCCCAGAAACAGAGGAATTATCAGTATTTATGTTTTGAAGTGACTCTCCTACTTTTTCTAAGTCACTCATATTAGAGCCCGCAATATTTCTTTCATTAAAATCAGGAATATTTATTTCGGGAAAAGTTAGTGATTTTAAAGATTGGTTTATTGATGCAATATTATTTTTAGTTAAAATTAATTCAAAAAAAACCATAAATATAACGAAAACTGTCATTACTGTAAAAAAAATAATCTTTTTCTGTATCTCTGGCAATTGCTGCAGTTTCTCTACCAAATTCCTAACTTTATCCGAAAATCCCATAAATATTATGGCTTTAAAACTATTATTTCCATTTCTCTGTCCTTGGGAAGGGTGCTGGTTTTGATTGTTAGTTTATCCTGTGGCTGAATAGAGTTTTTGCCCATTGACTTTAAGAATTTTGAAACGCCATCTAATTTGAATTTTAAGCCGGGCAACTCATAATGCATTGGAATTACAATTTTGGGTTCTATTTGTCCAATGATTTTTGAAGCATCCGACGAATCAATAGTATAAACTCCGCCCACCGGAATCATTAAAATATCAACTGTGCCAATTTTTTCCAATTGTTCATCAGTTAGCTGTTTCTGCCCAAGATCGCCAAGGTGGCAAAATTTCATATCTTCTGCTTCAATTGTGTAAATAGTATTCCTGCCCCTATCTTTACCCAAGCTATCATCATGAAAAGAATCAATGCCCTGTACAAAAACACCTTTTACTTCGTATTCGCCCGGTCCGTTGATTAAAAATGGACTTCCCCTAATAGCTTTTGCGTTATTATGGTCTTCGTGACCATGAGTCAAAAGCAAAATATCAGCTTCAAAGTTAGGTATTTTTAAGCCGATTTCTCCAAATGGGTCAATAACAATATTTACCTGATTGTCTTTCCCGCCTGCTACATTTGTAGCATTACGGTTAGGTGAGCCAGAGACTGAAATTTGAAAGCAGGCCTGCCCAGCCCAAGTAATTTTCATGAAACTTGAAACTTGAAACCTGAAACATAACGGCAATTCGTAAATGTTTCACGTTTTATGTTTCACGCTTTATGAAACTATTTTACCACAAATAATTTCCCGCTTCAACCCTTGTAAAAAAGCAAATATCCTGTATTATATATCCATGACAACAATGACAAAAGAAAATATAATAAAAAGCCAAAAAGACTTTTCTCCACTACCACTGGTGGGTTCTTTGGTTGAAGGAAGAGTTGTGGCAAAAGACCGGGCATCTTTATTTATTGATTTGGGGCTACAGGGAACAGGCATTATTTATGGCAGGGAATTTTACGAGGTAAAAGAAGCCATTAAAAACTTAAAGATAGGCGACATAGTTTTTGCAAAAGTAGTTGAATTGGAAAATGAAGACGGCTATAGAGAACTTTCCTTAAGGGATGCCACAAAAGATATAAATTGGCATAAATTAAAAGAAATGAAAGAAAGGGAAGAGATTATAAAAGTAAAGATAACCGGGGTAAATAAAGGTGGTCTTTTAACAAGTATTAATGGGATTGGAGCCTTCTTGCCTGTTTCACAGTTGTCTCCTGAAAACTATCCACGGGTTGAGGATGCAGACAAACAAAAAATATTAAAAGAGTTGCAAAAATTTATTGGGAAGACTTTGGAGGTTAAGGTTTTAGACTTGTTGGCCGAAGAGAATAAGCTGATATTGTCTGAAAAAGCAAAGACAGAGCAAGCGCTGAAAGAGATTTTAAAGAATTATAAAGTAGGAGATGTTATTGATGGAAAAATTACCGGTATTGCCGATTTTGGAGTTTTTATTAAGTTTCCTTTATCCCCCATTAATTTAGGGGAAAAAGCGCAAACTAATGTTTCACAAGAAGAAAAAAACCCTAAATTAGTGGGAGGCGAGATTGAAGGGTTAATACATATTTCAGAATTAGATTGGCAGCTAGTCCAAAATCCAGGTGAAATAGTTAAAATCGGTGAGATTGTTAAAGCTCAAATCATAAACATAAGCAACAACCAAGTTTTCTTTTCACTAAAGAGCTTAAAAGAAAACCCCTGGGAAAAAGTTGAAGAAAAATTTAAAAAGGGAGATAAAATAAAAGGCAAGGTTATTTCATTTAGCCCTTTTGGCACTTTTGTTGAGGTAGATCCTAAGGTAAGGGGCTTATGCCATATTTCAGAATTTGCATCTCAAAAAGAAATGGAAGAATTGCTAAAAGTAGGCCAATCATATGAATTTGAAGTATTGCTAGTTGAACCAAAAGAACACAGGATGAGTTTAAAATTAGTTAAGTAGGTATGGTGATTTCTCACCAAAAAATCGCGTTAGCGCGATTTTTTGATACAATGAATGATAATAAATAATATGATCAAGAAAAATTATCATCATGAAGAAGTTAAAAAAAATGTCCAACTGACGTGGGCAAAGAGTAATATTTTTTCCCCAAAGGTAAATAGGGCCAAAAAACCGTTTTCTATTTTTCTCGTTCCCCCTAACACCTCAGGCCCTCTTCATATTGGGAATGCTTTAATGGTCGCCATGCAAGATATTTTAGCTAGATACCATAGGGCTAAGGGAGATCTAACTCTTTGGATCCCCTGCACAGATCACGGAGGCTATGAGACGCAGGTTAGTTTTGAAAGAGAGCTGGAAAAAATAGGCAAAAATAAATCAGATTATACCAAAAAAGAACTTTTTTTAGAAATTAAGAGATTTGTTGAAGATAATAACAGTACAATAAAAAATCAACTGGGGTCTTTAGGAGCAAGCGTTGACTGGAGTCGGTTCCGTTTTACCATGGATGAAGAGTCTTTACGAGCTGTTAATGAGATATTCAAAAAAATGGTTCAAGATAACTTGATTTATCGGAGTTTATATATGGTGAACTACTGCCCTTCATGTTCAACCTTTTTAGCAGATATTGAATTGAAAGAAACCGAGAGAAAGATGCCGCTTTATTATATAAAATTCCCCATAAAAGGTGAAGCTGGTTATCTTACGCTGGTAACCACTCGTCCAGAATTTCTTTTTTCTGTCACTCATGTCTTAGTTCATCCTGCTGACCAAAATTACTCGCACCACATAGGAAAAACCCTCATAAATCCAGCTACCAGTATGCCAGTAGAAGTTGTTGCTAGTAAAAGAAAACTTGATCCAGAAAAGACAGAGAAATTTTTATCTCCTTTCTCTCCTTCTTTTAAAAAGTATGATTATGAATATACGCTCCGGAATTCTCTACCATCTCGCAATTTACTGGATTGGCAAGGGGATATGATCGAAAGGTACCCGGGACTAAAGCCATCAGAAGCAAGAATTCAAGAAGTCTCTTTTTTGGAAGGAAGGGGATATATTGAAAAAATTGACGACTCTCACATAGAACCTATTTTGTTCTGCAAGAAAGGTCATGAAACCGAAAATCTGATTGTGTTTACCTGGTTTTTAGATCTTGATAATGAAAAAACTCCCCTAAGAAAACCAGCCATACAAGCCATTGAAGAAAATGGGTTAGTGGTTTTTCCAAGATGGAGAAAGAAAGGGCTCATTGAATGGATGGGTAAAATGCATAATTGGCCCATTGCACGCCAAAATGTATGGGGAATTAAAATGCCAATTTGGTATGATGTTTCGGGGCCAGAATATTTTATGGTCTGGTTCGTTAATCAAAAAGGGGAGAAATGTTACGGTAACCTGAAGAATTTTTTGGACAAAGGCATTCAATTAGAAGAAATTGCCAAAGGGTTAGAACATATTTACGCTGGTGAGGGAGCAAAATGGGTTTTGGAAAAAGAAGAAGGTAAATCTTACCTTCCAGAAACCGACACTTTTGACACATGGTTTTCTTCGGGCCAATGGGCAAACATTGTTTTTGGCGAGCCAAAATCTGTTGATTTTTCCTATTTTTATCCTAGCGATTCAATTATTATAGGTCATGACTTGTTGAGATTGTCTGTTGCTAGAAAAATACTTTTGAGTTTTTATGTAACTAAAACCTTGCCATTTAAGCTTGTTTATCTGCACCCGCTTTTGCTGGGCAAGGACGGTCAAAAAATGAGCAAAAGTGTTGGAAATATTGTATCATTGGAATATTATCTTGAAAAATATGGGGCTGATGTAACAAGAATGGCACTTGTATCTTATACATCATCTAAGGAAGATTTTTACTTTTCAGAAGAACGACTGGAATTTTTTCAAGATTTTTCTCGCCGCCTCTGGCACATAGGGCAGGTTGTAGATTTAACAAATGATTATAATTTAGATTCCTACAAAAGCGTAATTTTGTCTCAAGAAGATAAAAGAATTTTATTAGAGATAGACTATCTTGTTGGGGCAATAAGTTCATGCATTAAAAAGTATATGTTTTCATCTGCACAAGAACAAGCTTGCAACTTCCTTTCTATGTTAGAGCAACATGCAGAGTCAATGAAATCCAGAGAAGATATCAAAAATTCTATGGCCGTACTACGAGAGATTTATGAAAAGTATTTAATTATATTACATCCATTTATGCCTTTTGTGACAGAAGAGTTATATGGAAACCTTTATAAGAAATCTCCATTGGCAGCTGCCCATTGGCCTCAAAATTCAAAAAGATAACTTTTTTGCAATGAAACGGGCCGAGCTGCTTTCGCAACTCGGCCCTTGTTTTGCGTGGTAGCGTACCCTACGCCACTTTAAATTCCCCATCGTCCGTGATAACCAGCTGGTTCCGTGCCTTCTTGGGCCTCGGCGGTTTGCCGACGAGGAGGGGCTTCCCGTCTTTGCCAACTAACCAGTTCAACTGGTCGGCCTTTACGAAGATGGATCGCTTTTCGTCGGGCGTGCGGCCGGGCTTCTTGTACGTGAAATGCTTCACGTCCAGCCTATAGCCAGCCATGCTGTAGATGGTGCCGGCAACCTCATTCATCTCATCGAAGGGACGCTTCTTGTCCCATCCGATGTCGTAGTCGGGGCAGGCCTGGATACGGATCTTCACCCATCTCTCTTTGACCTCGCGGTACAGGGCGTAAATCCTGAACTCGTGGTCACAGAGACTATTGAAGTACTCCAGGAGCCCGCAGTTGGGCTCACTCTCGACGATGACCTCCGGCTCCTCCTTCTCGTAAGTAGGCTTCTGCTCGGTCTGCGGGGCCTGATTCTGTGATGCCCCCGTGTTTTGCTTGGTCAAGGGTAAGACACCAACGCCGTTGTACTTGGTGAAGAACCCCTTCACGGTATCGGGCGTGGACGTATCCCAATCCTTGGTGGACACGAAAATGTCCGTGATCTGAGATAGGGCGTTCGTGATGTACAACATGGACTTATCCTTTCGGAAATGGGAAATCTCGAAACACTTCACACGATTTTACCCACAAGTATGAGCAAAATCGCATGAAGTGTAATGTGAGGTACTATTTTAGTGATATCATATACACTACAATGTGTCAATACCACCTATTTGAGGTTGAAAGATATTTAAAAGAGTGTTATATTGTCAATATGAAACTAAATCCACTTATTAAAAACTTTATTTTTGTTGTACTAATATTCCTGGCCATAGGGGGTGTTTTCAGCTTGTTTTATTTTCCAACAGGCGAGTCAAATCAAATATCAATTTCCCAGTTAGTTTCTGAAATAAATCAGGATAAAGTTAAGAAAATTGCTGTTTCTGGCGAGAGCATAGCCATAACTTATAATAATGAATCAAAAGCCATTTCAATGAAAGAGACAAACTCTGTATTGTCGGAAGTTTTGGTTAATTTGGGAGCTAATCCAGTAAAATTACAAAAAGTTGAAATATCAGCTGAACTAGAACAACAAAGCATGTGGACTTGGTTGTTTCCTGCTTTACTTTACGGGGTTTTACCATTGCTTCTTATTGGATTTTTCCTTTGGACAATGCTAAAGCAAACAAAATCTGGGGCTATGCAAGTTTTTGATTTTACAAGGGCAAAAGCCAGAATTTTTGGAGCTGAGGGCCATGATAAACAAAAAATAACTTTTAAGGATGTTGCAGGATTAAAAGAAGCTAAAGAAGAGCTGATAGAGATTGTAGATTTTTTGAAGTTTCCCAAAAAGTATTTAGCAATGGGAGCAAAAATACCAAGGGGCGTACTGCTTTTAGGGGCTGCTGGAGTGGGAAAAACTTTATTGGCGCGTGCCGTCAGTGGTGAGGCCAATGTACCATTCTTTTCCATTTCGGGGTCAGAATTTGTTGAAATGTTTGTTGGAGTGGGATCGGCAAGAGTGAGGGATTTATTTTCTATGGCAAAGAAAGCTTCCCCGTCAATAATCTTTATTGATGAGCTAGATGCCATTGGGCGCCACAGGGGAGCTGGAATTGGCGGAGGACATGATGAGAGAGAGCAAACATTAAATATGATTTTGGTTGAAATGGATGGTTTTGAAAGAGAGTCTGGAGTAATTGTTATGGCAGCGAGTGTTACTGAAGATACCCAGGTCCTAATAAAGAAAAATAATAATTACAAATTATTGCCAATTTCTCAGGTTATTGATCCTTATTACCAAGAGGGTGAAGAAAATGTAGAAAAAGACTCTCCTGAAATTGAAGTGTTGGGGTTTGAAAAAAAAATATTAACTGGACGCAATAAAAATAGTGTCTACTTTTCTCATAGTGCCTTCAAGAAGGTGCGAAGTGTGTTTCGGCATAAAGTAAAAGAAATTTACGAAATTGAATATGTTGGCGGAAAAATCAAAGCAACCGGAAACCATTCGGTGTTTGTAAGAACTCGTAGTGGATTAAAAACAAAAGCAGTTGCTGACCTTGTCCAAGGAGACATTCTGGTAAACATGCCATATAAAGCTAATAGAACTTCTCATAAAAAAGAAATTAGAGCGCATACATTTAATACAAGTTTTAATCTTGAACTTTCTGTATGGCAACCACTTTTTGAAAGATTCGAGCCGATACATTTTAATTATCAATATGCTTTAGCTCACGTTGGTGAAATTTCCCAGACCCAATTGGGTAAAGATCTTGGATTTTCACAGAGGACTATTGGAAAATGGCAACAAGGGATATGCGGACCAAGGCAACTTTCCAGGAATTACTACCAGCATAAAAATGTCTTGCCAGAAACCGTAAAAGTTACTCCGGAATTAATGCGTCTTCTTGGTTACTATACTGCCGAGGGATATGCAAGAAATGAAGTAGACTTCTGTTTCAATAGGAAGGAAACTGCAAAAATACAAGATGTTAAAATGTTAATGAAAAATATATTTAATATCGAACCTCATACTGTAAGGCTGACAAGCAACAGTGCGGTAAATATTGTGTACCAATGCACCCCACTAGCTAATTTCTTTTCTTTTTATTGTGGCAAGGGGGCAAAAAATAAGCATGTACCTTCTTTCCTTTTTGAAGCACCATTCGAATATTTTAAAGAGTATTTTAAGGGATATTTTTATGGAGATGGTCATATTGATAAAAGAGATAGAGGAGAAGTTACTTCTATGAGCAAACAGCTGATCATAGAGCTTAACTGGCTATTCAGAATGCACGGATTTAAAGGGTATATTCATTCTTTTAAAACAAAAGAGGGAAGGGTAATTAATAATGGTAAACCATTGAAAACAAGCATTGCATGGAGGTTGGGTTTCGGCAAAACTCAAAATCCTTTATTAGATCAAGATGTAAGAATTTCTGGTTCAGTGGAAAGGCCAATGATAAAAAACGTTAAAAAAATTCCCTATAACGGATATGTATATGACTTTTGCGGTTGTAATAATGAAGCATTTTTTGGCGGCGAGGAACCAATCTTATTACATAATACCAACCGGGGAGATATTTTAGACCCAGCTCTCTTAAGGCCAGGCAGGTTTGATAGAAAAATTGTTTTGGATCTGCCAGACGTCCATGATAGAGAAGAAATCTTAAAAATCCATTCAAAAGAAAAGCCATTGTCTTCTAATGTAAACTTCAAAGAAATTGCTGAAAGAACACCCGGGTTTTCAGGGGCTGATTTGGCAAATGTGGCAAATGAAGCTGCTTTATTAGCTGCAAGAAGGAATAAAACACAGGTTTCACAGGGAGAATTTTTAGAATCAATAGAAAAAGTTTTACTGGGTCCTGAAAGGAAATCTCATATTTTATCAAAAAAAGAAAAGGAGATTGCTGCATATCACGAAGCAGGACATGCTTTGGTTTCCAGCTCAATTCCCGGAACAGAGCCAATAAGAAAAATATCCATTATCTCAAGAGGCATGGCTGGCGGATATACTTTGCAAGTTCCTTCAGAATCAAACAAAATGAGAACAAAGACCCAATTCTTGGCTGAAATTGCCACTTTGTTAGGAGGACTTTCAGCTGAAAGACTGATATTTGGTGAAATGTCTACAGGTGCTTCAAACGATTTGGTTAAAGCATCTGAGTTAACCAGAAAAATAGTGAAAGAATATGGCATGTCTTCTTTGGGACCAATATCTTTTGGTGACAGAGATGAGCTGGTATTTTTAGGCAGGGAAATATCAGAACAAAGAAATTATTCTGAAGCAGTGGCGACAAAAATAGATGCAGAGATTGAAAAAATTATCAAAAGTGAAGAAGTAAGAGCTGGAAAAATAGTAAGGCAGCATAAAAAGTTACTCGAAAAAATTGCCAAAACCCTAATTGAGAAAGAAACAATAGAGAGGGAAGAGTTTGAGAATATTATAGGCAAAAAATCTCAAACTACAAATTCTAAATCACAAACAAATTCTAAATTTAAAAAATAATCAAACCTTCTTTTTTGCAATTGCGTGAAAGATGGTATCGATGGGCCCGTAGCTCAACGGCGGATCAAAAATGACTGTTCTTTTAAATTAATATTTGTTATAATGAACCAATGATTAGTATTTACTCGGATATTAATTAAGAGTTCTATTATGACACATTTCATTAAACGAGAAAAAGCCTTGGCTCTTAGGAAAAAAGAAATGAGTTATAGTCAAATAAAGAAGATTCTGAGGGTTAGTAAAAGCAGTTTAAGTCTTTGGCTTAGAGACTATCCTCTTTCAAAAAAAAGAATTAGAGAGTTAGGAGCAAATAATGAGAGTCGCATTGAGAAGTACAGGGAAACCAGAAAAAGAACAAAAGATAAAAGATTATTGAAGTACTACAACGAACAGAAAAAGAATGTTTTTCCTTTAGGTAAAAGAGATGTTTTTATTGCCGGACTGTTTCTTTATTGGGGCGAGGGAACAAAGACATCTCTAACACACTTATCTCTTTCAAACACCAATCCATCAGTAATCATATTTTTTATCAAGTGGATTCAAGTTGTCTTAAAAATACCAAAACACAAAATAAGATTCGCCATGCACTTTTATGAAGATATGGATGTTAAAAAAGAAACTGCTTTTTGGGCAAAAATACTAAACGTTAAAGAAAGTCAATTTTCTAAACCTTACATAAAAAAGAGCTCTTTTTTAAGAATAAATCAAAAAGGTACTTTCGGGCATGGCACATGCAACGCAAGGGTATATAATGCAAGATTCTCGGAGCAAATATTAATGGCGATCAAGGCCATATCTGACAAACAGATTAAGCTCCTGTAGCTCAGTGGTTAGAGCACCAAACTTATAATTTGGCGGCCGAAGGTTCGATCCCTTCCAGGAGCACAAAATGGGCGCGTAGCTCAATTGGCAGAGCATTTTCTTGACGTGAAAAGGGTTCCCCGTTCGAGTCGGGGCGCGCCCACAACTTATGAAAATAGAGGGGGTAACAAAAAAAGACTTTTCTGAATGGCTAAAAATGGGCTTGCTTTTTTGGGAAAAACATCCAGAAGAGAAGATAAAGAAAGAATTTCAAGAAATATTGCATTCAAAAAAAGAGGCTGCTTTTATTGCAAGAGACAATTATAATACTCCTTTGGGATTTGTAAATATTGCAGTAAGAAATGATTACGTTGAAGGATCTAAAACAAATCCTGTAGGATATATTGAGGGCATATATGTAAGAAAGGAATATAGAAAAAAAGGAGTAGCTAAGCAATTGATTAAAGAATCAGAAAAATGGTTTATAAAAAAGGGCGTGAAAGAAATGGGTTCTGACGCAGAGATAAACAATACTGTTAGCCACGCATTCCATAAAAGCTTTGGATTTAAAAAGGGCGAAACGCTGATTCACTATATCAAAAAATTATAGAATGGATTTTAAAGTAATTTATGAAGATAATGATGTTTTGGTAGTTGATAAGCCGGCGGGAGTAGTGGTTTTTCTAGAATCAACGAGATCAACGAGACCCAGCCTCGTTGGTAAGACATTAATAGATTATCTTTTAGAGCAAAAGCCAGAATTAAAGAGTGTTGGAGAAGCGACAAGGCATGGGATTGTTCATAGACTAGATAAAGATACATCGGGCATACTTTTAGTCGCAAAAAACAACGAATCCTTGCTTTTTTTACAAAAACAGTTTAAAAGTAGAGAGGTGGAGAAGAAGTACATGGCTCTTGCCAACGGTATAGTGAAAGAAGAAGAAGGGAGAATTGAAACATTGATTGGAAGATCTCCTGCCGACCCCCGCAAGCAAAAAGCCTTTCCCCGCAAAAGCCCGGCTTTCGCGGGGAAAAGAGAGGCGATTACAGAGTATAAAGTTTTAGAGAGGTTTGATAGATATTCTTTATTAGAAGTTAAGCCAAAAACAGGCAGGAAGCACCAAATAAGATGTCATTTAGCTTATATCCATCATCCAATTGCCGGGGATAAGATGTATGGATTTAAAGACTCTCCTGTTCCAAAAGGGTTGAATAGGCAGTTTTTACACTCATCATATTTAAAGATAAGATTGCCGAACGGTAGCGTGAAAGAATTCAATTCGGATTTACCAGAAGATCTCAAGAAAATACTAAATAATTTTAAAATCTAAAATCTAAATTTTAATTAAAATCTAAATTTTAAATAAATAAAACACGTTTCAGATTTTAGACATTTAATCATTTAATATTGATTTAAAATTCGTTTATGATCACAAAAGCAGAAATATTTAATAAGTCACAACAAAAAGAATTGCCAGATATTTATCCTGGTGATACCGTTAAAGTACACCAAAAAATAAAAGAGTCCTTCGGCGTTGCTCAGGATAAAGGAGAAAAGGAAAGAATCCAAATATTTGAAGGAATTGTTATTGCTAAAAAACACGGTAAGGGAATTTCAGCAACTATTACCGTTAGAAAAGTTGTTGACGGAGTAGGAGTTGAAAGAATATTCCCAATTCATTCCCCATCTATAGAAAAAATTGAAATTGTAAAATCAGCAAAAGTAAGAAGAGCAAAACTTTATTACTTAAGACATACAAAAGGCAAAAAAGCAAAATTAAAGAAAAAAGAATTCAATTCCGCTAAGAGTGCAGACGAAGAAGCGAAGGCAGAAGAATCGATAATTGCAGAAGAAGTTGCAAGCGTAGCAGAAGAACAAAAGTAGCTCTTTTAAGAAATCATAACTGTCTCTATTTGAGGTTTTAAAGTCTAATTTGAAATCTCAGATGGGGTCAATTATCCAATCCTTTTGGGAGGGAGTCCAATGCTAAAAGAATCGTTGCTGGCATTCACAATCACAAACAGAGCCGATGCGTACAACTTCGCCCTGAAATTGGGGGAGGTTTGCCAGGAAATGGATTTCACCAAAGCAAATCTTACGATCAGGGTGAGGCAGGTCAATGCTCCCCAAAAGAAGTCCCTTAAAAAAGGGGATGCTGAGACAAATGACTTGCCTCTGAGAATTGTATCGTGAACCAAGGGGCGGGAAGGAGGCAAATCCTGACCCGCCCTATTTTTTAAAAACTTATTAAAGTACAGATGACAAGATTGGTATTCACTTATACTTTGAGGTATAATGAACTAATGAAACCCCTTAATAAAGTATCAACACTATGGTCACCTCAACTAGCCTATGCAATAGGACTGATTACCACCGATGGATGTCTTATAAAAGATGGCCGTCATATAAGTTTTACTTCAAAAGACAAAGAGCAAATAGATAATTTCAAACTTTGTCTTAACCTTAATAATAAAATTGGGAAAAAAGCTCGAGGTGGAGAGGAGGAAAAGAAATATTATGTATTACAATTTGGAGATGTAAACTTTTATAAATTTTTGTTAAGCATTGGTTTATTTCCTAATAAATCAAAAACTCTTAGTAAGCTGAAGATTCCTAGAAAATATTTTTTTGATTTTCTCCGGGGACATTTTGACGGTGATGGTTCATCGTACTCGTATTGGGATAATCGATGGAGATCAAGTTTTATGTTTTATATAGTTTTTGTTTCTGCCAGTAAGAATCATGTGGAATGGCTTAAAGAAACAATAACAAAAAATTTAAAAATTAAAGGCCACATTACTAAAGGCATTAATAGTTCAGTTTACCAACTTAAGTACGCCAAGACTGAATCTCTGAAATTACTGGAAAGAATTTATTACAATAGTGAAGTAATTTGTTTAAAAAGAAAAAAAATTAAAATAGAAAATATATTATCAATAGCACGCCAAAAAACACGCGCGGGTGTCGTAACGGTAGCCGAGCTGGCTTGAGGTGCCAGTGCCCTCACGGGCGTGCAGGTTCGACTCCTGTCCCGCGCACAGAAATATGGGCGAGTAGCTCAATGGCAGAGCACACGGTTTACATCCGTGGGGTTATAGGTTCGAATCCTATCTCGCCCACAGTATATGGTAAAATAAAACTATGCCGGATTAGCTTAATGGGAAAGCTGGCGCCTGAAGAGCGTCAGAAGGCAGTTCGATTCTGCCATCCGGCACCAGAAATTAGAATTGCGGGTGTCGTATAGTGGCTATTATATGACATTGCCAATGTCAAGATGGCGGTTCGATTCCGCTCACCCGCTCACTCAAACCAAAAACTGCCCATGGGCAGTTTTTGGTTTGAGTGAGTATCTTGCGTACCAGGTAGTGAAATTTTGACTGAAACTAAAACGGCCATTGCAGAAAGCAATGGCCGAGACGTCAAAATTCTACTACCTGGCGTACTCAACCACCCTATTTTCCCTGATTACCGTTACCTTAATTTCTCCTGGATATTTTAATTCTTCCTCAATGTTGTGGGCAATTTGCTTTGCCATTTTACTGGCTCCCAAATCATCAACCCTTTCTGCCTTAACAAAAACTCTTATTTCCCTGCCAGCTTGTATGGCGTATGTTTTTTCAACTCCTTCAAACTTATTGGCTATGTCTTCAAGCGCCTTCAATCTTTGCAGGTAGTTTTCTAGAGTATCTTTTCTGGCCCCGGGACGCGACCCTGAAATTGAATCTGCAACAGTTACGATTACAGATTCTATGGTATCTGCTGGATAATCTCCATGGTGAGATCTCATTGCGTGTATTACAGCTTCTGACTCTCCAAACTTCTCTAAAATTTTGATCCCAATTTCAATGTGAGACCCTTGAATTTGCTGGTCAATTGCTTTTCCAATATCATGGAAAAGACCTCCTCTTTTGGCAACTTGGCTATCGGCTCCCAATTCGTCGGCAATTGCCTCAGCAATCAAAGCCACTTCTATTGAGTGGAGTAAAACATTTTGGCCATAAGATGTTCTGTAAAATAATCTTCCTAAAATTTGAACCAGCTTGTCATTTACTCCCAAGATTGCCAAGTCATATAGTGTTTTCTCTCCTGTCTTCTTAACAACTTCTGAAATTTCGGCTGTTGCTTCAGCAACTTTCTCTTCAATTTTAGCTGGCTGGATCCTACCGTCCTGGATTAGCTTCTCCAAGGCAATTTTAGCAATTTGCCTTCTAATTGGGTTAAAGCAAGAAATTACCACTGAATCTGGAGTTTCATCAAGAATCAGCTCAGCTCCAGTTAATTTTTCAAATGATTTAATATTTCTACCTTCTTTTCCAATAATCCTCCCCTTCATGTCTTCACTAGGCAAACTTACCACAGAGGTGCTTATTTCCTGTGTATGGGAAACAGCTACTTTTTGTATCGCCAAAGTAATAATTTCCCTTGCTTTATTTTGCAGAACTTCTTTGCCTTGTTCCTCTATTTTTTTAATCCTTTCTAAAATATCTTTTTTGTAGTCAGTCTCTACTAAAGCCAAAAGTTCTTTTTTTGCATCTTCACGAGATAAACTAGCAACCTTTTCCAATTTTGACTCTGCCTCATCCCTTAATTTATCCACACCTTCTTTTAAGGCTTTTACTTTTTGGACCTTATCCTCAAGTTCTAGTTCTTTCTTGTCAAAAGCGTCTATTTTTGAATCAAGAATCTTTTCCCTATCTAATAAAACTTGCTCTGCTCTCAAAAAATCTCTTCTTCTTTGGTCAATATCTTTTTGGGCTTTCTCAATTATTTCAGCTGCTTTGGTTTGTGACTCTTTGACTAACTTTGAAATCTGTTCCTTAGTTTCTTGTAGTTTTTTCTCTAACTTTGCTTCTAATGTTCCTGCTCTTCTTTTTGCTATAATCTGACGAATATAATATCCAAAGAAGGACCCTCCTATTAAGGACAAGACAACTGTAAAGAATATTAGCATTATATTTTGTAATGACATTTCATTTAACGAGAATCAAGAATTCTGTATTAGAAGCTGGAATTAAATTTTGAATTTAGAATTTTTTTATTTATTCGCTATTCACTATTCTATTCAAGATACAAGCTACCAGATTCAAGATTCACGTTTTTATTAAACAAATAAAGCCCACTAACTCAGTGAGCTCGTATATAATATATTTTCTCCAGGCGCAATTACCTAACTTCTTTCATTGACCCAATAACTTCGTCAATTAAACCATACTGCTTTGCTTCTTCTGCAGTCATGTAAAAATCCCTGTCGGTATCTTTTTCAACTCTATCGATGGGCTGACCTGTATGCGAAGACAGAATCTTATTTATTTTTGCCTTTATCTTCACAATCTGCTTTGCAGTAATATCAATATCTGAAGCCTGCCCTTGGAATCCGCCGGCAACCTGGTGCAATAAAATTTCAGCATTGGGTAAGGCAAACCTTTTGTCTTTTGTTCCCGCCGCTAAAATAATTGCAGCCATTGAAGCCGTCAGTCCAATGCAAATGGTAGAAACCGGACACTTTAAGTACTGCATTGTGTCATAAATTGCTAGACCTGCCGTGACCGAACCTCCGGGGCTATTTATATAAAGCTTTATGTCTTTCTTTGGGTCTTTTGAAACCAAGTATAACATCTGGGCGATTATAATATTTGCATTCAAATCTGTAACCGGACCTGCCAAAAAAACAATGCGCTCTTCTAAAAGCCTTGAAAATATATCATATACGCGCTCACCGCGCTGTGATTTTTCAACAATAGTTGGTACTATTGGCATATTAATTTTTTAACGACTTAAAAAATTTTGAGAAAGTGTTTCAAGAATTTGAAATACTTTCTCATTCATAATTGCATCTTTAGTATACTCTTTTAGTTGATCAATGTCAATTTTATCTGCTTCCTCTTTTGTATAATTTTTAATAAATTTATTCATTTCTTCCTCAATTTCTTCTTTTGAAACTTCAACATTTTCTGCCTTGCCAATCTGCCTTAAAACAAGATAATTTTTAATCCTTTTTTCAGCATCCAGCTTATAATTATTCTTTATCTCTTCCTCTGTTTTCTTAACAGACTTTAAGTACTCTCCAAAAGGCATTTTAAACTGCTCTGTAACCTGGTGTTTTAAATCATGTAATAATCTGTCTTTTTCAAGCTCCACCATTTTTTCTGGCAAATCAAATTTAATCTTCTCTGCAATATTACTCAAAACTTCGCCTTGTTTTTTTTGCTTCTCGGTCTCTTGCTTTTCCATTGTAATTCCTTCTTTCAAATTACTTTTTAGTGCAACTAAACTATCGAAAACTCCAAGAGATTTTGCAAATTCATCATTAATCTCGGGCAACTCTATTTTTTGCACAGAGACCATTTTTACTTTAAAAGTGCTTTCTTTTTCTCCAGGGTTATTGGGCGCGTTGTCCCAGCCCGCAGAGCTACGCTCAGCGTTGCTGGCGGGTGGAAACTTTACTTTGAATTCCTTTTGGTCTTCAGCTTTCATGCCCAAAATATTATCTTCAAAATCTCTCATAAACCTGCTTTGACCAAGAATAAATCTGTCTTTTATTTTTTTTCCATCACTTATGTCTTTGCTTGAATATTCAATCTCAACAAAATCTTTTACTTCTGCCCCTCGATCAATTTGCGAAAACTTTGCACGAGATTTTTGAAGATAACTTAGGGCATCTTCAATTTCTTTTTCATCAACGGAAATTGATTCTGCTTTTACTTGTGAGGCGATTTCTTTATAATTCGGCAGAATGACTTCAGGCAAAATGGAAATTTTCACCGTAAACAAAAAAGGATTTCCCTTCGCAATCTTTTTAATTTGCACTTCGGGTCTTCCAATGGGTTCCAAGGCGTTTTCATTTATATATCCTGCATAGCTTTTTTTAACTGCCAAATCTCCTGCTTCCATTAGCAAGTTTTCTTGCCCAACTTTCTTTTCCACCAAATCCCGCGGCACTTGTCCCTGCCTAAACCCATCAATCTTTGTATGAGACTTTAAATGATCTAAGGCTCTATCAACATATTCATTAAATTCTTCTGCGGTTAATTCGAATTCTATTTCTAATTGCGATTTGCTTAAATCCTTTTTTGCAGTTTTCACAAATGTATTTTTTACTCAATAATCTTTGAAATACCGTCTACTTCTTCTAAAGATTGGTCATCTCTTAACCGCACAACTCTATAATTGCCTTTCTCCTCAACTCCCACCACAACTTTTTCCTCTACTTTTTGATAGTGGGGACAAATTATTTTATCTGTCACTCCAAGCCCTGTGGGATTTTTTAAGCCAATATCGTTTAGATCGAAGGGTCCCGCAATTGAAATATCTGGGCCAACAAGAATACTTCCAGCCGAAACTCCAATATAAACCTTGCCACTGTTTATAAAATTAATAATTTGCTTGTCAAAACCAGTTCTTTTAACTTCGTGCAATAAATAAAAAGTATTTCCCCCGCACATATACATTACATCATATGAGTTTAAGTCTCCAGCTGCTGAAATATTGTTTATATCCAGCCAAAATAAGTTTTCCTTTTTAATTCCCATACCCATCATTTCTTCTTCGCAATGCTTAAAATAAGCTGCTTTCATCTCTAAGTAATCTTTGTCCTTATTTCTTTGTGATGCTGTAGGAACAAAAAGAACTTTGATATCTTTTGGATTTTTACCAACAAATTCTAAAAACCTTTCCTTTAGTTTTGGGGTCATAAGTCCATTTGAAGTTAAAAACAACTTTTTCATACTAACGATAAGATTTAAGATTCCCGCCTGCGCCAACCTGTCTGCGTGCGGATACGCACAGGCAGGGGCTTTGGCGGGCAGGTAGGATTTAGGATTTAAGAATACAGCAGGTCTGACCTCACTAAAACTAAATTATTTTTATAAAATTATATTATCGATCTTAGCGGCGATGATAAAGTCGTTGATTGATAGGCCGTTTATAAAGTGGCTCCAAAGGGTGACATCCACTTTATTGTAGTGAATGGCGATGTCAGGGTGATGCCCTTCTTTTTCTGCAATATCTGCAACTTTATTTACAAACTCCATCGTCTTCGCGAAGTCCTCAAACTTAAACTCCTTTCTTACCAACGAGGCCGGGTCTCGTTGGTACTCCCACCCATCTTTTAATTGGGAAAGATAATCTTTGACTTCTTCCTCATTTAGTTTTACCATCTCCTTATGAGAAAGAATCTTTTTATTTACTAAGTCCATAATATGTTTAAATGTCACCCGCCTGCAACGCTTTGCCCGCCGCCAAGACTGCTAGGCTGTCGGGCTGGCGTAGCAATGCGGGCAGGTGCCCCACACATTTTTGATTGATTAAATTACTCATTTAGACTAGTTGACTTTTCAATTTTTCAAACTCTTTTGGGTGCGCTAATTCTTTATTTTTCCAACGATTATCCCATCCTAATTTATGGGGCTTACACAAAGCACAGCTATGTTTTTTAATTTTAAATCTTTTTCGCATAACTTTAGAATTTAATTCTATAAATCCAATTGTGCGGCCCAACGTTTAGAAATAGCACTTTGTCTTTTTCTAGAAACCTAAAGATAATTCTATAGCTTTTATCTATACGAAAACTCCACACCTCTTTTTGCTTCGGAGACAATTTCTCGGTGTGGAGCGAAGGATGAAGTGGGTTGTCTTTAAATAGCTTTTCCTGCTTTTCTGCCTTCTTCTGAATATCTATTGGTAATTTGTCATACTGCGCATCAAACTTCCTTGTCGTCAAAATCTTCATGCTATTTTTTCCTCAAATCCCTGAGAGACTTTATCTTGCGAAATCTTCCCTCTCTAAAATCTCTCTCTGATTCCTCTAAACTTTTTAAAAAATCAGGGTTGAAAAATCCAAAAGTTGCAGCCATTCTTTCGAATTGGTCGGCATCAAACTCAACTATCGTCTTTTTAGGACGTTTCTTATTTTGTTTTATTGTAATATGTAATGAAGTCATATTTTATTTATACTTTTACTTTATCAATTTAAATCTTAAAGTCAAATTTTTTCATGCCCAACACATTTTTGATTAGTTAAATTTGTCATTTTATGAGGTGATGGGGTCAGGCCTGGGTCTGACCCCAAATTGTTAAAATCAGAACTGGTGATTCAGAAATATTAAAACAAATAAAGACACGCCTGGAAACATTCAATTATCATCCTTATTTATATCTAGATAGGAAAAAGGGAACTAAAACCAACTATGGAACTTATAACCAAAATATGTTTGACCTAACAATAAATCGTAGGAGGGAAATAATCTCATTGGTAAAGAAATTGCTCCCCTTAAGCAAACATAGCGAGAAAACAAGGAAGATGAATTTTATCCTAATAAATAAAAGCAGAAAATGGGCTGACCTACAAGAAAAATGGATTCAATTGAGAGTTGATATTAAAACAGAACTACTAAAAAACCAAATCAAACTAACCTTACACCAAGAAAGAAACTATTAAGAGGGCAACAATATTCAACACTTTGATCATTGGGTTGATTGCTGGACCTGCAGTATCCTTGCAAGGATCTCCCACGGTGTCTCCGGTTACAGCGGCTTGGTGGGCGAATGATTTCTTGCCTCCGTGGTGTCCTTCTTCAATGTATTTTTTGGCATTGTCCCATGCAGCTCCACCAGTAGTCATGGAGATGCCCACAAACAATCCTGTGACAATTGATCCAATCAATAATCCTCCCAAAGCCTCAACTCCTAAAATCCACCCGACTAGTATTGGAGCTACCACCGGAATTAAAGCTGGTACCATCATTTCTTTAATGGCTGCCTTGGTTACAATATCTACGCATTTGCCGTATTCTGGTTTTGCCGTGCCTTCCATCAAACCAGCAATATTTTTAAATTGCCTGCGGACTTCTTCAACAACTTTGCCTGCGGTTTTTCCGACAGCCCCCATTAAGAAGCTGGCAAACAAATAGGGAAGTAGCCCTCCTATTAATAATCCGGCAATCACTTTTGGATTATCCAAGACAAAGCTTACAGCGTTTGCTGAGCCCATTAAATTCATTACTTCTTGGCTGTAGACAGCAAACAAAACTAATGCTGCCAAACCCGCTGAAGCGATAGCGTAGCCCTTGGTTACGGCTTTGGTGGTATTCCCTACAGCATCTAGTGAGTCAGTAATATTTCTTATTTCTTCTGGAAGCCCAGCCATTTCTGCAATTCCACCTGCATTGTCTGTAATTGGTCCGTAAGCGTCAACACCAACAACAATTCCAGATATGGAAAGCATTGCCATCACTGCCAAAGCCACTCCGTAAATTCCAGCTAGCCAGTAGCATACAACGGTTCCAATCGCAATCAACAAAACAGGAAAAGCAGTTGACTGCATACCAAGCCCAAGCCCTCTTATAATATTTGTTCCGTGTCCGGTTTCTGAAGCTTTGGCAATTGACCTCACTGGGCTATATCTCTTTGAGGTGTAGTATTCTGTTATGACAAACATTCCGGCAGCTATAACTAATCCAACCAATGTTGAGAGATACAAATTGATTACTGAAATATCCTGTCCTGCCATCATTTTTAAAATTAAGGGGTAAAAACCAATAGCAGACAACACAACCGAAACAGCTAAGCCCTTGTACATGGCTCCCATAATGTTTTTTGACTTACCCCCGCCTGCATCGCTATGCGAAGCATTACGGGCAGGTAATTTTACAAAGAAGCTTCCAATAATAGAAGTTAAAATTGAAATGCTTCCCAAAAATAGCGGCAGTAATACAAACTGCGGAGATGCGGGATACAACAAAGTACCCAAAATCATTGTGGCAACTATTGTTACAGAATAGGTTTCAAAAATATCAGCTGCCATACCAGCACAATCTCCAACATTATCTCCAACTTGGTCAGCTATTACAGCTGGGTTTCTTGGGTCATCTTCTGGAATTCCTTTTTCAACTTTTCCTACCAGATCGGCTCCAACGTCAGCCGCTTTTGTGTAAATTCCACCGCCAACTCTGGCAAAAACAGAAATTAAACTAGCTCCAAAGCCCAGGGCAATAAGGGGTTGAATATTCTTTGTTAAAAAGTAATATCCAGATATTGCCAAAAGACCTAAGCTTACTACTAAAAGCCCTGTTACCAAGCCTCCTTTAAATGCCAAATCTAAAGCGTGGCCTAATCCTCTTTTTGCTCCTTCTGCAACTCTTGTATTTGTTTGTGTTGATACCCACATTCCAATAAAGCCAGCCAATCCCGACAAAAAAGCTCCAATCAAAAATCCAAATGCCATCTTTGGACCCATGAAAATCCATAAAAACAGAAATAAAATAACGGCAACAATGCTTACCGTTTTATACTGCCTCTTTAAATAGGCAACAGCTCCCTCTTGAATAGCTTTAGTTATTTCAATTGCCTTGTCTCTTGCTATTGGCGCTTTGCTGATTTTTTTCACTAAAAACCAAACAAAAGCAATCGCAAAGAGCGAAACAATAATAGGGAAAAATTCTACTAGCATATTATTAGACCTGTTGCTTAATGAGACTTCTACTGCAATTTGTAATTTCGGCTGCGAAAAAGGAATTACTCGTCGCCAGATTTAGTCTCAATATGCCTCCTCGCAATTCCTTTTTCTCGCTCGAAATTACTTCATTTCGCTACGAATCTTATAATTAGCAGGGAGCAAGGAGAATAAGCATCGCAATGCTTACTCTCCGAACGAGCGAACCAATTATATTAAATATTAAGCAACAGGTCTATTATAATGTTCTAATTGTTCCATCGCTCGTCCCGCCCATGGCGGGACTCACTTGTTATAATTGCATTACAACAATTACAACATTTACAACATTAGAACAGTTAATTACTTTTCTTCACTTTTTCCTTCTTTTTCTTCAGACTCTTCGTTGTCCTCCTGCGCTTCCTCCTTCTTTTCTTTTACAACTACTGGTTTAATATCAATTTTCCAGCCTGTTAAATTTGAGGCCAACCTTACATTCCTACCATCTTTACCAATAGCTAATGATAGCTGGTCTTCGGCTACAGAAACCAACGCGGTATTTTTATCTTCAATTTTAACATCTGACACTTTTGCCGGAGATAAGGAATTGGCAATATATTTATCTGGTTCATTTTCCCATAAAATAGCATCAATTTTCTCTCCTCCTAATTCATTAATCACCGCCATGATCCTGGTACCACGTTGACCAACTACGGCGCCAATAGGGTCAATCTTCTCTTCTTCTGAAGCAACGGCAATTTTTGTTCGGTATCCAGGTTCCCTGGCAATTGATTTTATGATAACTACGCCCGAAGATATTTCAGGAACTTCTAGTTCAAAAAGTCGTGATACCAGCTTTGGATAAGCGCGGGACAGCACAACAACAGAGCCTCTTGGCGTTTCTTCAACCTTTAAAATGTAAAACTTCATCCTTTGCCCCTGCCTATAGAATTCTCTTGGTATTTGTTCTTCTCTATTCAAAATCCCCAAAGTTTTGCCAATGTCAACTAAAACTGTATTTCCCTCAAGCCTTTGGACAATACCCGAAATAATTTCACCTTCTTTTGATTTGTATTCAGCGGCAATAACATCCTTTTCAGCTTCCCTTATTTTCTGTAAAATAACTTGTTTTGCTGTTTGAGCGGCAATTCTACCGTAATCCTGTTTTGAAACCAATGGGATTTCCAGCTCTTCTCCAGCTTTAATATCCGGTTTTTTTTCTCTTGCAGCTTCAAGCATTATGTGCTTTTCATCATTAAAAATCACTTTTTGAGGAGTTTCTTGCTGCACCCCGCCTACACCAGAGGCAGATCCACCTGCAGCAGAAAAATCTTCTGCAGGAGACATTTTCTTAGCTTTTAATTCTTCAATTTCTTCTTCTGTGTAAAGCATTGATTCATCAACAACTAGCTTAACCTGCCAAAATTTGACATCTCCAGAAATGGGATTGAACTTGGCTTTTATTTTCTGGCCCCTTTGGCCATAATCTTTTTTGTATGCAGTAGCTAAGGCCGCCTCTAGCGTTTCAATTATAGCTTGCTCGGAAATTCCTCTAGTTTCTGCTATTTGAGATAGTGCTCTTTGAAAGTTTTTTAAATCCATTTGCGTTAATTTCTAATTCTTAATTTCTAATTTCTATTAAATACCTAATTAACTAATTTCTAAACACCGATGACATTTTTTTGAAAATTAATCCATTGAAAATTTAATAAAAATTAGAAATTAAAAATTTTATTAAAAATGTCCGTGGTCAGACGGACAATTATTCATTCAATTAATTTACTTTAAGATTAGCAGATACAGAAGCTGGTGTCAACTGTTGTAATTAAAGACATTAGAGTGCAGGATTCGAACTATCATCAGATTGATGATAGTTCGAATCCTGCACTCTTTAGAGTCTTTATTAAATTAAAAATGGGAGGCAGCGAATCAATTCACTGCCCCCCACTCTCGGAAAGGGTGTGCAAGCATCCTATTTTCTACTTGTCCAAGAATAAAGGACAAGTTTTAAGTTCTACGATTGATTATATTCAAATAATAAACTTTGTCAATAGAAAAATCATTTATCTTCAACAACATTCTCGAAATAATTAATTTTTACCTTTTTTATATCTTGATTTATTTGAATTCCAACTACATCAATTTGATACGGCTGATTTTGAGAAAATTTGTTTTTCTCCAGCCAAATTTCAGCCATTTGCCTTAACTTTTTCTGCTTATTAAAATCTACTCTTTCTTCAGGAAAAAAACTACTATCAGCGTCAATAATAGTTTTCACTTCTATAAAGTGGATAACTTGCCCGGAGTTTATTGAATGATTTCTTATAAATAAGTTCTTAAATCTCCATTTCTTTTTAGCGATAATATCAATTTCTCCAAAACTTATACTATAGTTTTTAGCCAATATTTTATACCCTTTTTCAACAAGATATTCACAGGCAATCTTCTCGCCTTTATCCCCCACTAATTTTGAACTATTTTCCCAGCTCATGTTTGTTTATCCATTTTCCCATCAAAATTAGTGGGGGGCAAGTCTCCTAATTTTTTTCTATCCATAAAGAAAAGATTAACTACGAATTTATATTATATAAAAAAAGAGCGGCAATTCAAGTGTTTGAAGTTTGAATAGCCGCTTTCATTGCTTGTTTCAGCTTACGCCTTCGGCGTCGCTTCAACAAGCAACTCTTATGCCTGCTTCGCCTCGCTTCCGCTCGGCTCCGCAGACACAGAAACCACGGAACGGGAACGAAGACGGTCACGGCGATCGTCGAGGAAGCACCAGTCGATGAAGAACCTGCCGTCACCCCAGTGGGCATCAACCGCAGCGCCGTCAGAAACGAGCGAAGAGGTGAGCGTCACGTTTTTGATGTCCAGGTGCTTGCCTGTCTCATCAAAGTACTTGAGTTCATGGAGCATCCGCTCCAAAACGTTTTCGTCCTGGCATTTTTGCTTACGACGCTGGTTGAAGGACTGGCCCGCGTTCTCCTCGTCCGCCTCAATACGATCTCGGACCCAAATGGCGTACGTGCCATTTTTGGGGTCACGCTCATCGGGCTTGATGGCACCGTCCAAGTCCTCTGGGTAGCTCCAGCAGGTAAACTGCTTCTCGCAAGCCTTGTAGGCTTGGTTGCGGGTCAGACCCTTGGCCACGATGAGAAGGCGGTCGAAGCCCTCTTGGTGATCGGGAATCTTCACTTGGGACAAATCCAAGGTGAGATTGAAGTGCTTCTTGTAGAAACGCTTCCACCCCTCCAGCTGTTGTGCGGGACCAGAAGCGCATGTTCGCCGTTTCCGAATGGTTGCGGCAAACTCCTTCAAGAGATCCTCTCCCTCTGAAGTTACAAGCCAGCGAACGTCATCGTCTCCGCCACCCAACTTCTTAAGCTCCTTCACCAGAAGTTGAACGAGAGACATCAAGACGCCGATCCAAGAGACAGGTTGGCTTTTCATAGCCAATTCCTCCGTTGTTGGTTTACCTCTCACTCTGAGCTAACACAGCTAGAGCCCCAGGCAAACCGATACAATGTACTGGGTTTTGTGATATCATATTCAAAAGTATATGTCAATAGCTTACAACAGGGTCCAAATGTGCGAAACCATTTATTGTTTGTACTAAATATTGTAAAGATTGGGGAGGAAAGCCATGTATTAGCTTTCCTCCCCCGCCCCCCATTTGGTGAATTAACGACTCACCCTGCCAAGGTGATTAGGGATCACCTCCCTCCCTTGATAGAAGTTTCATGTATGTTACCTCCTTTCTTGGGTTGAGAGAATAAACTCTTCTTGCTCTTTGTTCTGGCTTGATGTTGTTTTGCAGCAGCCACAATTCCACAGCCCGCTTATCTTTTTTTAAAATGCGCTTTTTATATTAGACCTGCTGACTAAAGGTTTCTGTAATGAAATATTTAAATTGTAATAGGAAAATCTTTAATCAGTGGATCTATTGGTTATCTGATTGTTTTCTCCGGGGGCGGGTACAACTGCTTGTCAATTTTTCTTTCAAAACAAACTCTTCCTGATTGGTGATTCCAGTTTTGTACAACTTCACCAGACATCGGAGCATATTTTGGAACAGCTTGGTTTACTTCGCTGCTTAAATTAAATTCGGCGCAGAGCTCAAAGGCCAGATTCTTTAAATCTTTTATAATATACTCATACGGCTTATTGGTTCCCGGGTCGTTTGGTACAAAATAACCGGATATTGGATCTTCTAATTCAGAAAGAGTCTTTGGCAGCTGTTCTTTCCTCTGCCAATAATTTACAATCTGGTACTGAATGTTTTGCAGATCGTCAACTTTTTGGTCGTCAAGTTGAGCTAGTCTTGCTTGTTCTGGAGAACCGATTATAAAAAATGCGCCAATAACCATAATTAAAATTACTAATGCAGTTGCTAAGGCATAATATTTTGCCGATTTTGATGGCTTAAGACGTCTAACGTCATCTAAATAATATCCAAAAACAACACCTGCCACCACTAGTACAGACAATGCCTTGAGAATAAATCTTATGGTTATGTCTCCACCTAAAAAGTTAAAAATAACAGTTACTAGGTCTCCAACTATAATTAAAGACGCAATAAATAGAGTTAAGTAAATAAGCCATTTTCTTATTTTTGATTCGCGAACTATGGTTTCTCTTCTGTAAATTTTGTTTAAGTACCAAGAAGCAAGAACAAAGAGCGGAAAAGTTATAAATAAAGAAGCTACTGCAAATCTAATTGGCCAAATATATGACTGATAGCTGTACCTAATAGATAAAATATCAGGAAAGAAATAATTTATATATTGCCAGCACAGTGTAATAAAACTAACTGCAACCCAATAAAGAGCTACTATAGAAAAGAGATGCAAAAAAAGATCCCTTGGTAAATTTCTTCTTGCCCCCACATCAGAAGTTTTTTCAAAACTTTGGTGTGGGAGTGAAGGCATCGTGCTTTGATTTTCAATCATTAGTATATGCTATAATAAATATCGGCACCAGTAAAGGTCGCTAGTTAAAGTCAACATATTATTTGAAATTTTAAAAACATGGTAGACGAAAAACAAAAAGAGAAATTAATGGCACCTTGCTCTTGTGGTTGTGGCATGAAGTATGGAGAACATCTTGGAAAAGAAGAATTATGTTTTTGCGGATCTGGTAAAATGGCAAAGGACTGCTGTATGGTAACCCCAGAGGAGCACGAAAAAATGTAAATTTTTCGAACCAAATAAAAACAGCTAATTCGGGCTGTTTTTATTTGGTGGACTCACCGGGAGTTGAACCCGGACTTCACCCATGCGAAGGGTGCGTAATACCATTTTACTATGAGCCCAGTTATTCTATTTTATCACTCGCTTGCATATTAAATAAGGATGGGTATGATTGATAAATCAAGGAGTCGACAAATTTCTTGTTCGCACTTTTACTGCACCTTTTTTTATAGGAGTCTACAATGAAGTACATGTTTGGAATGGTGGTTTGTCTGCTTTTAGCAACCTCTACATCTGTAGGGGAAACTTCTCAACCAAAGAAGCTTCCTTGCTTTGATGTTAAACTAAGGGGCGGCGACTTTTTGAAGGTTACTATTTTAGAAGCAGATCTTACGCTTTCCACCAAGTATGGCGAGCTCAAAATCCCTCTGGGGGATGTCTGCCAAATTGAGTTTGGGATTCACTATCCTCCTAACCTCAGAGAAAAAATTGAGAGCTCAATCGCTAGCCTTGGCAGTAGTGTTTACAAGGAACGGGAAGAAGCTACAAAATATCTCCAAGAAGAAGATATTGAATGCTTTGTGTATCCGCTCTTAAAAAAGGTTGAGTGCAAGGATGATCTTGAGCGCGCAAAACGCGTAACACAAATTATCAAGAACATTAAAAAAAGAGCGCCACCTGAGCTTCTTTCTGCAGATGAGCAAGATACTGTTAGAACAGCGGAGTTCACTGCGCGAGGACAATTAAAGGGCACTTTACTTAAAGTGCGCTCTAGTCAACTGGGCGATCTCAGTCTCAAGCTCTCTTGCCTCCGAACAATTTGCGGAGGCAACAAACACCAAAGGGAGTTTAATGTTGACGCTGCAAAACATGTCAATCCGAGCGATTGGCTCGATACCGGCATCATCATTAGAAAAAATATGAGACTGATTGCAACAGCTAATGGACAAGTAGACCTTTGGCCGCAGGGAGCTGGTCAGTACATGACTACCCCAAAGGGCTATACTACTGCTGGCAAAGGAGGAACTTTCATGGCTGGAGTTCTTCTAGGCCGAATTGGAGAACAGGGAAATAAATTCATCATTGGAGAGCGCTATGATGGCATTCCTACAGATGAAGGCAGATTATTCCTCCACATCGTGCCAAGTCCTTGGAACAACGTATCAATGGGAAATTATCGTGTGCGCATCGTGACAAACTATGCGATAGTGAGATAATCTATCCCACTTGCCGCTTTTTAACCCAGAACAAAAAGCGGCTTTTTTATGGACCCCGTTAGAAGCTTGGGCCGCGGGTCTCGTACCGAATCAATTTAGCGGTCAGAATTCAGGCAAGATTCAAGGCGCGAGGAGCGAGCCTAATGCAATCGCATTGTGAGCGACAAGCAACGATGAATCTTGCCTGAATTCACCCGCCCTTCGGGGGAGCCCAAAAATGGCTGATTTCTGTGTCGCAACTTCGTCGACTTATCGCTGACCGCCTGATAAGTCTCCTCGTTACTCCTTGAAATCATATCATTTTTGGGCTTCTAAAGCTGATTTAGTACGAGACCCGCGGCCCTTGGCGGATGTAATTTAAATTCTACGGGGTTAAACTATTAGATCGATAAATAGAAAGCATCATACAACAAAATGCTAATTACGAGACCCGGTCTCGTTGACGAGACCGGGTCTCGTAATTAGCATTTTGTCCAGACTTCTAACGAGGTGGTCTTTATTGAAAAAAGTTAGAACTTACTACGAGCAAAACCCCGAAGCGGATTAATTGTATTTTAGCAAGAAAGATTTTGAAAAACAAACGAAAAATGGACACCGCGCGCCCCGCGGGGCGCGCGGAAAACGGGGGCAGAGCGGCGAACGGCCAGCGGGCAAAAATTTTCTCTCCCAGGCCAGAAAATTTTTGCCTTCTCGCCACTAAAAAAAGTTGTGTGTTTTAATTGTTTTACAAAAAAGAAAGCCCTTGATGCAATCTCAGGCTTCTTTGTGTTGTTATGCCGATGCCAGCTTTCCTATCTGCTCAAGTATTTCTCCTAAATCTGCAATCTTTCTTCCGTCGCTACTGTTTTTTTCCAAATCATCGTTACTTCCAAGATTTGGTGTTGGCAAGTAGCGTTCCAGCTTGGCTGCATCGTTTTCGCCAATAAAGCCGAGTGCCCTTCCTTTATGGCGTTTATTCATTTCATTGAGAAGTCCGTTAAGCGCCGCTCCAAAAGCCAAGGATCTTCCAGCCCTCTCAATCAATTGCATTAGCCCGGGATCCTTTTCTATTTTGGATTTTTCTAGCAGAATTTGGATCTCTTCGGAACGTGTTTCTGGGTTATTGTTCTTCAAAAGATCCTCCAGGATACCTCTTGCTTTTTCGACTCCATCTTCCACAGACTTAATCTCGAGCCTCCCCTCATCCAGCAACTCATCAAATTCAACGCTTGGTTCTTCTTTTGGCATCGGCGCCAAATCGGAATCAGGTCCCCCCAATGCCTCATCTATCACATCTTTTGAATCGCCGTCGGGGGTACTTAAACTTTCTTGTTCTGACATGTTTTTCTCCTTTTTTGATGTTAATGGGCTAGGCTAAATCTAGCACAAAATTTCAAAAAGGCAATTAGCTTTTAAATTCTTTTTAAAATTTCAAGATATTCCGTAGTATCTATTTTTAAAACTCTCAAATTATTTCTGATAATAAATACTGGTAATTCGCTTTCTCTAGGAATGACTACCGGCCTTTTTAAATCTTTTCTCCAATAAATCCTGTGATCACCTTTTTCCCGCTCAAAATTACATCCCGCGAAAAGAAGAAATTTTTCAAACTTTTTCTAGTGAATAGGTTTTATACCCGCCATACTAGTAAGACAATTTAACCATCTGCGACTCATTGGAAATCACAATTGGTGGATTCCATTTTTCATGAATTTTCTGCCATCCCAATTCCATTAAAACCTCTTTTGCAGTTCCTTTTTTAAAAATTTCTTCAAAAAAAAGATAAACCATTTCATCGAATCTTTTTTTTGCTTGCTCAAATGTATTACCAGAAGTAGACAAATCCAGCGCTGGTGTATAGGCGACATATTTTTTACCTTCCCGCAAAATAGATACTGGAAGACTAAATTCTAACATTGTCTTTTTCATGAGTTAATCATAGCAAAACTCATACGTAAGTCAAGTTTTTTCCATCGGCGTACGGGCAAAAAATTTCCTGCCCCTGGCCCCAGGAAATTTTTTGCTGGTCGCCCGTTCATTTCTCTGTTAAAATACAATCAATCGACAAAATTCCTGAAAGTTTAATCTTGGTGGACCTAGGCGGAATCGAACCGCCATTTGCGCAATGTCCGATAGTTTTGGTGGACCCGGGGAGAATTGAACTCCCACTTCCACAATGCGAATGTGATGTCATGCCGTTAGACCACGGGCCCACCAAAACCATCGCGGATCCTCGTATGGTGAAAATAATTTCACCATCGGGACGAATGCGCTGTTCTACCATTTAACTACAGGTCCTTTTTGTCGGGGATGTGGGAGTTGGACCCACCGTTTCACCGTCCCGAACGGTGCGTGTTGCCGCTACACTAATCCCCGTTTTAGAATTAAAGAATTAAAAATTGATTTAAAATTGAAAATTGAAAATTCCATTTTTATCTTCGTAAAAATGATTAGGTAACCCAATACTTTTGCTTTGTCATTTCATCTTTTTTAGTTTCCATTTTCATTCTTTCTTCTTTTGATTTTACAGAAAGTTTCTCTAATTCTTTTTCAGAAAGTTTTCCTAGTTTTTTGATTTCTTTTTCCAAGAACTCTTTACTATTCTTTTTTGGATCCTCTAATACATATCCCAGCAATACGCTCAATATCTGGCCAACTTTAGGTCCCGGCTGAATATTTAAAATATCCATTACATCCTTTCCGTTAGCTTTTAGCATTTTGGCTGAAATCGGGTCTTGGGAAACCTTATCTATTACATATTTTAAGTGACGTAACTTATAGGGCTCGGCTTTGGGAACGCCAGATCCAATCCTGTCAGCTTGCCTTACTTGTAAAAGCTCTTCTATGTTTTCCGTCCCCACATTCTTTACAAGCCTCCTTACCGATGACTCTGAAACTTCATCAACATTGTAATAAAACAAGTGATATCTTACAAGCTTTGTTATTTTTTCAACATCCTTCTTAGAAAACTTCAATCTGTTTAAAATTTCAAAAGTCATTTTTGCCCCAACAACTTCGTGGTTGTAAAATGTTGAATCTTTTCCCTCTCCTGCTTTTACTCTGGGTTTTGCAATATCATGGAAAAGAGCAGCTAACCTCACGTGCACATTAAACTTTTTCTTAGCAGTATACGCTAGAGCTTTTAAGGCATGGGTATAGCAGTCGTAAATGTGATGTTTATTTTGGCCAACTCCATAGTTTTCTAAAAGCTCTGGCAGAATGAACTTTAAAAGCTCTAGTTCACGGAGCAACTCTATGCCATCAGATGCATTGTCTGACATAACAATCTTCAAAAATTCATCTCTGATTCTTTCTTTTGAAATAGTCTCTAACCAAGTGCTGTTTTTTTTAATCGCCTCTGCGGTTTTTGGTTCTATTTTCCAGCCTAAGGCTGGTCCGCCTTTAGCGGAAAAACCCAGTGTTGAGGCTAGCCTAACAGCCCTTAGCATTCTCAAAGCATCCTCGTTAAATCTTTCTTCTGGATTGCCAACTGTTCTTATTATTTTATTTTTCAAATCCTTCTGTCCATCAAACAAATCCACAACTTCTGTTGTATATGTTTTAACTGTTCTATCGCTCGCTCTTGCTCGCTTGTTCAATCGCTCCGCTTGATTTTTTCCATTTACAACATCTAGAACATTTCTATCATTTAGAACACTTATCGCCATAGCATTGACTGTAAAGTCTCTCCTTTCTAAATCCTCATCTAGAGTTTTTGCAAATCTTATCTCATCTGGATGCCTTTTATCGGAGTATTTGGCTTCTAGCCTATACGTTGTAACTTCAACCTCATTAATACCGCTGCCAGCCCCGTTAGAAACACCGCCCGCGCTAGCGCGCCCAGAGGGCCTTTGGGGCGGGCTGTTTCTAACGGGGCCAGTTTTTACTGTGACCGTTAAAAACCTATTTTCGTAAAAGTTATTTGGAAAAACTTTCTGTATTTCTTCTGGCTTGGCATTAGTGGCAACGTCCCAGTCTTTGGGTTCTGTTTCAAGCAAAAAATCTCTTACACATCCTCCGACAATGTAGGCCTGAAACCCAGCCTTTTGCAATTTTGAGATAACAGCTTTGATTTCTTTAGGAATTGTCATGATAAATTTTGAATTTCTAATTCTGAATTTTGAATAAAATTAGAATTTTCGAATTATTAAAACTTATTAATATTTCGAAATTAGAAATTAGTACATATTATCTTAATTCTTGCTCTTTTTCAATTTTTAATGTATTATTAGCTAACATTGCCTCTATGCTATAATCAGATAACACATACGGACTTTTGACCATAGATTGAGGGCTTGTCCCCCACAAAAATTTGCCTCCGTGGTGAAATGCCTGCCCGCCTATGCCGAGCCCTCGTGGTGAAATGGATATCACGACAGGCTTCGAACCTGTTATTGGGGGTTCGAGTCCCTCCGAGGGCACTAGCGAGGCAGGCGGGGATATCATTTATGGCTTCGGACCATAAGTTGCGCGTTCGAGTCGTGCCGGAGGCACAAGGCAAATATTTGTGGGGGATGAAAGTCCTTCTGGGGGCATATATATTATGAAAACTTATATTTTCCAGTTTCTAATTTCTATTTAATATTGTATGAAAAAGATATTTTTTTTATTTCTATTGTCACTTTTGCTTTTAAATTTACCTCCTGTAATTGCTCAAGCTCAGGCTCAGGCTCAAGCTCAGGCTCAGGCTCAGGCAACAGCTATATGTGATGAATCAAATGGAGGCACAAAGGGATTAGTTCCTTGCGGCAGAGAAACTATTTGTACTACTACTGGTGGTGTTTTTGGACTATTTACTTCCACTGTTCCATGTAGTTCTTGCAGCTCAAGAGTCTCTTGTAATGTTCAACTTGTTTGCCGTTGCGAATTATATCATGTTTTCATACTGATTTTAAATATTTACAAATTTGTCATCTGGACCATAGCTGTTCCTTTGGCTGGACTACTTATAATAATAGGTGGTATATTATTGCTAATCGGCGGAGCATACCCTAAATTATTTGACACAGGTAAAAGCATATTATGGGGAACATTGTGGGGAATACTTTTGGTCTTGGGCTCGTGGCTTATTATCAATACCGTCTTATTTATTCTAGGTTATCCAGGAACTTGGTTTATATTTACATTTTAAATTGATTTCATTGCTTGCCTCCATAACTTAACTGGCAAAGTAGCGGACTCTTAATCCGTCAATCTGGGTTCGATTCCCAGTGGAGGCACCATTTTACAAATTCTAGTAAATAGAGTATAAGCAATATGATGAATTCTGAACTCTACCTAATTCAGTATTCTTTTAAAAACTTGCTCAAAAAAGAAAAAAAATTGAAACTAATTAAAGAGCATGGTATTCATAAAAAGGATACTGGTTCTTCAGATGTGCAAATTGCTTTATTATCAGGCGAAATAGACAATTTAGTTTCTCATTTAAAAGACCACCCTAAAGATATTCACTCAAAGAGAGGGTTAGTTAGAATGGTTGTAAAAAGGAAAAAACTTTTAGCGTATCTCAAAAAAGAAGATGAAAAGAGATATAAAGTTGTAGTAAAGAAATTAGGTTTAAAAAAGTAAAGAGTGCAGGATTCGAACTATCATCAATTGAGCAAGCGAATTTTGAGGAAG